>JAKQEA010000145.1 GCA_029558715.1 Bacteroidota bacterium | reverse complement strand
GTGAATTGTTACATAATATCCATTGCTTTTACAAAGGCCGTAGTTTGAAAAGGGAGTATCAATGTCAGCCATTCCCAGTGGGAATAAATAGCAAAAATCAGTGCGGCAGTAGATGCAAAAAAAACTAACCACCAAAGGCCTCTATACTTTTTTGTTTGCTCCATTTTTAAAAATTTTATGCAAAAATAGGGTGGTAGAAGTAAATCAAAAAAACAGTTTTTAATGACCATGCTTCCTCTTCCTGAGAGCAAATGGAATTGCCACCAATGCACCTGTTAGGGCTATAACCCACTTGATCACAACCATAATATGATATTTCTGAAATTCATCTTCCAATACCGGATCATTTAACCATTTGAATAAATAACCGTTTTCCTTTATGTCGCAGTAAAAGGCAATTACTTGAAGAAGTGCTATAACAATAAGCACTCTTTTTAAAATAATACTTCCTGATTTTTGACTTCCCATCATACAAAGTGCCGCTATCCCGGGATAAACACCGGTCATGAAAGCATAATCAAAATACAGGTGGTAGCTAAGTATTATTTGAACCTCATGATCAAGCCCCGTTAGTATCTCCTGTACTTTTTCGAGAGGATATGATATTTCGAGCCCAATGATTGTAAAGGATGTTCCCCTATACAGAAATTGCGGCTCCATCCATTTCATGCAAAATGCGGTTCCGGCGAAAAGTCCCAGGCATATCAAAAAAATGGTTTGCCATCCTTTATAATTTAAAATCATACCGTTGTGGGTTTTTTTTTGAAAAAAATCATTTAAATGTCGATAGCAATGGCTATTTTTTCTACTTTCGTTATAATGTGTCGAAAAAACACAATAACTTGCTTTTAGAATCTCAGAACTAACGATTGTGATAAAAATACAGTTTTACTTACGCTTTCATACCCGTTACGGGCAAAGTATATGGATTACCGGTAATGCAGATGAACTGGGAAACAATGATCCATCAAAGGCTATTGCAATGAATTATCTTAACGATGAATTCTGGCATGGCAGCATAGAAATTAATCGAAAAAATGCACCCAAAAATATTGTCTATAAATATATCTTGAAAAATGAAGACGGAGAACTGTTGTTCGAATGGGGGCATGACAGGAATATTTCTTTACTAAAAGACATTTCAGAGATAACTACATCAGACATATGGAACCATGCGGGTGAATATGAAAATTCTTTCTTTACTGCTCCATTTAAAAATGTTTTACTTAAAGAAGATCACTCAAAAATAAAAGCTGATTCTGATAAAGACCCCACACATATTTTCAGGGTCAAAGCTCCTTTATTAAAAAAAGGCGAAGCTCTTTGCCTGTTGGGAAGCAATTTAAAATTAGGTGATTGGTCAACCGATAAACCTATGCTGCTTGGGAAAAATGGTGATTGGTGGGAGATAAAATTGAACTTGTTGGAATGCAGTTTTCCAATCGCTTACAAATATGGCATATATAATACCAAAGAGAAAAGTTTTACTGTTTTTGAAAATGGTGATAACAGGATTTTGTATACGGATGCTGCAAAAAAGAAACTGAGCATACTACATGATGGATTTGTACAATTGCCTAATGACACATGGAAGGGTACCGGTGTTGCTATCCCGGTATTCAGTTTAAGAAGTAAGAGCAGCTTTGGTGTAGGAGAGTTTACTGATATAAAGCTGCTGGTTGACTGGTCAAAAGCAACTGGGTTGAAACTAATTCAGTTATTGCCAGTAAATGATACAATTGCTACTAACAGCTGGCTTGATTCGTATCCATATGCTGCCATTTCAGCATTTGCATTACACCCTTTATATATTAACCTTTCAAAAGTTGCCGGAAAAGAATATTCGGGTCAGCTTATTTCTTTAAAGAAGAAACAGAAACAGTTAAATGAACTACCCGTTGTTGATTATGAAACAGTAATCAAATTCAAGCTTTCTGTAATGAAGGAACTTTATGATGTGATGGGAACTGATTGCTTTGAAACTGATGATTATAAACAGTTTCATAAAGATAACAGGCATTGGTTACAGCCATATGCAGCTTTTTGCTATTTCAGGGACAAATACCGTACATCTCATTTCAGTGAATGGAAGGCAAACAGCACATACAAAAAAAATGACATAGAAAAACTATTTGCGGCTAATTCTTCCACAGCAAAGCAGGCAGGATTCTATTGTTTCATTCAATATCATTTGCACCTGCAGCTAAAAGATGCTGTTGATTATGCTCATAAAAAGGGGATCGTTATCAAAGGGGATATCCCTATTGGAATTTACAGAAATGGTTGCGATGCGTGGATGGCCCCTCAGTTATACAATATGGATTGGCAGGCGGGGGCGCCACCTGATGATTTTACTGCAATCGGCCAAAACTGGGGCTTCCCAACTTACAACTGGAAACGGATGCAGGAAGATGATTTTTCCTGGTGGAAGCAGCGGTTTGAACAAATGAGCAATTACTTCGACGCTTTCAGGATAGATCATATACTGGGCTTCTTCCGTATCTGGAGTATCCCTTCTGACGCAGTGCAGGGTATTATGGGAAGATTTGTTCCCTGCCTTCCTGTGCATATCAATGAATTTGGCGAAAATGGTATCTGGTTTGATTATCAACGGTATTGCCGCCCTTTCATTACTGACGAAATACTTTATGACCAGTTCGGAGATCGGTCAGCTGTAGTAAAAGAAAATTTTCTGGTACCAAACGATTTTGGCAGCTATGATTTAGCCCCAGCTTATAAAACACAAGTACAAATCGAAAACCATTTCTCACAACTTGAAGAAACTGAGGAAAATGAAACAATGAAAATGGGTCTTCTTGACATGGTTTCAAATGTCATCCTCTTTGAAGAACCGGGCTCTCAAGGCCAGGAGTTTCACTTTCGAATATCGATGGAAAAGACTTATTCGTATCAACACCTGATTCCCCATGTTCAAGAAAAATTAAAGGCTTTATACATCAATTATTTTTTTAGAAGGCAGGACGATTTCTGGTTCAAAGAGGCAATGCACAAACTACCGCAATTGAAAGCTGCAACAAATATGCTTGTCTGTGGCGAAGATCTTGGCATGGTACCACATTGCGTACCGGAAGTAATGCAGCAGTTAGGCATTTTGAGCCTGGAAATACAGCGAATGCCAAAAGACCCAAAGAAAGAATTTTTTCATCCTAATGACGCACCTTACATGTCTGTCATTACTCCCTCTACACATGACATGAGTACTATCCGCGGATGGTGGGAAGAAAACCGTGAAAAGACACAACAATTTTACAATCATGTTATGGGGCAGTGGGGTGATGCTCCTCAATTCTGTGAAGCCTGGATCAACAGGGCCATAATCATGCAGCATCTTTATTCCCCCGCCATGTGGAGCATATTTCAGTTACAGGATATTCTTGGCATGAGTGAAACTCTCCGCAGAGAAAAACCACAGGAGGAAAGAATAAATAATCCGGCCAATCCGAAAAATTATTGGCAATACAGAATGCATATAACTTTAGAAGACCTGATAAAGGAAAAAGAGTTCAATGAAGAATTGAATGGATATGTGGTGAATAGCGGAAGAGGATAAGTTATATTTGTTGCTATGAAAGTGCAATACTGGCCATTCAATTTAAAGTTCCGTCATCCATTTACCATTTCAAAAGGTACTAAGACACATCAGCCTACTCTTATCGTTCAGCTTGAGCATATGGGAATTATAGGGTATGGCGAAGCTCCGGCAATTGCCTATTATAATATCCCCGTTGAAAAAATGATTGCCGACCTTGAGGCTAAAAAGAGTTTTGTAGAAAAATTTGCCTTTACAGAACCCGAAAGATACTGGCACTACCTGCATCACTTATTTCCACAAAACAATTTTCTTGTTTGTGCCCTGGATATTGCAGCATGGGATATGTATGGGAAATTAAAAGGAAAAAAATTGTACGAGCTATGGGGAGGTGACACTGCCGGGAATCCGATCTGCGATTATACTATCGGAATAGACAGCATTGATAAGATGGTAGCCAAAATGAAAGAAAAACCCTGGCCAATATATAAGATAAAAGTAGGTACCGCTGATGATATTGCTATAGTAAAAGCATTGAGAGAAAATACTGATGCTACACTAAGGGTTGACGCAAATGCCGCCTGGAACCTTGAAACAGCCTTGTCTCTTATTCCACAATTGGAAGAACTGGGTGTGGAGCTGGTAGAACAACCGCTAGCAAAGGATGACTGGGAAGGTATGAAAGTGCTCTTCAGGGAATCTTCGTTGCCGCTATATGCAGATGAATCCTGTGTATTTGAGCAGGATGTAGAAAAATGTTCTGGTCACTTTCATGGAATTAACATCAAACTCACCAAATGTAGTGGTATCACTCCCGCAAGACGCATGATTCAAAAAGCAAGAGAACTTGGTATGAAAGTAATGATAGGCTGCATGAATGAATCAACAATTGGTTCTGCAGCTATTGCTCATTTACTTCCTTTTATTGACCATGTAGATATGGATGGCCCATTGTTGCTCGAAGAAGACCTTGCTACCGGAATTTCTTATGATTATGGAAAAATATCTTGTTCAGAAGACCCGGGCTTAGGGATCACCTACAAAGGGTTGTTTCATAAATAACAAGGCGCTGATAATTACCTCAGAGTTGCAATTTTTTCTGTGCCTGAAATCAAAAAATTAGCCCCTCTGATACGAATCGGGCTTCAAACCGTCATTTATATAGAGACAAAGAGGTACTCCCTCAGAAATGGATTGGTACTATTTCCTTGGAATAACAGTAGAGTACAAACTAAATGCTTTCAGCAGCCTTTTGGGGGCTCATACTGACAAAAAGGTCATTGCCAGCCAGCGTTGTCCCAGAAATATTGCGTTCTAAGGGCATTTTTTATTCCCAAATAGTGCACTACAAACTAATCTTTCCCGTTTTAGAAAGGTCAAAGGCTGACATCGGCCTCAAATTTGTTCTTAGACGAATTATAATAGTTATGAAGAAATTCCACCTTTTTACCATCTTTTGTCTATTGACAACTGCGCTTTTTTCCCAAAGAGTCCATATTGGGCTGTTTGGCGGTGTATCCGCTTATAATGGAGATCTGACCGACAAAATATACCCTAAAAAAGTAACTAATGGAGCTATCGGTATTACCGGCAGCTATGAACTGACTGACCAGATATTACTCAGGGCAGGACTTACCTACAGTATTGTGGGCGGAGCAGACAGGTATAGCAGCGATCCCGAATTAAGATTAAGAAACCTTTCATTTGAAACATCTGTTACCGAGTTCAGTGTAGTCGGAGAGTATTATCTCTTCAATTTATATGACCGGAAATACTCTCCTTATGTATTTGGAGGCTTGGCTATTTACAAGTTCAATCCCTATGCATATGATGCCGGTAATCAAAAGGTTTTTCTTAAACCATTAAGTACAGAAGGACAGGGGTTGGCAGGTTATCCGGACAGCAAGCCTTACAATCTTACACAGATGGCCCTGCCTTTTGGAGGAGGTGTTAAGTTCGCTATTACCGACAATCTAAGGATAGGGTTAGAGCTTGGTATCAGAAAACTTTTCACAGATTATCTTGATGATGTCAGCGGTAATTATGTTGACGAACTTGATCTGCTGACTGCAAAAGGGCAACAGGCTGTTGATATGGCTTATCGTGGAGATGAGGTATCCGG
Organism: Bacteroidota bacterium; assembly: GCA_029558715.1. Lineage (GTDB taxonomy): Bacteria > Bacteroidota > Bacteroidia > Chitinophagales > Chitinophagaceae > JJ008. The sequence continues at coordinate 27,557 of JAKQEA010000145.1, read as the reverse complement.
GGGCAGTTTGTTCTTTCCTGCCAAGGGTGCACAACGGGGTAGTCCTAAATTCAAAGACATGTATTATTTCACCGGTATTCATCTTTCATATCGTCTTGGTTCGAACGGTGGGGGATTTGGTGGTAGTGGAGGAAAAAGCCGTACAGGTTGCCCGGTTAACGTCTATTAATGTTCCCTCCGGTTTCTGAACCATTTGTGGCAGGCTGTGTTGTACATTTGCACCGCTTTATACTACAACATGGCCTGGAAAAATCAGCAAGAATTTATTGATTCATTAGATAGTGCCGGGGAACTACTCCGCATTAAAGCCTATGTCGATCCAAAACTTGAAATAGCTGAGATCACTGACCGAATCAGCAAATCCGGAAATGGTGGGAAAGCACTACTCTTTGAAAACACAGGATATGATTTCCCTGTATTGATGAATGCCTATGGGAGTGAAAAAAGGATGTGTATGGCTCTTGGTGTTAATCATCTCGATGATGTAGCCAAAGAAATTGAATCTCTTTTTCACTTGTTATCTTCTCCTAAAGAAAGTATCATTGATAAATTAAAGCTTTTACCTAAACTGGGACAGTTTGCCAGTTGGATGCCCAAAGTAAAAAAGGGAAGAGGAGAATGCCAGGAAGTGGTAATGGAAAATCCTGACATGACTAAACTGCCTGTAATCACCTGCTGGCCAAAAGACGGAGGACCATTTGTTACTTTACCTGTAATTCATACAAAGGACCCTACTACCAATTCCCGTAATGTAGGCATGTATAGGATGCAAGTATTTGGACCAGTGCTTACAGGTATGCATTGGCATAAACATAAAGTAAGCGCCAAACACTTCACGGAATATAAAAAATTGAACAAGCGTATGCCTGTGGCAGTTGCACTTGGAGGTGACCCTGTTTATGCATATTCTGCAACTGCACCATTACCTGAGAATGTGGATGAATATATGCTGGCCGGGTTCTTAAGAAAGAAAAAAGTAGAACTGGTGAAATGTATATCCCAACCAGATGTGGAAGTGCCTGCCGATGCAGATTTTATTATTGAAGGCTATGTTGACCCAAATGATGAGTTGATCTGGGAAGGGCCTTTTGGAGATCATACCGGATACTATTCATTGCCGGACTGGTATCCCAAATTTCACATCACAGCTATTACTCATAAGAAAAATGCTGTTTATCCTGCTACGATAGTTGGTATACCCCCTCAGGAAGATGCCTGGCTGGGTAAAGCAACGGAAAGGATCTTTCTTGCTCCTATAAAAATGACGATGGTACCTGAGATAACAGATATGGACATGCCCATCGAAGGAGTATTTCATAATCTGGTCATTACAAAGATCAAAAAGGATTATGCCGGGCAGGGGCAAAAAGTAATGAACGCTATGTGGGGGGCAGGTCAGATGATGTTTAATAAGATTCTGGTATTAGCAGATGAGGGAGTAAAAATCCAGGATTATGGATCGTTGGCAAAATATGTTTTTAATAACCTGAATCCGGCCACTGATATTTATTTCTCTACAGGCCCAATGGATGTATTGGATCATAGTTGCAGTAAAATGGGTTTTGGAGGAAAAATGTGTATAGACGGTACAGCTAAGAAAGAAGAAGAGACGGATGATAGTTTCGATCCGGAAATATTCAATCAGCAACCGGGAATACTGGAAACAAACCTGAAAAATACATTTAAGGAGATAAAAGTTGTCAATGTTTCTCTTTTAAAAAATGAGATCCCTTGTATTATCCTGTCGATTGAAAAAAACAGGATCGGTCATATAAAGGGTTTGCATGAACAAGTGTGTGCACTACCTGAGTTGCAGGGAATAAAAATAATTTTGTATGTGGAACACACAGTTGATGCAAACGACCTTCCCACAGCTCTTTGGAGGTTTTGCAACAACCTTGACCCAAAAAGAGATTTCCACCTTTATAAAAGACAATTAAATAACCGATACACCGCCTGTATGGGGTTGGATGGTACAAGAAAGACAAAAGAATTTGACAATTTCCAACGGGACTGGCCAAATATTATTGTGGCAGATGATGCTACAATAAAATCCGTAGATGAAAAGTGGAATGAATTGGGAATAGGCCAGTTTATTCCATCGCCTTCACTTAAATTTAAAGATCAGATGTACGGCGAAGAAGCAATAGTAAATTAATTATTTCATCTACATTTAACCTGTGACCTCCGGACAAAAAAATATTCTTTTGACAGGCGGTGGTGCTCCTGGAGCAGCCGGTATACTACGCTGTCTCAAGTTGGAACCATCATTCGATGTTATTGTTGCAGATGCTGATAATAACGCTGTCGGTAAATACCTGGCGAAAGATTTTCTTACTATTCCTAAAGCAGATGACCCTTCATTTATTGATTCGATATATACGGTTTGCAGGCAAAAGAACATTCACGCCATATTACCGTTGGTAACAAAGGAATTAATTCCGCTTTCGCAACATGTTGAAGAATTTGCCAGGGTTGGCACCAAAATACTGGTATCTTCTTTTGCTTCTCTGGAAATCGCTAATAACAAAAGCCGGTTGTATGAATTTTTACAGTGGAGAGGTATAGCTGTTCCTGAATTCCGAATTGTTGAAACAACTGAACAATTTGAAAGAGCAGTGATTGAATTGGGCTACCCTGCAAAACAGGTTTGTTTCAAACCTTCCGTTTCCAACGGCAGCAGGGGATTCAGGATTATAACTGAGAAGATCAATGAACTCGATTTGTTATTCAATTACAAACCTACTTCCACATATATAAATTTTGCAGATGCACTCAGAATTCTTTCTTCCGGATCTTTCCCGGAATTATTAATCAGCGAATACCTGTCAGGAGAAGAATACTCCGTGGATTGCCTGTGCAATATTGGAGAATCAGTGTTGGTAGTACCCCGGCTACGCAAAAAAATGATCAATGGAATTTCTGTAGAAGGCGAATTTGTCAATAACCAAAATATAATTAATTACTGCAGGAACATAATTAAGGAATTACAGTTGCACGGGAATATTGGCATACAGGTCAAACAATCAACAGCCGGGGAATTCTTAATTCTCGAAATAAATCCCCGTGTACAGGGAACCATCTCAGCCGGCCTGGGGGCGGGTATTAATCTTCCCGTGCTGGCGTTGAAACAGGCTCTCGATATTCCTGTTACTGCTTCTGAATTACATGTAAAATGGGGCGTCAGGTTTTCCCGGTATTGGGAAGAAGTTTTTTATTGATTTTACTGCCACAAAGTCATTTTATCCCTTTGGAAAGGTATTTGCAACGGCAGCATATTCAATTTACCGTTGATGCATCTGTTAAGTATGAACAGGCGTCTTTTTACTAATTTGCTAAAAAATCATCTATGTTACGATTTAGTTCAGTTTTTCTTCTGAGTTTGCTGGCGGTTGTTGGTTGTGCGCAGAAAAACAACGATAAAAAGGATAATCAGGAAGTAGTTAATTCCTTGCTTTGGAAAATAGAAGGCAATGGCCTGGAAAAACCTTCGTACCTGTTTGGCACCATTCATATGATCTGTAAAGAAGATGCAGTGTTGAGTGAAAATATGAAAAAGATCATTAATGATTGTGATGAGGTGTATTTCGAGATCGACATGGATAACCTCTTTGAAATGATGGGTGCCATGAGTAAGATGAAAATGCTGGGTGATACAACGCTGAAGGATTTATTAAGTGATTCTGATTACTTAAAAGTCAAAAATTTTTTTAAAGATAAGAATAGCCTGTTGCCATTTTCAGTTCTTGAAACTTATAAACCTATACTGGCTTCCTCAACACTTACTCAAAGTGAAATGCCATGTGATGGTGCTACGGCTATGGAACAAGTCATTATGTCTGCTGCTAAAGAGAGCAAAAAAAAGATAAAGGGATTAGAGACTATGGCACAGCAGGCCGGATTTCTGGACAGTATACCTTACAAATACCAGGCAGAAGAGCTGGTAAAATATATAGATAGCTCAACAGTAAGTAGTGGAGATGACAAAATGATGAATGCCATGTTTGAGGCCTATCGTCAACAGGATCTGAAGAAATTGGAAGAATTGATGGTGGATAGTGATGCTGGCCTTAGCAGCTTTACTAATATTTTACTTTATAATCGTAATGCCAATTGGGTAGAGAAACTAAAAACACTTATGACAGAAAGGTCATTACTGGTAGCAGTAGGTGCGGGGCACCTCCCCGGAGATAAGGGAGTGATCAACCTGCTGAAAAAAGAGGGTTATACGGTAACCCCTGTTAAAAATAAGCTAAAGAAGGTAAAAGAAATATAGGATAACAGACTCATTACATACACATACTCGATTAATTTATGTAAGCCATTAGTTACTTTTATTAAATTCAATTTTAAAAGTAACATTATGAAAAAATATTTCTCCTTTTTGGTTGTAGCAATATATACCTGTTTAAATAGTTCAGCACAAAAAAAAGATGAAATCAACTATTCTGACCCTTTTCAGATCGACAGCTCAGAATATTTTTTAATTCCGCGACTTATCGACAGCGAGAATCATGAAGCCTTTGGAAAAGGCAAAGGGTTTTTGCCCTGGGGTAATTACAGGGATATCTATTTCTATAATTCAAAAACAAATCAAACCCGAAAATTATTCGGATCAACCCTGGCGCTGATAAATGGCTTTGGCCCAAGAAAATATTACTATGAAGAAAAACCAGCAGAAACGCCAATAAATATCCTCACTAATCACATTGTATACCTTGTTCGCACAGACAACTTCAATGGTGACAACGGACTTGATTCTGAGGATCCTGTTTATTTGTACATATCTTCAAAAAGGGGAGAGGGGTTGGCCCAGATCACTCCCAAAGGGCTCCATGTGCTTTCCTGGACAACTTCAAAGGATAAAAAGATCATTCTTGTAAAACTACAGCTGGATAAGAATGGAAATAAAAAATTCGGGAATGGAGACAATGAAGTATACTACCAGATTGATCTCAATGATGATATTTCAAAAATTAAATGCTATCAGATTACTTTGTAAAAATACTCAACCTTTATCCTTTCTGGTTGTTAATCGAGCATGTTAAGGAAAATAATAATTTCAATAGCCTTACAGCTGTCTTTAATTACCCTTACCTCTTCCAAACCTGTGGTTGAAGAAGGGATAAAAATTGTCATCACAAACCTTCGAAACGACAAAGGGCATGTACTGGTAAGTTTGTTCAAAGAGGGGGCAGGATATCCGGATGATGCCTCAAAAGCCTTGCGAAAAATAAAACTCGATATCAGAAATAAAAAGGCTAGCGTCATTTTTACAGGCCTTGCATCAGGAGATTATGCCATTGCCATCCTCCATGATGAAAATGATGATCAGAAAATGAATAAAAACAGCCTGGGACTTCCAAAGGAAGGATATGGATTTTCAAATAATGTAAAGGGCGCCTTTGGCCCGCCTTCCTGGTCAAAGGCCAGTTTTAAACATACGGCTAACACACTTACGCAGAAAGATATCCGGGCCAGGTATTAAAAAGCCGTTCCGAAAAACGAAACGGCATAAAACTCGAAATTAATTTACTCTCAGAATTGCTCCAGTCCGCTGAAGAAAAAAGAACCTTCGATCTTTGCATTCTCATCACTGTCACTTCCATGTACAGCATTTTCTCCCACTGAAGTGGCGTATAATTTACGGATAGTTCCTTCTGCCGCTTGTGAAGGGTTTGTAGCACCGATCAGTTCCCGGAAAGCAGCTACTGCATTTTCTTTTTCAAGTATTGCAGCAACAATTACACCGCTGCTCATGAAATCCACCAGTTCTCCATAAAACGGTCTTTCTTTATGTACTGCATAGAATTCACCTGCTTTTTCTGCACTTAGTTTAGTTTGTTTCAGGGCCACAATACGGAATCCTTCTTTAATAAAACGATCAATGATCGCTCCGGCATGACCATTACGCATAGCATCCGGCTTAATCATGGTAAATGTTCTGTTGCTCATAGTTGCTTTATTTGTTTTTAGCGCCGCAAAGGTAAGTCAAGTTGGTGGTTAATAATTCTCAGTTTACAGTTATTTTAAACCCCAAAAATACCCTGAACCAGAAATAACAAACTCTAAACTGCTAACTCCAAACTCTTTATCTTCGCAGCCGTTTTATGGAACCCGTACAAGAGATATTTCCTTTTTTAGATCAGCCCAAAAGGGTGGTGATAACCACACACCAGAAGCCAGATGCAGATGCAATGGGGTCATCCCTTGCTTTGGGGCACTTTCTCCGCCAGTTTGGACATACTGTTAGCGTCATTTCTCCCACTAACTGGGCAGGATGGGTAAACTGGATGCCAGGCACAAAGGATGTGCTGGATTATGAAAAGGATAAGCAAAAAGCAGATGTTCTTTTAGATGAAGCTGATTGGCTCTTTTGTCTCGATTTCAACATTTTTCATCGTACTAAAACAATGACGGAAAAGCTAAAAGAGATAAACTGTACTAAAATTCTTATTGACCATCATCAAGAACCTGATGTTGAGTCTTTTAACTATGGAATAAGCGATACATCAAAAAGTTCCACCTGCGAAATGATCTATGATTTTATAGTTAATTCAGGGCATCGTGATAAGATAAATGAGGAGATCGGAGAATGTATCTATGCCGGAGTAGTGGGAGACACTGGCTCATTCCGTTTTTCATCGGCACATGCAGGTGTTCATTCGCTGGTAGCTGACCTGAAATCAAGAGGATTAGATCATGGCAAGATCCATGAGGGATTATTTGATAATTTTCTGGAGAATAGGCTGCGTTTCATTGGTCATGTACTGCTGCATAGGATGGAAATTTTTTATGAGTATAATACGGCGCTGATTGCCATTCCCAAAAGTGATCTGCTGAAATATCACATCAAAACAGGAGATACAGAAGGGCTTGTGAATTTTCCGCAAACCATCCAGGGCATAAAACTGGTGGCCCTGGTAATTGACCGTGATGAGGAAAGAAAATGGAGTTTCCGCAGCAAGGGGGCATTTGACTGTAATACCTTTGCCCGCAAATATTTTGAAGGAGGAGGTCATTATAACGCAGCCGGTGGTCGCAGTAGTGATTCACTGGAGGAGACAGTTGAAAAATTCAAACAAGCCATGAAAGAAAATGAAAGCCTTTTACAATAAATAAAACAAGTATGAACACAATTAAAAATTTATTATTCATTCTTACTGTTGGTGCACTCGCAGCAAGCTGCTCAAAAGCATCCTACCGTAAAACACCGGGTGGCATGCCTTATCAGCTTTTCAAAAGTGGGGATACACAGCAGGTAAAAGTTGGGAATTTTATCAAACTCAGTTTTGCTCAAAAGATAAACGACAGTGTTTATTTTACCACTGAAGGGAAAATGCCGATCTATATTCCTGTGTTGGCACAAACGACTTCTTATGACATATCTGAAATTTGGACAAAACTGCACCTTGGTGACAGTGTCGCCACCACCCAGATGATGGATACTTTTATTAAGAGAATGCCTCCAGGTAGCATTCCTCCACAATTCAAAAAGGGAGACAGGATACTTACTTATGCAAAAGTGCTGGGCATCTTTACAAGCGACAGCGCACAGGTAGCTGATAAAGCAAAAGAAGAAAAGATTTTTGAAGCTGCTGAAGTCGCTTCTATTCAAAAGTATCTCAACGACAAAAAAATTACCACCCAACGAACAAAGTCAGGGGCTTTTGTAGAGATAATTAACCCAGGCAATGGTAACCTGGCCGATTCCGGAAAATACGTTTCTGTAAATTATACCGGAACCACCTTTGATGGAAAAAAGTTTGACAGCAACACCGATTCTGCATTCAATCATGTGCAGCCTTATTCATTTACTGTTGGCATTGGAGAGATGATTAAAGGTTTTGATGAAGCTGTCAGTTTATTAAGGCCAGGCGGAAGTGCAAAAGTGTACATTCCATCTATGCTTGCCTACGGCGAAAGACCTCCGCAAGGCTCCCCAATCAGGCCTTATGAAAAACTGATCTTCGAGATAGCTATTGTTGATTTAAAAGATAAGGCACCTGCACAGCCGCCTATGCATACACAGCCTCAACCACAAAAAGTTGACGCTCCTCAACCAAATAAATAACTATTGTATTCAATAATTCTGCACCTTTGTACCCGTCTTTATAAGGCGGGTATTTTTTTGAAAGGCCCCGTTTTTAGTCCAGGATCTATTTCAAACCCCGTCCGCCCCCCCTGAAATTACTAACCTTCAACATAAATATCACCGTACTTTTTGCTTATACCTATAGTTAATATCCTATGGACCAAACTAAAGGTAGAATGTGATGTAAGGTTTTGATTACAATGTTTTATGGAAACAAACCCTTTCACTTCTGTGTAAGGGTTTTTTTATTTTAGCCTTGCTGTAATGAGGTAAACAGTTTTATAGTCTCGACGGCCTCCTTTACATCATGCACACGAAGTATGGCCGCTCCATTCAATAACCCGACAGTATTGATGACAGTAGTGCCATTCAATGCATGTTCTGCTGTAGTGCCAAGCGTCTTCCAGATAAATGATTTCCTGGAAATACCCAGTAAGAGAGGGCAATGCAAGATTTTAAAGACAGAAAACTGGCGCAATAATTCATAATTTTGTTCAATGTTTTTGGCAAAGCCAAATCCCGGGTCGCAAATGATATCCTTTATACCGGTTTCCTGCAGTTCAGTTTTTTTACGGATTAAAAAATCAAGTACCTCAGAGGTTACATTTGAATAGTTTGCCTGTTGCTGCATATCCTGGGGAGTTCCTTTCATGTGCATTAATACGTATGGCACATTTAGGTGGGCAACAGTTCCTATCATTTTTTCATCAATGGAACCAGCGCTAATATCGTTAACAATACCAGCCCCCGCAGCCACAGCTTCTGCTGCTACTTTTGCGTAATAGGTGTCAACAGAAATAAATGCTTCAGGAAAATTTTTATGTATCGCTTCAATAGGAGCCAGGACTCTTTTTAATTCTGCTTCTGCCCCCAACTTTTCGCTCCCGGGTCTTGTGCTTTGTCCACCAATATCAAGAATAGCTGCCCCATCCTTCAGCATTTGTTCAGCTTGTCTCAACACCGCCTCTGTAGTCTGATACCGGCTCTCTCCATAAAACGAATCAGGTGTAATGTTGATAATTCCCATCACCAGCGGCTTATCCACTACCAATAATCTTCCTTTACAATTAAGTGTAAACATTAGCCTTTGTTCGTTATTTTTGAAGCTAAGTTAGGGGAGTGGAAAATAGTAAATAAAAAAAAGCGTAAGACACGCATAAAATCTCAATCACAGCCACTCACTTTTCCTGATTCACCGTATGACAACAACTAACCAGCAATACGATAAAGTCATTGTATCCTGTAAAGATATCTTTGTCAAGAAGGCAAAAGATTATGGCACAGCCTGGAGAGTTCTACGAACTATCTCCATCGTTGACCAGATTTTCATCAAAGCCCAGCGCATCCGCACTATACAGGAAAAAGGAGAGCAGAAAGTTTCTGATGGAATAGCAGCTGAATTTAAAGGTATCATCAATTATGCTGTAATCGGGCTTATCCAACTGGAACTACCAGAGGATGCACCAGAAGAAATGAATATAGATGAAGTGTCTGCTTTGTACGACAAAAAGATCAATACGGCCAAACAACTCATGCAGGATAAAAATCATGATTATGGCGAAGCATGGCGAAGTATGAGCCAGGAGAGTTTTGTTGACCTTATACTAATGAAACTGCAACGCATCCGGCAAATATTAAATAATGATGGCAAAACGATCATCAGCGAAGGTATCGATGCCAACTATCATGATATTATCAACTACGCCGTGTTTGCATTAATATTGATGTAGCATGAAAATATCAGTAACTCTCATACGAATTCTCACAGGAGTCCTGTTCATCTTCTCAGGGTTGGTGAAGGCAAATGACCCACTTGGATTGAGCTATAAGATGCAGGAATTCTTCGAAGTATGGGGAGTGCATGGTTTTAACTCATGGACATTACTGATGTCAGTATTAATGAACGCTTTTGAGATCATTGCCGGTTTTGCTTTGCTTCTCGGCTGGCGGATCAAATTGTTCGGCTGGTTATTATTAACACTGATCGTTTTCTTCACCTTCCTGACCGGGTATACATATATTACCGGTACTCCCAAAAATTGTGGTTGTTTCGGTGATTGTTTGCCTATTACATCAAAGGTTTCATTTCTGAAAGATGTAGCACTTACCCTGATGATTCTTTTCCTCGTATGGAAACAAAAATATATCAGGCCCCTGTTTTCTGAAAAAATAACCACTATTGCTATGCTGGGTATTACTATTCTCAGCTTTCTTTTCCAATGGTACACCCTGACTTATTTACCGGTAATAGATTGCCTGCCATTTAAAAAAGGCAATAGTATTTCAGAAAAAATGAAAATGCCGGCCAATGCTGTGCCGGACAGTACCGTAATAACTTTTATCTATAAAAAAGGAGGCAAGGAGGTTGAATTTACCGCTGATAAGTTTCCGGCTGATTTTAGCGCTACTACTTATGAATTTGTAAAACGGTACGATAAAATAATCAGGAAAGGTAAGAATAACGAACCTCCAATAAAAGGCTTTGCCTTATCAGGTGATAGCAATGTAGATTCAACTCAATTTGTATTAGCACAGCCATCTGCTATTCTATTATTCATAGAAAAATTCTCTGAAGCCGGAACTGGCTGGAAAAATAAATTTTCGGGCATATATGCTGCAGCAAAGGCAAAAAATATTCCTTCATATATCATAACTGCTGAGCCAGGTGATGCACATTCGGCAGTGAATGGAACAGCATTTGCTGATGTGCAGGTCTTTAAATGTGATTTCAAAGCAATTGAAACGGCTGCCAGAAGTAATCCCTGTATTTATTATTTACAAAAAGGTATTGTGATGAATAAATATAGCGGGAAAACGATGCAGCGAATAAAAGCTGATATTCAAAGAGCACCAAAAATGGAAAATATTCCTTCCATTCAGGTATCTGATAGCCTGAATCAATAGGCATGATAAAACTAATTATCAAAAAGACATTGTATGGCCTGCTGGTGCTGGTAGGAGTGGTGGTGCTTGTCTTTTTTTTATTCCAGGGCTTTGGCGACCCTTCGAGGATTGTAATGGGCCAAACCGGTGATTCCACCACACAGGCTAATATCCGTAAAGAACTATACCTCATCAATGAAAAAGGGGAAAAGATTCCCCGGTTCAAACAGTTCCTTCACTACCTGAATGATGTTTCACCGATCTGTTTTCACAGTAAGGCTGATATTGAAAAGAAAAAACTCAGGGGACTTTTTGCGGGAGGAAATACAAAAATTGGCTTGAAAATTCCCTACCTGCGTAAATCATACCAGAGTAAGCGGGAGGTATGGAGTATTCTGATACAGGCTTTACCGGGCACACTGCTGCTGGCTGTTGCAGCCATGTTTATCGCTATTCTCATAGGCATTCCGTTAGGGGTGGTAGCAGCCGTTAAGCAAAATACCTGGGTTGATACTTCCGCTATATTCAGCAGTATTGTAGGTATATCCGCCCCTTCTTTCTTTATGGGTATCATTATGGTCTATTTATTCGGATTTGTGTTAAGTGATTGGACAGGGTTGCATATTGCAGGCAGTTGGTTTGCTATTGACGATGAAGGAAACAGAAGGTTAACCATGCAGAACCTTATTTTGCCGGCCGTCACTTTAGGTATTCGTCCCTTAGCTATCATTACACAATTAACCAGGAGTGCTATGCTGGATGTACTCGACCAGGATTATATCCGTACAGCTTACGCAAAAGGACTGAGTAAAAGAACAGTGATATGGAAACATGGCTTGCGAAATGCATTGAACCCTGTAATCACTGCTATTACCGGCTGGTTTGCCGAATTATTAGCCGGGGCCTTTTTTGTAGAATATATCTTCGGCTGGCAGGGGATAGGGAAGGTAACAGTAGATGCACTTGAAAAATTAGATTACCCCGTGGTGATGGGTTCTGTACTTATTTCTGCAACTTTCTTTATTGTTATCAACATCCTGGCTGATATCTTGTACGGAGTAGTGGATCCCAGGGTGAGGATAGAATAAGCTACTGAAGATTTAATGATAAATTCATAAAGCTGTTTTTCTGCACATTGCTATTTCCCTGGCATTTTAGGCCTTATTATTCTGTACCTTTAAGAAGCCTCCTTATTTGAATCCAACAGGTTTGCTAACGATTAAACCAAAAGTCTATGGAAAAAGTAACGACAATCCTCAGCAGGCAACAATTACATTTCAAGAAAATTTCTCCGTTTTGTTCCATAAGCGATGCTTTATGCAGAATGAGCAGCCAGAATACCGATTACCTGATCGTAATGGACGATAACAATAATTTCCTTGGATTACTTACAGAACATGATGTGGCCAGGAAGACAATATTTATGAATAAGCCACTGACAAAATCCTGTGTGAATGAAATGATGAATACCCGGCTGCCATTTGCAGATGTGGATGATACGGTGGAAGATTGTATGAAAGTTATGAAACGATACCATGTGCGGCATCTTCCTGTATTTAAAAACCTGGTATTAATGGGTATTGTATCAACTGATGATATCATCGATGAAGCAGTAAGCCACCGGAATGAAATATTTGACTGATTTTTTTGGGAATAGGTAATTACTGAATGATCACTTCATTGATCACTTTTTGCTTAAGAGCTTCATTCACCCGCTGTTTGATTTTTTCTTTCTGATAAATAAGTTCATTTTTAAGCGGAGCCACATTGGTGGTGATGATTAATTTATCGCCGATGATCTGCAATTTGTCGGTATAGCGGGCAATAGTCTTTCCCATGATCTCTTCCCAAACATCTTCTATCTGCAATGCCTGTATACCACCTTTGATACGGCTGCCATTGAGAAATTGTTGCATCGCTTCACTGATAGAATATTCTCCCATGATGTAAAGTTACAATGAGATGAGTTGAAAATTGATATTTAGTTCTGTCAGGTGCGCAGTCAGTCGTTCTTCATTCGTATCGGTGATAAAGACCTGGCCATCATTTCTCATGCAAACCTTTTGCAATAAATTACCGATGCGGTCCTCATCCAGTTTTTCAAACACATCATCCAACAGCAGAAGCGGGGCAAACCCTTTTTCTTTTTTTAGTACTTCCATTTCTGCCAGTTTCATGGCAAAGAGTAAGCTTTTCCGCTGCCCCTGTGATGCAATTGATTTAAAAGACTGGGTACCAAACTGTATATCAATATCATCACGATGAACACCGGATGTTGTTCGTTGAGCAAAACAATCTTTTTGGCGGTTAACTGCTAATAACTCAGCAAAAGAAGCCAACAGCAATTCACTGTCATAGATCAGGGTCACATTTTCAGGTTGCTGAGCTATGTCATTGTACAAATGTTTTACTGTCGGTAAAAAGGAAACGAGGAATTCTTTTCGCCTGTTCAGGATATACTCACCCGGTTTAATAAGTTGCTGATCCAGTATATCCAGTAAAGCATAATCCCTGTTGCCGGTCTCGGCAAAATTTTTCAATAAAGAATTTCGCTGTTGAAGCACTTTGGTATAAATGATAAGATGCTGTAAATACTCAGTATCCAGTTGGGATAATAATGTGTCAAGGAAAATTCGCCTTTCCTTACTGTCTCCGGTGATCAGTTCTGCATCATCGGGGGCAATCACCACGCAGGGATAACGGCCTATATGCTGGGAAAACTTATCATACTGTTCATCATTCACAGAAAATTCTTTTCTCCCGGCTTCCCTAAGAATGCAAACAGCTTTTTCTGTTTTTTTATTCAATTCAAATTTACCTTCAAGCCGGAAGCCTGAATGTCCATGCTTTATATTGGAACCATCAAGGCGGGTAAAATAACTCCTGGTAAAACAGAGGTAATGAATAGCATCCAGCAGGTTGGTTTTACCCACACCATTTTTGCCGCAAATACCTACTATCTTCCCGGAGAAGCCAAACGAGCTATTCGTATAGTTCTTGAACTGATAAAGTGATATGTGTTGAAGACGAAGCATTAAGGCCTGCAAGATAGGATGGAAGATACAAGCTGCAAGCTAAAAAGCCGCCAGGAAGATGCCCAAATACATAAAGCCAGATAGCCTTTACTATTTGACCGGCAGAACCATGTTTATTCCCTCAAAATCACTGCTTTAAAATTCCTTTTTTCCCCTTATTTTTGCGACTCAAAATTTTTGCCCGTGGCAGCCAAATTCTCTAAAGAAACTTACCTCTATTGGTACGAATTAATGCAGCTGATCCGCCAGTTTGAACTGATGGCTGAAGAGAAGTACAAAATGGAGGGAAAGATCCGTGGTTTTTTCCATGCTTATATCGGGCAAGAGGCTATTGCTGCCGGTTGTATGACAGCCACCCGTCCGGAAGACCTGTTCATTACAGCCTATCGTGACCACGGATTGGCTATCGCCAAAGGAGTATCAGTAGATAGTTGTATGGCAGAATTATATGGCAAAGCAACAGGTTGTGCTAAAGGAAAGGGGGGAAGTATGCACTTTTTCAGTAAAGAAGCTAATTTTTATGGAGGGCATGGTATTGTTGGTGCACAGATTGGTACCGGTGCCGGGTTGGCATTTGCAGAAAAATATCGTGGATCAGATAATGTGGTGCTGGCCTACTTTGGTGATGGCGCAGCCCGCCAGGGTATGCTGCATGAAACTTTTAACCTGGCAATGCTTTGGAAACTGCCTGTGATCTTCATTTGTGAGAACAACAACTACGCTATGGGTACTTCAATAGAACGTACCTCTAACGTTATAGATATTTACAAACTGGCTGATGCCTATGAAATGCCTGCAGACACAATTGATGGTATGAGTGCTGAAGCAGTACATGAAGGAGTAGGCAGGGCGGTGAAAAGAGCAAGAGAAAACGGAGGCCCGACTTTGCTGGAAATAAAAACGTACCGCTATAAGGGACACTCAATAAGTGATCCGCAGAAATACAGAACAAAGGAAGAAGTTGATGAGTATAAAGGGAAAGATCCTATTCAACAGGTATTGAAAACAATACTTGATAACAAGTATGCAACACAGGAAGATATCAATGCCATCAACAAAAGAGTGGATGATATCGTGGATGCCTCTGTAAAATTTGCGGAAGAAAGCCCATGGCCGGATGATAATGAAGTCCTGAAGGATATTTACGTGGATAAGAACTATCCATTCATCGTTGATTAACAATTTTAAATTAAAACAAGCAACATATATTTTATGGCAGACAATAAGAATGTGCAGGAAAAGGATAGCAGCGAAGTAGTCATCGCAAAAGCGAAAGGCTTTTGGGATAAATACAGTAAACCTCTGATGATTGTTTCCACCCTCATCATACTCGTCATAGGAGGTTGGTATGTCTATCAGAATTTCTTTGTAAAGCCCAAAGAAACAAAAGCGGTAGAAGCGATGTTCAGGGCGGAGGAATATTATCGCCTTGATTCTATAAACCTGGCTTTAAATGGAGATGGTCAGAATCCGGGTTTTGTAAAGATATCAGACAAGTACAGCGGAACTAAAGCAGGTAAACTGGCTTCTTTTTATGCAGGCAGTTGCTACCTGAAACTGAATGAATACGAAAAAGCAGTGAAATACCTGAAAAAATTCAGCAGTGAATCGGAAATGATACAGGCAAGAGCTTATAAACTATTAGGTGATGCTTATGCAGATTGGGGCAAGAATGACGATGCACTCAGCTATTACAAAAAAGCTGGTCGCCATTTCGAAAAAGATGAGGCCAATTCACCTGAGTATCTTTTTGCTGCTGCATACTTTGCCGACAAAGTAATGAAGAATCAAAAAGAAGCAATTTCCCTGTACAAGGAAATTAAAGAGAAGTATCCCCGCAGCCAGCAGTCTTTTGAAGCCGATAATTACCTGGCGCAGTTAGGTGTATATAGTTCAGAAAATTAATTATGGCCGACGTTACCAACAGTAAGTTATTGAATATCGATACAGGCATTCTGAAAAAGGATGCCTGTATTGTTTTGGTCAAGACGGAATGGAATGCAGCAATCGTTGATCAACTGGAAAGAGGTTGTATTGCGATACTCGAAAAACATGGTATAAAGAAAGTGATTGTGCTTACAGTTCCTGGTGCTGTAGAGATTCCTTTTGCCATTAAAAGCTTCTGGGATAATTCCGTGAAAAAGAACAAACCAGATGCGTTTATTGCTCTCGGCTGCGTAATCAAAGGAGATACTCCGCATTTTGACTATGTGTGTAAAGCTGTCACCGATGGCGTAGGGCAATTAAATCTTATTTTGCCCGTACCAACAATTTTTGGAGTTCTTACGTTGAATGATGAACAACAGGCTATGGAAAGAATCGGGGGTAAACATGGCCATAAAGGGGAGGAAGCTGCCATCACCGCAGTAAAGATGATCAGCCTTCTGAGGTCATTTAAAAAATAAGCTTTGAACATTCAGCTATTCATACCATGCTTTGTTGACCAGTTATATCCTGATACCGGATTTAATATGGTAAAAGTGCTGGAAAAAGCTGGCTGTACTGTTTCATACAACGCCGGGCAAACCTGTTGTGGCCAGCCTGCTTTCAACGCAGGATTTTGGGATGAAGCCAAATCTGTTTGTACAAAATTCATTAAAGATTTTAGCGGGTCAGACTATATCGTGGCACCAAGTGCCAGTTGCGTGGGTTTTGTAAGAAATTACTATGGTAAATTATTTGAAAACTCATCATTACACCATGAGGTACAGGATATCAGCAAAAGAGTATTTGAGTTTTCTGAATTTATGCTCCGGGTATTGAAAGTGGAGGATGTAGGAGCTACGCTAAACGGGAAGGCTACTTATCATGACTCCTGCGCAGGTTTAAGAGAATGTAAAATAAAAGAAGAACCAAGAAAGTTATTATCCCATGTTAAAGGTCTTACGCTTACTGAAATGAATGATGTGGAAACCTGTTGTGGTTTCGGTGGCACATTCGCAGTAAAGTTTGAAGCTATTTCGATGGGTATGGGCGAACAGAAGGTAGAAAATGCTTTAGCCACAGGGGCTGATTATCTTATTTCAACCGATATCTCCTGCCTGATGCATTTACAGGGTTATATTAAACAAAAAGGCCATTCCCTTAAAACAATGCACCTGGCTGATGTACTGGCGAGCGGATGGTAAAGAAAGACCATCAATAATAAAAACGGTGCATTCTTACAAATGCACCGCCAAACAAACACAAGATTCAAGGATAAATTATTTTGGTAACACTACATGGTCGATCACATGTATCACCCCATTGCTCTGGTATACATCTTTAATAGTTACAGTAGCCATTCCACCATTCTCATCTTTCAGCCAGATCTTTCCATCTTTTTTCATCACCCACAGCTTGCCGCCTGCTACAGTTGTTAATTCTGCAGCACCCTTTCCTTCTTTAATTTTTTCTTCTAACAATTTTGCATCCAGTTTCCCGGCCACAACATGATAGGTAAGGATAGAGGTAAGTTTAGCTTTATTCTCTGGTTTTACTAATGTTTCCACAGTTCCCGCAGGCAACATACCAAAGGCATCATTAGTGGGGGCAAAAACTGTAAATGGACCGGCGCTTTGCAATGTTTCTACCAGGCCGGCTGCTTTTACAGCTGCTACCAGCGTAGTGTGATCTTTTGAGTTAACAGCATTCTCCACGATGTTTTTAGACGGATACATAGCGGCACCGCCCACCTCCACTGTCTTTTCCTTCGACATGTTTCCCTGACCGAATGAACTGTTTAATGATAAAATGGCTGCAAGCATAAGACCTGCAAATCTGATTTGTTTCATAATTGATTTGTTTTAAAAAATTGTTACTGTTATTTATAGAGAAGGGTAAGGGTTTTGATCATGCATGAACAGAATCAAATACGGTGGAAGGGAAATATTTGGATTGCCCGGATTGAAATTTTTTATTCAAGTTCCGCTAAATTTGATCTTAAACAGAATCAGGCATGGCATACTGGCTTATAAAATCAGAACCGTTTAAGTATTCTTGGGAACAATTTGAAAAAGATAAACAAACCTTTTGGGACGGTGTCCGTAATTATGCCGCCAGGAATCACCTGAAGGCTATGAAAAAGGGGGATCTTGTTTTTTTCTATCATAGTAACGAGGGCACTGAGATCGTTGGTATTGCCAAAGTGGCTAAAGAAGCATACCAGGATCCCACCACACCGGAAGAAGCCTGGGTAGCTGTTGATTTTAAGCCTCACAAAAAATTGAATAACCCTGTAAGTCTTTCTCAAATAAAGGCTGATAAGCGGTTAGCCAACATGGCATTGGTACGATTAGGCCGGTTATCTGTTCAGCCGGTAACAGATGAAGAATGGAAAATTGTAATGGAAATGGCAGGGGAGAAATGAGCCATTAGATGGTAGTCTGCATTCTTTCGCAATGCTGCTTAATCCTCTTTAACAGATCTCATGGGTTACATTTTTATGATCTGAGGAATCAATACCAGGTTCTCATTCTTAAATCCTAAAAAAGTATAGCCATGAACAAACTTTTCATCGGGCTGCTCATTATTGCAGCCGGAGCAGTAACTTATTTTCTGCTCAAAAACAAAAAGAACACCACAGAAACAGTTGCAATCAACAAAGAATTCATCATTGGTAAATGGAAAACAGCAACTAATGAGCCATTGAAAGATTCTGCACAACCGAAGTTCAGTTATGAATTCCAGAAAGATGGTGTTGCCTACCGGGCTACCAGTGATACGGCAAAAGTTGATACGGTCAGTTATGCATGGAAGGAAAACAGCGGGCTCTTAATAAAAGACAAGGCAGCTGATACCACGGGTATCTTATTGACTGTAGTAATACTCACTGCGGACAGCATGAAGGTAAAAAACAGAGACAATAGCGAAATATTTTTCACAAAACTGAAATAAGAATTGATCCCGTTTCAAAAGAAACGGGATTGATTTTATGCAAAACTTCCGGAACAGCATCTTTATTCTGTAATTCATAAAAAATAGCCATGAAAATCAAAATCGCTGTGATAGCAGCCTTGCTGCTCTGTGGTGTTATTGCCTGTGATACACAAAAAAGCAGCAACCCCACAACCAAAGACGACAAACAACTTGAATACTTGAAATCAACAGTCGGCACCGAGTCAAAGCCGCCACTCCAAGAACAAGAAGAGTCAAGATATGCACAACCTGAAATCAAAGCAGATAGTGAAGTAAAAGACGGGTTAATAGAAGAAGGCAAGTTTAATACAGAGGATTACGATAATATTGTTGAAAATAATTTCCTTGCCTCAGTACAAAACCCTCTGTCAACTTTCTCAATTGATGTTGATGAAGCGGCTTACAGCAATGTAAGGCGCTACTTGCAAAATGGATCCGTACCACCACCTGGTGCTGTCCGGATTGAAGAAATGATCAACTATTTTGATTACATATATCCAAAACCTAAAAATGGAGATCCATTTACAGTTAACACTGAAATATCCGAATGCCCCTGGAATCCGCAGCACAAACTGGTGCATATCGGTTTGCAGGGAAAGGAAACACCTGTTGATAACCTGCCACCTTCAAACATGGTTTTTCTTGTAGACGTATCCGGATCCATGGACGAGCCGAATAAATTGCCCCTGGTGCAAGCATCAATGAACATGTTGGTGGATCAGTTAAGGGAAAAAGATAAAGTAGCCATAGTTGTATATGCAGGTAACGCCGGACTAGTTTTACCCTCAACAAGCGGGATAAATAAATTAAAGATAAAAGAAGCAATTGATAATCTTGAAGCCGGAGGTTCAACAGCAGGCGGAGAAGGTATTCTGTTGGCTTATAAAACAGCCCGGGATAATTTTATACAAGACGGGAATAACCGGATCATTCTCGCCACCGATGGTGATTTCAATATCGGGATCACTAGTGATGATGAACTGGTAAGACTGGTTGAAAAAGAAAGAAAGAGTGGGGTATTCCTTTCTGTTCTGGGTTATGGTATGGGCAACTACAAGGATAACAAAATGCAGCAACTTGCTGATAAAGGAAATGGCAACCACTCCTATATTGACAATATCAATGAAGCAAGAAAAGTACTGGTTAACGAATTCGGCAGTACCCTGTTTACGATTGCCAAAGATGTCAAGATACAGATTGAATTTAATCCTGCTAAAGTTCAGGCCTATCGCCTTATCGGTTACGAAAACAGGGTACTGGCCGCAGAGGATTTTAATGACGATACCAAAGATGCCGGAGAACTGGGTAGTGGACATACGGTAACGGCACTGTATGAAATCATCCCTGTAGGAGTGAAAGATGAATTCATCAAATCGGTGGACCTGCTGAAATACCAAAATATCGACAGGAAATTAGTTAACGATTCAGTAGAGATTATGACTATAAAACTCCGCTACAAAAAACCCGATGAAGAAATCAGTAAGCTGATTATTCACACTGTAATAGATGAGCATATTGCTATCAGTAATACATCAGATAACTTCCGCTTTTCCGCGGCAGTTGCCGAATTCGGAATGTTGCTCCGCAATTCAGAATATAAACAGCAGGGCAGTTACAACCAGGTTATTAATTTGGCAAAATCAGCCAAAGGAACTGATGAAGAAGGATACAGAGCCGAATTTATACGGCTGGTGCAGGCTGCTACTTCATTTGCAAAAAAATAATCCATTTGAAACTTATGCAGCAAAGCCATCTTTTTGTAAGGTGGCTTTGCTGTTTTACATTTGGGTATGGCAAAAAAGAAACTGGTGGTGTTATCAGGAGCAGGTATCAGCGCTGAAAGTGGTTTAAAAACTTTTCGTGATAGCGACGGTCTGTGGGAAGGATATAATATTGAAGATGTAGCCACACCCAGGGCCTGGAGGAAAGACCCGGAACTGGTATTAGATTTTTATAACTACCGGAGAAAAAACGTACTGGATGTACAGCCCAATGCGGCGCATTATGGATTAGCAGCACTGGAAAATGATTTTGAAGTCAGCATCATCACCCAAAATATAGACGACCTGCATGAAAGAGCAGGATCAACTAATGTGCTTCATTTACATGGAGAGATATTTAAAATGCGAAGTGAAAAAAATCACTCATTAATTTATGAAATCAAAGGCGACATAAAAATAGGTGATATGGCTGAGGATGGGGCCCAGCTGCGTCCGCACATCGTATGGTTTGAGGAGCCTGTTCCCAAAATTGAAGAAGCCATACCAATAGTTCACAGTGCTGATATATTTGTCGTAGTAGGCACTTCACTGGTAGTTTACCCCGCAGCAGGCCTGGTGAACTATACAAGACCAGAAGTACCGGTTTACGTCATTGACAAAAAAATCCCTTACATCACATCGAAAGAAAAACTGACAATCATAGAAATGCCGGCAACTGAGGGTGTAAAACAACTGACACAATTGATTAAAGAAAAAAGCTGAAATGACTGAGTTTTATTTTAACGAACTTTTTTATCCCGTGCTGGTAGTAGGTTTAATTTTCTTAATACCATATATTTTCTTCCTGCTCTCACAGTACAACATCTTAAAAGCTATCCAACCGGATAACAGGCTGATGCAGCCATTCGAAGTTTGGTTTCAACTGGTTCCTGTTTTTGGTTTAATATGGCAATTCGTTGTGGTTGGCCGTATTGCTGATTCTATCAGGAACGAGTACCAATCACAAAAAGATATTTCTTTCCTCGGCATGGGTGATGGCGAACTACTTGAGAATATTAATAACCGGGTTACCTATTCAACCGGCTTCTGGTATTGTGTAATGGTTTGTTGTTCATTGATACCGGTATTAGGCTTCATCACCGGAATAGGAGCTTTGGTATTGTGGATCACCTACTGGCGGCAACTGATCAAACATAAAGAGATTATCCAGCAATCAAATCTGGGCTGATTAACGATCTTCTTTTTTTTCATGAAACCTTATTCCGAGTGCTGCCAGTTCAGCAAGTACCGGTTCATAGATATCTTTAGAAGTAGGTATGTGAAGTCCGGTCATTTTAATTTTACCCTTCAGTATTAATTTAGCTGCAATGCCCAATGGTAATCCTACTGTCTTTGCCATGGCCGTTCTCAAGCTATTTTCTCCCTTTACAACCAATGAACTCCTTGTAACAGATCTTTTTGTCCCGGTTATATACTCAATCTCATGCAACATTACAATCATATCCTTATCGTAGGGACGAAGGCTAAGTTTTTTCTCTACCGCAAACTGAAGAATATCTGCCGGACTGCAGAATCCTTTGTTCACTAAAGTTTCTTCATCATCAAGGCCCAAAAAGAAAAGTTGTTTTAAAGTAAGATTCGCTTCATGCATTTTATGTGCCAGGAACGCAGCAGCTTTATCTTTTACAGCATCAATCTCCACTTCTTCAAGGTTCCCTTTATCATCAGCAGCCATAAAAGTTTCAGGCACCTGCTCACCTACTTCTGCAGCTTCATTTTCTGCTTCCATCAGCTTCATCAGGTTCTCAAGGAGGTCTTTTGTCTCCGCAAACCTCTCAGTTAGTTTCTGATTAATCCAGTCACCAAAACCATTCTTATCCATATGTTCCTTGAATACTTGCTGCAGGCTTTTGTTATCTGTTTCGTACCGGGCTGTTTCATCTGTGAGTTTCAGTTCAATGATATTTTTCCAGCCATACATAAAATCGGGATGACGCAATGTAGTACGGATGAATGTATCTGTCTGCTCCAGCCCGTACAAGGTGGTATAACTAAGAGAATCCCGGTTAGGATACCAGCTTAAGAAACCAAGTTCAGGAATCTCTACCAGCCGGTCAGCATCAAACAATTCTTCGTGTGTCAATCTTTTCTCTTTTCCTTCTTCCCGAAAATGAGCACCTGCTTTACCAGCCATGATAATGTTGCGGGGATTCCAGCTGATTTTATAATGCCAGGGATTATCATCGCTTTCCGGTGCAACCAATCCTCCGCAATGTGATCTGAAAGAAGTAATGGTACCGCCATTTGCATGTATTTCATCAATAAGTTGCATGGCGCTCATATGATCGATCCCGGGATCTAGTCCCATTTCACAAAGAAAGAGGAGCTTCTGCTTATCAATCTCCGGCTGCAATTTTTTTATTTCTTCGTCTACATAGGAGGCGGTCAATAAATTCTTATGCTGCCTCACACATTCTTTTGCCACTTCTATATGAAGATGGGGAGGAAGTAAAGAAATAACAATATCTGCTGAGCGAATATACTTTGTTGTCTCCCCGTTGTTATTGATATCAAAGGAGACTGCCTTTGCATTTCCAGAACCGCCAATTTTTGATTGAGCCAGTTTAATATCAGCATCCACCACAATGATACTCCAGTTCTCAGCTATTGCATTCTCCAAGAGATAATCAATTAATACAGTAGCAGATTTACCAGCACCAAATAATAAGATCGTCTTCATTCTTAATCCTGTTAGAAAACCTGAAAATTAGGACGAAAAACCCATAAAACCAGCTTGTTTTTCAATCTGTTAACTAATCCACAAGAGTGGATAAAATGGCATAAAAAACACCTCCTTTTATCAGGTTTTCAAAGGTGAAAAAAGTAGATTTGCAAACCCTGGAAAAATGCCGGAATCAGGCTTAAAAAAGACGCAAAAATCAACTTAACAGAAGAAGGAAAATCACACAAATGGAAGAGAATTTAGAGCCCCTGGAAACGAACGACAGCAACCGGATCATACCAGTTAATATTGAAGAGCAGATGAAGACTGCCTATATTGACTATTCAATGTCGGTAATAGTGGGCCGTGCCCTGCCTGATGTAAGAGATGGACTAAAACCGGTACACCGACGCATTTTATTTGCAATGAACCAACTGGGTCTTCACTACAACAAACCCTATAAAAAATCTGCCCGGCTTGTAGGAGAAGTGTTGGGTAAATATCATCCGCACGGAGATACTTCTGTATACGATGCTATGGTGCGTATGGCACAGGAATGGAGTATGCGCTACACGATGGTGGATGGACAGGGAAATTTTGGTAACCAGGATGGAGATGGCCCGGCAGCGATGCGTTATACAGAAGCAAGGCTGGAGCGGCTGGCAGAGCATATGCTTGATGATATTGAAAAAGATACTGTTGATTTCCAATTAAACTTTGATGATTCTGAGAAAGAGCCCACTGTTCTGCCGACCAGGGTTCCGCAATTATTAGTAAATGGATCGAGTGGGATTGCCGTAGGTATGGCTACCAATATGATGCCTCATAATCTCTCTGAGGTGATTGATGGCTGTGTTGCTCTCATCAATAACCGAGAAATAACGATCGATGAATTAATGCAGCATGTAAAAGCTCCTGATTTTCCAACAGGAGGTATTATTTATGGAATGGAAGGGGTGAAAGCTGCTATGCACTTTGGAAGGGGCAGGGTAGTAGTAAGAGGTAAATTAAGTATTGAAACAAAACCAAGTGGCCGTGAACAGATCATTATTACAGAGGTTCCTTACCAGGTAAACCGTGATGCATTGACAAACCGTATCGGGGAACTGGTGAATGAGAAGGTCATCGAAGGAATTGCACATGTAAACAACGAGTCGAATAATAAAGAAGGTACCAGGGTGGTGATTGACCTGAAAAGGGATGCTATTGCTAATGTTATCGTCAATCAGCTATATAAGCTAACCGACCTTCAAACTTCTTACGGTATCAACAACGTGGCAATCGTAAAAGGAAGGCCGAAGACACTTAACCTGAAAGAATTAATCACTGAGTTTGTAGAATTCAGGCATGAGGTAGTGGTAAGAAGAACAAAGTTTGAACTACAGGAAGCCGAGAAAAGAGCACATATCTTAAAAGGATATCTTATTGCATTGGATCATCTTGATGAAGTGATTGCCCTGATCCGTTCTTCTGCCACCCCTGATATTGCCAAAGATAACCTCGTCAATGCCGGTTGGGGTCTGGATGAGATACAGGCCAAAGCGATACTGGAACTCCGTTTGCAACGGTTGACCGGTATGGAAAGAGATAAGATCAAAGAAGAGTTTGAAGAACTTATGAAATTGATCGCTCACCTGAATGAAATACTGGCCAACGAAGGAATGAGGTTTGAGATTATTAAAACAGAATTGCTGGAAATAAAAGAAAAATTCGGTGACGAAAGACAGACAGAGATCACCTACCTGGATGATGAAGTAAAAATCAAAGACCTTATTAAGGAGGAAGATGTTGTTATCACTATTTCTCACCTTGGATATATCAAACGGACACCGGCCGATGAATACCGGGCACAGAGAAGAGGCGGACGGGGTGTAATGGGAGGAAAAACAAGAGATGAAGATTATATTGAACATCTTTTTGTGGCATCAACACATCACACCATGCTTTTCTTTACCGAAAAGGGAAGAGTGTACTGGCTGAATGTATATGAAATTCCGGAAGGGGAGAAAACAGGGAAGGGCCGTGCCATCCAAAACCTGATGCAATTGCCGCCGGATGATAAGGTAAGGACTATCATCGATGTAAAAGATTTAAAAGATACAGATTTTGTAAAGTCACACAATATCGTTTTGTGTACTAAAAAAGGTATAATTAAGAAAACGGAATTGGAGGATTTCAGCCGCCCGAGACAAACCGGTGTAAATGCTATTACTATCGTAGAAGGGGATGAGTTGCTGGAAGCAAAACTGACGGATGGCAAATCTGAAATAATGATGGCCGTGAAAAGTGGCCGGGCTATCCGTTTCTCAGAAGAAAAGGTAAGAGCTACCGGGCGGGGTGCCATTGGTGTGGCTGGTATAGAAGTAGATGATGAGCATGATGAGGTGGTTGGTATGATTTGTGTAAATCCCGAAACGGATGCATCAAAAACGGTGCTGGTAGTAAGTGAGAAAGGATTTGGCAAAAGAACACCGGTGGATGAATACCGTTTTACAAACAGGGGAGGCAAGGGTGTAAAAACAATCAACGTAACAG
Source organism: Bacteroidota bacterium (assembly GCA_029558715.1). Taxonomy (GTDB): domain Bacteria; phylum Bacteroidota; class Bacteroidia; order Chitinophagales; family Chitinophagaceae; genus JJ008. The sequence goes on along the minus strand of JAKQEA010000145.1, from coordinate 1,670 downwards.
ATAAAACAGGGTCCCTTGTTGGTATATTGGATGTAGCAGAAAGAGAAGATATCATGATAACCTGTAAAAGCGGCGTTACCATCCGGATGCCGGTAAGCGGTATCAGTGAACAGGGCAGGGCCACACAGGGAGTGAAACTGATAAAGCTGGATGAAGGCGATGAAATTGCTGCTATTACCAATCTGGATGACCAGGCAGCACAAAATGGTAATGGTGATGCAAGTACAGAAGGAAAAGAGGGGGGTAATGACGCAACCGCTTCAGATGAAAATTCATCTTCGGATGGTAGTGTGAAATAAAAAAATTAATTAAACAATCTAATAAACATGAAAAGGATCTTATTCCTCTTAACGATCAGCTTGTCAGTCCTTATTGCGAAGGCACAGAATATAGACAATATTAAAACCTCCCTGATGCTGAACCAGCTTGAAAAAGCTAAAACAGATTTTGATAAAGCCATCACTAACGCAAAATTTGCAGGTAAAGCGGAAGCATATATTTTAAAAACCGCAATCTATGCGGGGCTGGCAATGGCCGAGGATAAAAAAAATACTCCCGCATCAGAGCAGCTTACAAATGAAGCAGAAGCGGCTTTTGCCAAGTATAAAGAAATGGAACCGTCCCTCGCATTAATGTCCGACCCTATATATCAGAATGGTCCTATTAATCTTTATTCCAGTTATTATACTGCGGGATATACTGATTATAGCAATAAGAAATGGCAAACCGGTCTTGCTAAATTAAAAAAGGCCATTGAATTCTCTGATCTTTTGATCGCCAGAAAATTAATTAATGTACCTGTTGATACCAATGTACTTATTCTTGCTGCCATAACCGCTGAAAACTCAGGCAACAAGGATGATGCAGCTAAATATTATACCAGGCTTGCAGATGCTAATGTAGCAGGAGACGGTTTTGAAGGAGTTTATCGCTTCCTGGTTAGTCATTCTTTTGCAAAAAAGGATATGGCTTCCTTTGAGAAATATAAGGCCCTTGGAAAACAACTTTATCCCAAAAGCGACTATTTCGACTATGATAAAATAGATTTTGCAGTGGGTTTGATGACCAATTTTGAAGATAAACTAAAAGCCCTTGAAGAAGTGCTTGCTGCTGATCCTGATAACTATAAGGCTAACCAGGTGTTAGGTGAAATAATTTATGATACATTGAACCCCAGGGATGATAATCCGCCACCACCGCCTGCTAACGCAGCTGAACTCGAAAAGAAAATGATTGCAGCTTTCAATAAATCCGCCAAAGCTAAACCAGGATATGAAATTCCATTCCTGTACATTGGCGACCACTTTATTAACAAAGCCTCAAAAGTAAATGACACCAGGGAGGCTCATGCAAAAGATATGAAGGCAAGAACAAAACCCGGCGCAATGGCTTCCAAAGAAGATATTGCTAAAAGAGATGCGCTGGATAAAGAGTATGGAGAAACGCTGGAAGGAGCCCGGGAACCTTATGAAGCAGCTGCAGCGATCTTTGCAACAAAAGCAGACATGCATACAAGAGACAAGCAACAATACAAAAAAGCAGCAAGCTATCTTGCTGATATTTATGCTTTTAAAAAAGCAATGGCAAAAGGGAAGCCTGCTGACCAGGCTAAGTGGGCAGCAGAAGAAAAGAAGTGGAATGAGAGATATGATAGCATCAAATAAATAGTT
>JAKQEA010000014.1 GCA_029558715.1 Bacteroidota bacterium | reverse complement strand
AGCGGGATAATTTTTCCCGCAGATGACGCAGATGGATTCGCAGATGACGCAGAAAAAGATCGGCGAGAATCAGCGGGATATTTTTTCCCGCAGATGATGCAGATGGATTCGCAGATGACGCAGAAAAAGATCGGCGAGAATCAGCAGTTAGAATCAGCGATATCAGCGGGATGTTTTTTCCCGCAGATGATGCAGATGAACCCGCAGATGGCGCAGAAAAAGATAGACGAGAATCAGCGGGATATATCTATCCGGAATAAATCAGTAATAATGATGACTATTTTTTTTCATAGACTTTCTCGCCATTCAGAAATGTCTTCAGCACTTTTACGGATAACAATTTTTCAGGAGCTTCTTTCATTATATCAGCATCAAGAATTACAAAATCAGCGAATTTCCCTTTTTCCAAACTTCCTTTTTCATTCTCTTCAAAATTTGATTTTGCTGCCCAGATCGTCATACCACGCAATGCTTCTTCTCTTGATAAAGCATTTTCCACCTGGTAACCACCAGCAGGCCATCCCTTGGCATCTTTTCTTACTACAGCAGCATAAAATGTTTTGAAGGTGGAAATATCTTCTACCGGGAAATCTGTACCCAGCGGCAGCCAGCCATTTTGCTGTAATAATTGTTTATAGGCATAGGCACCTTTCACTCTCTCTGCGCCGAGGCGATCACCGGCCCAGTACATATCTGATGTGGCATGGGTAGGTTGTATGGAAGGAATGATGGAATAGTTGCCAAACAGGTTGAAGTCATTTTGATTTACCACCTGGGCATGTTCAATTCTCCAGCGCAGGTCATTTTTTCCTTCCAGGTACCTGGCATAAGTGTTCAGGATAGTTCTGTTGCCACTGTCGCCAATGGCATGGGTACACATTTGCCAGCGGTTATCGCTTATCCATTTCGCTACTGAATCAAAATGTGCAGGGCTACTCAGCAGAAAACCATAATGTCCCGGTTTGTCGTTATAAGGTTGTAATAAACAGGCGCCTCTCGATCCTAAGGCACCATCACCATACACTTTAAAACTTCTTACATTCAGCCGGTCGGTTTTAATCATGCCATTCTTTGCTGCATAATCGTAATTTGTTTTCTCATCACTCAGCATTACATACAAACGCATTTTTAAATCACCGTTGGCCTGCAGTTCTTTAATCCGGTCAACTGATACATAACCAAGGCCGCAGTCATCAATAGTGGTAAGGCCCATCGCAAAACAATTCTGTTCAGCAGCCTGCAAAGCTTTTTTGAATTGTTCTTCAGTAGCATCCGGGATTTTTGCTGATACAAGGTCAATAGCATTGTCAATTAAAATTCCCGTCAGGGTACCTTCCATTTCTTCTATTTCACCACCAGTTAATGTATCACCTGCTTTAATGCCCGCCAGTTCCAATGCTTTTGTATTGGCAATGGCAGCATGGCCATCTATTCTTGTCAGCAATACCGGCCGGCCGGGAAATAAAGTATCCAGTGTTTCATTGTTGGGAAATTCTTTCATTGCCCAGTCATTCTGGTCCCAGCCGCGACCGGTGATCCATCCTTCTTTATTTTCGTTAGCAAATATCTTCACTCTTTCTATACACTCTTCCCAACTCTGGGTGCCGGTAAGGTCAACCTTTTGCAGGCTCATTCCATAACCCACAAAATGGGCATGAGCATCGATGAAACCGGGATAAATGAATTTGCCCTGTGCATCGAGTTTATCTTTTGCCTCAAATTCTTTTTCCAGGTCTGCGGTGTTACCAATAGCAATGATCTTTCCGTCTTTTACCAGCATCGCTTGGGCCACAGTAAAAGAAGAATCTACGGTATAGATAGTGGCATTATATACCAGCAGGTCGGCCTGTTGTTTGGAAGAAGAACAGGCTGCCAGCAAAAGACTGATGCCGCAGGCAGTAAGTAGGTGTTTTAGTTTCATGTGGTGAAAATACAGGAATTATATATGAAGAACCCGGGAGTAGCCGCATAAAATTTGGCTGTTTCATGGACTTAGAATAGCAAAACCTCGCTGTTGGCTGCAGCTATGTGTCATACCCCACTGGCTAACAATTTTTCAGGATAATTCTTTAATAGTTGCTCAACTGCTTGTTTTACGTCATTATTTAAAAGATAAAATTTTATTTCATTGTCTTTGCTGAAGAATTTAATGGAAGTAAAATCACTTAGTAAGAATATTTTCTTTCTCACTTTTATATTTGTTATTGTGTCTAACTGAATAGTTACCTGGCGTTGTCGGGCTAATGGAGTCAGGTAAATAAGCAGTAGATTTTTGTTGTCAACTAATAATCTGGTCAGGTATTTACTGTCGGTAAAGAAACGGCCTATCAATGCGCCTATTAAAAGTCCAATAAGAGCAACAGAAGAGAAGCGACGAGATATTCCAAAATCGGAAACAATAAGTTGCACAAGCAATATTGTTAACCAAAGTAATGGTACTGAAAATGTATATGCTAAAACTTTAAACTTCATTTTTAGTTGAGTGTGTCAATTATTGATGCCAACGTTAGGGCTTTGCATTCGGCAGGGCATTTGGAAAACGTCCGGAACTGCAGCCGATGTAAGATACAAAAGTTGAAAGTATATTCTGTTGCTCATCCGTGTTCGGTCAGTTGGACCTGCCTACAGCAGGCAGGTCCAACTGATAGTAGCGCTAAGATGAGGATTTATTCGTCCCCTGCTGAAAAACTGCCTGTTACATGCTGTACTTCTATTTATCTTTTGGTTTGTAAAAATTTTTTAGCCAATAAAAGTATCCTCCGACAGAAATTATCCAAATGAGTAGTCCGTCAAGAATAAAGTTTATGGGAAACCAGCCCCAATTATTTGTGTCGCTGCCACTAACCCTGAACTGCTCATAAAATGTTTTAGGAAATCCAACTCTAAAATTATGTTGTCCCTCTTTTGTCATCAGATAGGAAGTCAAACAAAGTATGGCAAAAATGACCAATGAAATTACGGTCGGAGTTAACAGTATCCTGAATATGATATATGATGTCTTGTGTCTTTTTTCCATAGTGGTTGTCAACCTGCAAGTGTTGTCCCGAAAATTTTGTCATAAAAGAACGCTGCAACAATAAATGTTAGGGGAGACCCGATTATTGTCCAGATAATGGTGGGCACTTTGTTGTCCTTAATAAGTTGCCGCTTACGAAACCAGATGATGGTCAAAATTATTAATGTCGCCAATGCAATAATAAAACTGTGAATAAGGAGTCCGTAGTTGTCGTCATATTGTAAGAACTGTGCTTTGTAAAAAGTAGTCCAGCAGTAAATTGTCTGGGCTGTCAACAGGAGCGGTAATATGATTTTGCGGAGTTTCACTAGTATAACAGGTAACGAGCAGGTATTGCCGATGGTGGGGAATTTTAAATTCGTCCGCTGGAACCGCTGCCTGGCTTTTTGATAAAGTTAAATATTAAGAACTAAAGCTGGGCTTTATTCGTCAAGCCCCGAACCACAGTACAGCAGAAATATGACCGCTGCTGATTGCCCCAATGTCAAGCCCCACTATTGGCAAGCCCAATGTTGTGTTCGTACTTCTGTCAAGTTAATTGTTAGCAGCAAAATACTTGTTGAAGCTTTCCTCAAATTGTACAGTGTCGCTATTTGTTTGCTTTAGGCTACTAATTAAGCTCTGAATATCGGTTATTTCATAGTCTGTCAAATGCAATTGAATGTTGTCTAACCCTTCTTGAAAGTTTAATGTAATTACATTTTGATTTGTGCTGTAACCTACTGATTTCAGATTATCCTTTTTCCGTTTGCCATTACCCCAAAGGCTTTTAAAATAAATATTGTCAAAAGTGATTGATAAAAAGTCAGGTTTATTTTTTTGTACAAACCATTTTATAAGTAATTGGTAAGCTATAAATGTCCCTAAAATGATTAAAAAATAAGAGGATGTCCCATTTAGAAAATACAAATAATTTTTGGCAATAAGCTGTGAAGTCACAACAAACGCAATCCAATATGCTATTCCTGCAAGCTGCTGTTTTATATTCAAGTCCTTCCTTTTTATTATTAATTGCCCTTGAAGTGCTTGCTTGTACTTAAACTGCGTCAACAAAATTGCAGCAAGTAATAAAAAAAGGCAGATTGCCAGAAAAATAAGATGGTTTGGGAGAATTCCGTCTGAATATATAATCGTCATGTCTCCCACGGTTTCCGTGTGTGGAATAAGTTGTAGAATGATAACTGCTAGAAAGGATGCGGCTATCAGTAAGTTTGTTCTCATATTATTTATATCGAAGGGTAATGTCGTTTAGTATGACACACAACGTTTGTATTGTCGTAATAGCTGGCATAGTTTATTATTGATAATCAATAGCAAACTATGCCAGCTATACAGTATTAAATTCCCATTAAATACTGCCCCTGTATATACTTAGCTACCTCTGTCAGGTTCTTTGTTTTTTCAAACACAGCTAATTGCCGGTCGGCGCCGGTGCCATTCTCCAGCATCTTATGTACATGGGCAATACGGTGGCGGCTGCCGAGATGGTCCAGCACCGGGTCCAGGAAATCGAGCAGCTCATAGATCAGTGCCCTTGTGTTCACTTCTTCTTCTTTGCCAAAATCAATCAGGTAGCCATCCACTCCATAGCGGCTGGCCCGCCATTTATTTTCATTCAGCAAGGCTCTTGAGTATTGTATAAAATTCAGGTTCTTGGAACGCAGCATATATATCCTGGCGCAGATGGCCTGGAACAAAGCAGCCAGGGTAATAGTTTCATCCACGGTCAGTGGTATATCGCATACCCGAAACTCCACGGTGTTAAAGAAAGGGTGCACCCGCAGGTCCCACCAGATCTTTTTTGCATTATCAATACAATTGGTTTTGATCAGCAGCTTCACATAATTGTCGTACGCTTCAATACTGTCAAACGCATCCGGAATACCTGTACGGGGAAACTTATCAAATACTTTGGTGCGAAAAGATTTATAACCGGTCATTCTTCCTTCCCAGAAAGGAGAGTTGGTACTAAGGGCAAATACATGCGGCAGAAAATAACGGGTGCTGTTGGCTATATGATTGGCCATTTCCCGGCTTTCCATTCCCACATGCACATGTAATCCAAAGATGAGGTTGCTCCTCGCAGCTTCCTGCAGCTCATTCACTATTTCATTGTAGCGGATATGATCGGTGATCAATTGGCTTTCCCAATGGCTGAAAGGATGGGTACCCGCTGCTCCCATGGCAAAACCTAACCCGTCTGCGATGCCGCCAATTGTTCTCCGCAAAGTGGCAACATCGGTATAGGCTTCATCAATATCTGCACAGATATCCGTGCCAACTTCCACCACCGCCTGGTGCATTTCGGCCTTTACTTTATCTTTTATCATTTTCTGCCCTTCCTGTACGATCTTCTGTTCATGGCTTTTGAGTTCATAGGTCTTGGGATCAAGCACCATGTATTCTTCTTCCACACCGAGGGTAAAGCTTTTGTAGTTGAGATTCATTTGTTTTTTTTTGATCCGTGATATGAGTTTCGGGATACGGGATGCAAAAACTACTTAACACTCATGTGTTCTCTTTCCACAGATTGAATGAAGCTGTTAAGTTTTCGTCCCGGTTTATCCAGTTTTTCTTTTAAAGCATTAAATAATAGTTCATCGGTCATTGAGCCTGTTTCAAAAATAGTTTCCAGGTGGTCAATCGTCTCATCATTGGAAGCATGGGCATAAACCAGGAATTTAATAAACTCATTTTTATACCTGCGCCTGCCATAACCTTCTACAATTGTCGATTTTACAGATTTCGATGATCTCCTGATTTGCTGGCCTTCTTCAAATTGTTCAAACTTTGGCAGTGTTAATGTCATTTTATGAATTTCAATAACAACTTCCCTGGCCAGTTGCCATATTTCAAGATTTCTGTAACTCATGTATGTTTACAAATCAACAGTTTTGAATCAGCAGTTATCTTCAACCTGTTACGAATCCCGTATCACATATCCCGCATCCCGTATCAGATATCCCACATCCCTCTCTTATACTAACGGAGTTTTATTACTACCCCTTCTCACATATTCTCCCCATGTCAGGTTATCGGCGCCTTCTTTATTCTCTAATGCTTTTTCGATTGCATAGTTGGCCGATGTTTCCACCACCCAGTCAAAATTTTCCTGTCCTACACTGTGCAGGTCTGCATCAGGAGCAGGATTGCAGAAGTCGATGGCATAGGGCACCCCATCTCTTACAGCCAGTTCTACCGTATTAAAATCGTAACCCAGGTATTTATTGATACGAAGTACGATTTCAGTCATTTGCTGTAACCGTTCAGGCGAAGGGCTGAAATCTGCCACATAGCGAAGATGATGCGGGTTGCGGGGCTCGTATGACATGATGCGTACATATTTGCCACCAATGCAATAACAACGATAATATTCGGTAAACACAATTTCTTCCTGCAGCAACATGACCAGTTGGCCGGTTTCTGCATGCTTGGTAAAGAAATCTTCTGCACTGTTGAGTTTATAAACATGTTTCCATCCGCCGCCGGCAAAGGGTTTCATATAAGCAGGGAAACCCACATAATTGAAAATGGATTCCCAGTCGAGCGGGAAGGCCAGGTTGCTGAACGAATCATTGGAAGTATCATCCGGCAGATCTCTTGAGGGAATGATAGCCGTTTTTGGAACTGGCACATCCACTTTTGTCATCAGGCAGTTATTGAAGTATTTATCATCAGCACTCCACCAGAAAGGATTATTGATAACTGCAGTTCCGGTAACAGCCGCATTCTTCAGCCAGGTGCGGTAAAAAGGTACATCCTGTGAAATTCGATCGATGATCACTGCATAACCGCTATGCACTCCCTGCATGGCCTTGTCAATGCGAACTGGCTCAGCAATAATGCCGGGTACGTTTTTACTGTTTACTCTTGCAACAAATGCTTCAGGAAATGAACGTTCTTTTCCATGCAGAATTCCAATTTTCTTCATACGCTGGTTTTAATTGAGTGATTTAAAATGTAAGCCGTTCCGGGGCTTTGGATAAATGGGAAGCGGCTTCTCCAAATTTATTTTTTCGGCATCAAATAAACAAATTAACCGGGCTGTTTTATCGGACCTTTCCAGATTATTCACCCGCAACCCCGTTTATTATGAAATCCTTATTTTTGAAACCATGCAAAAGGCAGCAAAAGAATCCGTCATTCTTACTGAAAATGTTTACCTGGAGTCCCAATTCCTTCAACGGGAGGTTTGTATAGATTTCTTCTTTCCGGCTACTGTATCCACCGAAGAACCGGTAAGCCTCCTGCTCATCAATGACGGACAGGACATGGAAAAAATGAATTTTCACAAAATACTCGATAGGCTTTATTCAGAAAAAGAGATAGAGCCTTTATTATTTGTGGCCATTCATGCGGGCGAAGAACGTAAGATGGAGTATGGCACACAAAACCACCTGGATTATAAAGACCGGGGCGCCAAGGCACCATTGTACACTTCTTTTATTTTTGATGAGTTACTTCCTTTTATAAGACAGAAATATTCGATCAGTTCATTCAAGGAAAAGGCATTTGCCGGTTTTTCGCTGGGTGGGTTGAGTGCTCTTGATATTGTATGGAACCGGCCCGGGGAATTTACAAAAGCCGGTATATTTTCTGCATCACTCTGGTGGAGAAGTGTTGATCAGAATGATGAGTATTATGATGATGATAAGCACCGCATCATGCACCAGCAGATACGCAATGGCAAGTATGCGCCATGGTTAAAGTTCTTTTTGCAATGCGGTAATCTTGATGAGATAAAGGACCGGAACAAGAATGGCATTATTGACTCAATAGACGATACACTAGACCTGATAAAGGAACTGGAAACGAAAGGATATGACAGAGAAAGAGATATTTATTACCTGGAACTGGCCGATGGCCATCATGATGTATTTACATGGGGCAGGGCTATGCCGGTATTTTTGAAATGGGGCTGGGGAATCAAATAACTTTCCTGGATATATAGTATAAAAAAACCCTCGTTATAACGAGGGTTTTTTATTGAATGAAGTCTGTTGTGATTAATTGAACAGGTATCTTAAACCAAACTGTACAGAGTAAGTAGAAGCCACACTTACATTATCCCTGAAGGTATTGGTAATAATATTTCCCTGCGCATTTGCCAGGCGGAACTGAGGAACTACCGTACCACCGGGAACTAATGAGGTGGCATTGGTTGGAATAAGAATTGAACTTGCGTTGATAGACTTCAGCTTACCCCAGCTTGGGTTGATCATGTTACCAAAGTTGAAGATATCAAGAGTGAACTGGATAGTGTTCTTGTTCTTACCAACTTTAGCAAAAATATCCTGCATAAACTTCAGGTCAACCCTGTTTAGCCATGGTATCTGTGCACCATTACGTTCAGCGTATTGACCACGGTGAGCTTTCAGGTATTTATCCTGCATAATATATGCTTCAAACAAGTTACGTTGTGCTGTTTGATCGTACACCACACCATTTACAGTTTGGCTGGCGAACTGCATTTGTTGTACCTGCGCCACTGTTGGAATGTAGATCAGGTCATTACCTGTAACACCGTCCCTGTTAAAGTCTGCGCCATATACATAAGAGAATCTTCCTGCAATACCACCATTATAGATCATAGAGATAGTGGTCGCCAGGTGTTTGAAGTATTCTTTGCGGTAAGAAACCAAACCAATTACTCTGTCTGGTAATACATAGTCCGTATAACCCATTGGAGAAGAGTTAGCACCATTTACCGTACTGGTTATCTGCCATGCGGAAAGTGGCTGGTCACCACTACCATCATGCAGGTTGCCTGCTAATGATTTTGTGTAAGCAACAGAAGCATAGAATCCTTTGCTGAATGGTTTTTCAATTTTGGCAGTTAATGAGAAATAATAACCTCTTGTACCATTTTTTATCAGAATCGGGTTGAATGCAGTTGTTCCGCCAACGGTAGGTACACCGGCTGAATTCAGTGTATTGATAAACCTTGTAGGTACAGTAGCACCATACATAGACCTGTTGTCGGGATAACCGGAAACATTCAATGCAGACCCGCTTTGCAGATTTGGATTGCTAAAGAAAGCTGTATTGAGGTCTTTGGTGAATAAAGCTTCAAGAGAAGCAACTAAGCCACCAGGCAATTTACCATCCATAGCCAAAGTTGATTTCCATGACTGAGGGAATTTGAAATCGGGATCCAGTGCTGTTACAGATTGGGGTACAAGGGTACCTGCAGCAGGAACAGTAGCAGGACGATAAGCAGCCGGATCAGGATTGAATGGGCCAGGTGTATTGGCCTGCCCGTTAAATGCCTGTGTGACCTGGATCATACCATTATCACCTGACTGGCTAACTATCCATACAAAAGGAATCCTGCCGCTGAATACTCCCGTTCCTCCACGGATTTGCAGGGAACGATCCCCATAAAGATCCCAGTTAAAGCCTATTCTCGGAGACCACATTAACCTAGTTTTTGGTAACAGGCCAGTGTTCATTTTGATGCCATCGGCAAAAGTCAGCCCTGCCACCAATGGGTTGGTTACTACCTGCGGAACATCAGGATAGCTAGGTCTGTCAACTCTCAGGCCTATAGTTAAACGGAAGTTTCTGTTCAATGATATTTCATCCTGTCCATAAAAAGCCAATTGAGCAAACTTAAATGAGGAGAATGCCGGCGCAAAATCCTTTGACAGAGAGTATGTAATGGCGAAATCTCGTGGTTTTACACGAAGCGCCGGGTTAGGGTTCAGTGCACTGGCAAAATCTGCCCAGGTATTAAAAACATAATAGCTGGTAGCAAAACGCTGGAAGCCATTAATGGTTTCGCTCAGGTCAAACTGTCCACCTACTGTCCAGTTATGTTTACCGGTGGTCCAGGTAAGATTATCAATTACTGAGTAAGTTTTCACTTTTCTCAGGTTACCAAAACTAAATGGCTCATATCCAAAAGAAGTATAAGGAGCAGAAGCAGATACACCTGTTGTGCTTAAGATGTCAACAAAAGGAAATGTCTGGCTGTCAGATTCACGGGAATCATTCTGGTATGTATAAGTACCACGGAGTGTGTTCGCAATTCTCCCCCATGTTGAATTCAATTCGGCGGCTAAAGAATAAAGATTAGCTCCCTGGAAATAATTTGAATTTTTGAACCACAGTGAGTTATTGTTTGTACGACCAAGGCCGGAAGAATAAGTAAAACCGGCTCCGGATGTAGAAGAACTTGGACCATTGGGTTCTCCACCTTCTACCTGGCTATAGCGAATATTGAACCTGTGTCTTGAGCTGATGTTCCAGTCAAGACGAAGTAAGTATTTTGTCCTTTCAATATTAGGAGTATAGCCATCGAATGGACCTGTCACATAGCCATAATTTGTCAGCAGGTAGTTGCTTATTGCGTTTAATGAATCAGCGGTAGGCCGGGCAATATTGGGAGAACTTCCAAAAGGTGCAGCTGCTGTAGCTGCTGAAAGTGTCTGAATTGTCTTTGGTTGTTTTTCTGTTTCATAATTAAAGAAGAAAAACAATTTATTCTTGATAATGGGGCCACCAATACGGAAACCATATTGCTTAAATTCTTCTGCTGGTCTTGTAAAGTAGGTTTTCTCCACCTTGCGGCCACGATGTTTTTCATTCCTGAAATAAGTATAGACTGAACCAGTGAAGGTGTTTGTTCCGGATCTTGTTACGGCATTGATAGCACTACCAATAAAACCTGTTTGGCGAATATCAAAGGGAGTAAGATTAACAGAAATCTCTTCCAATGCATCCAGGGATATTGGAGTGCCGCCTGCAGGAAGATTGCTGCCAATACCGAAACTGTTATTAAAGTCAGAGCCGTCTACTGTGAAGTTGTTTTGCCTGTAGTTGCCACCACCGATTGAGGCGCCATTTGATTGCGGGGTGGCACGGGTAAGATCGTTTATACTTCTGCTGATCGTGGGAAGCTGGTTGATCTGACGGATACCGATATTGGTAACCGAACCGGTTCTGCTGGCATTCAGCAGGGAACTTCTTCTGCCTGTAGTAATCACTACGTTCTCCAGGGAGGCTGTTGTTTTAGTTAAAAGGGGATTTAATAAGAATGACTCAGCCAGTTGCAGGTAAACATTTTCATGTTTATCTGCTTCGTGACCTACAAAACTTATTTCTATCAGGTAAGGGCCGCCTACCCGCATATTCTGAATAGAATACGTACCGCCTGCACGGGAAACAGTTGTGTATTTGGTTCCTGAAGGCAGGTGTGTGGCAACGATAGTTGCCCCTACAAGGGGCTCATCAGCGTTGTTTTTAACCGTACCATTAATGGCAGAGGTAGTTATCTGGGCAAAAAGCAAGGGACTGGCCGCAAGGGCTACTACAAACAATAAGACTATTCTCTTAAGCATAAAGATTGGTTTTCGGTTGCAAAGAAAGGGAATATTTCCAAATTAAATATAGGCAAATATTAACAAACTACTATTGAAATGTAACGCTTTAGAAAGACAAAAAGCTGCCGCTTTTCGCTGCCCTCATATGTTTAAAACTTACCGGCCGATTCTTTGTTCTATTTTTGCAAAAATTACAGTAATGTTTGATTCAATTGAGAGTGCTATAGAGGATATTAAGCAGGGCAAACTGGTGGTAGTTGTGGATGATGAGGACCGTGAAAATGAAGGTGATTTTGTAACTGCTGCACGGAATGTGACCCCCGAAGTAATCAATTTCATGAGCAAATATGGGCGGGGCCTCATTTGTGCCGCTTTGCCGGAGGAACGCTGTGATGAACTGGGACTTGAACTGATGGTTAATAATAATACCGCCCTGCATGAAACCGCATTTACCGTATCGGTAGACTTACTCGGTCATGGGTGTACTACCGGCATCTCGGCCCAGGACAGGGCCAAAACCATCCAGGCACTGATAGATCCTAAAATAACACCCTGCGATCTGGGTCGACCAGGCCATATTTTTCCTTTGCGGGCCAAAAAGGGAGGAGTTCTTCGCAGGGCTGGCCACACAGAAGCGGCGGTTGACCTGGCTCGTCTTGCCGGATTTAGTCCCCCTATTGGCGGTGTATTGGTTGAAATAATGAATGAGGATGGAACTATGGCCCGGCTGCCGGAACTATTGGAAGTGGCCAAAAAGTTCGATTTTAAAATAATCACCATAAAAGACCTGATCGAATACCGGGTAAAATCTGATTCTCTTATAGAAGAAGTGGTACGGGTGGATATGCCTACACAATTTGGTGACTTTCAACTGGTGGCATTTAAAGAAAAGAATTCTTCTAATGAACACCTTGCTTTATTGAAAGGAACCTGGGAAAAAGATGAGCCGGTAATGGTCAGAGTTCATTCCTCCTGTTTCACGGGTGATATATTAGGATCATTGCGTTGTGATTGCGGTGAACAGTTGCATAAGGCAATGGAGATGGTGGAAGAGGAAGGTAGGGGAGCTATTTTATATATGAACCAGGAGGGAAGGGGGATTGGTCTTTTGAATAAATTAAAGGCTTACCGCTTGCAGGAGCAGGGAATGGATACCGTGGAAGCAAATCTTCATCTTGGATTCCAGATGGATCAGCGGGATTATGGTATAGGTGCACAAATATTAAGACATCTCGGAATTACCAGGCTCAGGCTAATGACAAATAATCCCAAAAAGAGAGTAGGGCTTATCGGGTATGGGCTAGAAATTGTTGAAAATATTCCGATCGAGGTCTGTCCTAATGAACATAATGAAAAATACCTCCGCACCAAAAGAGACAAGCTGGGGCATGAAATTCTGGACAAGAAATAAGAACTTATTTCACTTTATAATTGACCGGTTGATTTTTTTTCTGCCTCTGTTTTTTGTTCCGTTTCAGCAGGTTGCTGCACTTTTTTCTTTCTTCTGAAAAGATCGCCAAGCCTGTCAAAATCCTTTTTAAAAGAAATACTTGCGCCTGCCCTTCTTGCTCTTGCAGTAGAAGTATTGGAAGAATTGGTCAGGTAGTCTGTATTTTCCCGGTAAAAAAAGGAAGCCCTGATAGTGCCACTTTGGTTTATCAGCCATTCCATGGTTACATCAGGCAGCAATTGAATATTTTGCTGCAAACTTGATTGCGACTGACTTAATGGGGCATCAAATCCCACACCGGTAGAAATGATAAACCGGTTATTGAAGAATGAACGGCCAATGGAAAAGTTTACATTACTGCCAAGATTAAGTGCCGTTTTGTTGTCATTTACCAGGTTTCTGTTGTAAATAGATGTGTTCAGGTTGATATTGTATTTATCGCTTTTTAGCAGGTTCCCTAATAATTTATTTATCTGGTCGCTGAGTACACTCAGTAACATTCCTGATATTGTGCTTACTCCCAGTCCGCTGCCGCTTATTTCCCCGGCCAGTTCACTTGGCGCAAAACTGTTAAAAACGATAAGATAGGTAACCTGCCTGTTTATCTCATTGGGGTTTTTTTGCATCTGTTGCACAATTAAAGCAAGCTCAGGATCATTTGCTGCTACACTACTGCTTGGAAAATCGAGTGCGAAATTGATCGCCGGTTTAAAAAGTTTATCTGTAAGGGAAGCTACTACGTATACATCTCCACGGGCATTGCCTATACCAGAAGTAAGGTTAAGAGAGTTTGCCAGGGGAGCAAAACTTACTTTCTCTGCCCTGTATACAGCTTCGAATTTTATATTAGCATCATATGGATTTCCATTCCATTCAATATAGTTTACGCTTCCTTTTCTTATTTCAAATGGTTTTTTAAAAAAGGACTGAAAAGTGAAAAGGTAGCTTCCCTCTTCAATATCAAAACGACCCCGCAAAGTAAGCGGCTCGGCTGTACCTGAACGGATATTGAGTGTGCCGGTTCCTTTTCCTTTTATCTCGTCACCGGTGAGTTCATCAAGCACCACTTTTACGGTAACCATTGGGTTGGCAGTCACTTCCACATCATATATAATGCTTGTTTCGTTTACTTTTACATCTGCTTCAGTCATTTCCCGTCCATACTTTCTTTCTACCAGGAAATCTGCAATACCTGTTTCCCTGCTTGAAGAAGAAGGTAAAGTGATAAAGCTGCTGTCTTTATCGGAAGCATTTGCATTAATAGTCATTACCATGTCAGATTGAGGCCCTCTCAATTGTAATATTCCGGTGCCTTTTACATTACCATAGAATTGTTTGTTGTCATGGTATGTTGTTCTTAGTAATTGCACGGGAAGATTAGGTGTTTCTCTGGTACCTGCTTCTCCCGGTTTTCTTGGTTTGCGGGTAGATATATCAAGATCATAGAACATGTTTTTGAATGACTCATGATCTATCCCGCCTGTTATATATATAGGATTGCCTGTTACTGTATCGGTAAGAACAATTCCATCGAGATCTATTTTTTCTTTTGTCAGTTCTATATCTGTGTCCTGTATTTTATAATAGCATTGTGTAAAGTTGACTCTGAGTCCTGCATCTTTTAATCTCCCTTTACCACTGACACCGAGGTTACTGAACTCACCGGTTATGTCAATGTCACCTGTCAGGTAGCCTTGCATGTCCGAGAATAAAGTGCCAAGAAAACGTTCTAATACCTTAATAGGGAATGTTTTTGCTTTTAATGAAATGATATTGTTTTTTGCTTTTTCCGGGTCACCAAAGAAAAGATGAAGGTTATAGGCAAGACTATTTTCTTCGTTTACGGTATTGCCATTTATTTTTAGTTCTTTGGTCTTGTTGTCATAGGCTGCGGTTGCTTTTAGCTCGCCTATAGAATCATTATCAAGACGTAATAATTTTGTCTGTATATCATCAGAGGTGATCTTCATGTGTCCGCCAGGATCCTCAACAAGGATATTCCCCGATAAAAGACCTTCCAGCCTGTTTTTTGGAAGAAAGAAGGGTGCAAAGTCATTCAGGTTGATATTGGTTAATTGTACTTTTAAATCACTCCAGTTGCCAATATCCGATGGTCTTGTTTTTAATAATATTTTTTGTTCACCTTCTGATAATACCAGTTCTCCCTGCGTTGGGTTATTCTTTCTGAATATCAATTCTCCTGTTTCATCAATCGTCCACAATTTTCCGTTTATGGTAAAGGACGAAGGATCTACTTCAATCTTCACTCCATCATTGTACGTAAGTACCAGGGCATTCAGGTTGGCTCTTTCTACTGCCTGGTTTGATCCTGCATGTATTGATACTTTTGAGGAATCATTACGGGCACTTACCCTGATGTCTGCGAATGGTATGCTGAGGCTGTCATTAATTCTTACATTATTTGTTTTGCCTACCAGCAACAGGCTGTCGAAATTTCCGGTAGCTACAATCTTTGCATTATCAAAATTGTATTGTCCGTAATTCAGCTGCGGAATATCAGCAGTGAAGTTCAATTCGTTTTTTGAGAGATTAAGAGTTCCCTCAAAATGACTGTTATCGAGCCCGGTTATTCCTGGTACAAATATTTTGACATATTCGTCAACATAGTAAGTGTAAATATCAAACCTGATGTCCTGTTTGCGGGGCTGTTTTTTCGGAGGCTTAATATAAGCCGGATAATACCTGTTCAGAAAATAAGTAAAGGCATCAGGCAGGTCTTTAATACTAAAATCGCCTGTTACCGAAGCAGTGAATTCGTTAGATACTGCAGTTAGTTTTTTTACACTATCAATATTGCTTGATGAAACGATCAATGAGTCAAAAGGCAGGCGGATACCATCCTTGCTTAATTCAGCATCAGTTATCCTGGCATCACCCAGGAAATTATCAATAGTACTCCCTGTAAAATTGAAGTTTAGTTTTCCGCTGAATTCGATACTGTCTTTTGTCAGGTACAGACTTTTCAGATTGGCTTTGGTTACATCGGCCAGCAGGTTGAAGCGGGGAGTTTTGCTATTAAAATCAATAATCCCGTTAAGGTCAATTTTTACGTTATCGTCTTTAATGCTGGCTGCCCCCTCGAATAGTTTTTTGTCCAGTCGTCCTTTTACAGTTACATTATTATAACGGTAGTTTTTGTATTCTGCATAGTTTATGATGCCATCCACCAGTGTATTCCTGGTCTTTTCGCTGAAGCCTTTGCCTTTCACTGTTCCGTTAAGCGATACAACACCGATATTTTTATCTCCCAAAAATTCTCCCAGTCTGAAATTATCGGTGGCGATGGTACCAGAATAAACAGGATCCTGCCCCTTGGGAAGTTTCATATTCAGGTCACTTCTTACTGTTCCCAGGTTTGTCTGAATGTTCCCGTACGTTACAAAATCACTGATGAAGCCGGTAAAACTTCCTTTGAAAACTACATATTGTATTTTCTTAAGATCAGGATTATTGATCTTACGTACAGCAGGTACTATTTGCACTGCATCATTGTATGTGGTTCTGAAATCATTGGCTTTAAAATCAATAAAGGTCTGGTTGATATCGGGCAGGCCTGTTAATGTAATGTCTCCGTTAAGAACCGTGCTATTGCCTGCTTCAACCACCATTTCTCTGCCCACGAGGTCGTCAATAGTACCCCTGACCTTTCCTTTTAGCCTGATTTCTTTTTTCCAGGTCTTCAGGGATGGAGCAAAGAAAGCAATGTCATCACTATCGATATAGGAATCATCAAAGGTGGCAGCCAATTTTACTTTGTGAATAAAGTCACCCAGGTCACTCATATCGTTGTATGACATTGAAAAGAAATGACGGATATTGCTTTTATTAATACTAAGATCCAGATTATTAAACGCCATTCCCTGTGGTGTCATTTTCATATCGGCAGACAGGTTCTTTACCTCCAATCCGCTTCGTTCTTTAGCTGTCAGTTTTAGTTTGGCAAAAACCGTATCGCCAATGAAAGTCGAATTGTTCAGGTTGGCATTGATATCGGTAAAAAGTATATGTTGCCCGTCAAAATGTGCATAGGCTTGCCGGTTAGTTTCCTTATCTGTACTGAATGTTCCATTAATGATCTTCAGATCGGCGATCTTAAAAATGGTTTTTCCTTTATTCCAGGCAGCAGTTGAATCAGCTTCTCTGGCACTTTTTGATGAAGCGGAGGCTGGTTTTAATTTTGCATAGCTGTGCAAGGCCACTACCGGGTCTTTAATGAGCAAAGAATTGATCTCGTATTTATTCCCCGATAACGTAAGATTATTGGCATCAAGATTCAATGCACCCACTTTCACCGTCATATCTTCACCCAGCCAGGCATCTTTTTTAATAAAAATTACATTTCTCAGCTCTGCTTTTTTCAGGTTGAGTGTTACGCCACTTTTTTTCTTTGTGGTTGTATCGCTTGAGGAAGAAGAGAAATAATCGAAAATGAATTGTTGCCGCCATATCGAATCACTGCGTTGAAATTTTACAATAGCATTGTCGAGACCAATGTATTTTAATTCTATGTTTTTTTTGAAAAAGAACCAATCGGTGATTTTTACTTTGAGATTTCCGGCATATAGTAAGGTGTCTCCTTTCCGGTCTTCAATAAGTACTCCTTCCAGGTGCATCCGGTTAAACAACGAAAAATCAACATGATTGATGGATATTTTGGTTTGCAGGTCTTTAGAGAGCCGGCTGGTCACCTGCCTGGCTATCCAATTTTGGCCGAAGGGTGTCTGAATGAAAATATATACAGCCACGATAAGCAGCAGTAAGCCCAGGAAGAACCACTTCAGTATTTTTTTAAACCGCTTCAGGCTCAGCTATTTAGTGTAAAAGTAAGTAATCGCTTCCTTAAGGCAAATTCAATACCAATAATAAGGATAAAGCAGGCCGGGAGAAGTACAAACGGGAGAATGCCTAAATTGCCTGAAAAATTTACAATGAGAACGATCATCCTGCTGCTGTCGCTTTTTATTCTTAACAAAAGTTTTGCGCAGCTGAGCGAGAATAAATTAAGCGATAAATATGTACTGGTAATTCACGGTGGGGCAGGAACGATATTAAAAAGCCAAATGAGCCCCGAAAGGGAAAAAGCCTATCAGCTGGCACTGGAAAAGGCTTTGCAAACAGGAAACGATATTCTTAAGAAAGGAGGTACTGCATTGGATGCAGTAGAGGCATGTGTCCGCAGTATGGAAGACAACCCCCTTTTTAATGCCGGCAAAGGAGCCGTATTTACTAATGAAGGGAAGAATGAACTGGACGCTGCTATTATGAATGGAAAAACATTGGAAGCAGGATCTGTTGCAGGAGTTACAACCATACGTAACCCGATCACGGCAGCAAGAGCAGTGATGGAAAAAAGTCCCCATGTGATGATGACGGGAGCCGGTGCTGAAAAATTTGCCCGGCAACAGGGCCTTGAAATTGTGGATCCTTCTTATTTCTATACAGAAGCAAGATGGAAGGGATTGCAAAGAGCAAAACAAGAAGATTCTATAAAAATGAAATCAGACCATGCAGATACAGCAAGGAAAAGTATGCTAAAACAGTTGGAGAATAGAGATTACAAATACGGAACCGTTGGCGCTGTTGCATTAGACCGCTATGGCAACCTTGCTGCCGCCACCAGTACAGGTGGAATGACAAATAAGAAATTCGGCAGGATAGGTGATGCGCCGATTATCGGGGCCGGTACTTATGCCAATAACAATACGGTTGCTATCAGTGGCACCGGCTGGGGAGAATATTTTATACGACTTGTAATGGCTAAAAGTATCAGCGATATGATGGAATTTGGCAAAATGAAACTTAAAGCTGCTGCTGATGAAATGATAATGAACAGACTGCCGGCTTTAGGAGGTGATGGAGGGTTGATTGCTGTGGATAGAGAAGGAAATATAGCAATGCCGTTCTGTACAGAAGGAATGTACCGCGGCTTTATTAAAAGCAACGGAGAAAAAGTAATTAAGATTTATAAGGAATAAATTAATTACCCACTCTTATATTTTAAACCCAACTGTTAGTACTGCATTGCCACCTGTCTGTTTCAAACCGGCACCTGAATAGGGGCTATTTTGTAAACGGTATGCGAAATGCACATCCTTTCCCATTGTGTGTACATAAGTGAGATCAATGAACATACCCTTATTCCTGTAACCTAAACCACCGGTAAGCTGGAAGCGGCTTCCCTTTTCACCGGCAATATCTTTGTAAGGATTGCCATAATATGCCATCCCCAGCCGGGCCATTATAGTTGTAAATTTTAACTCACCACCGGCACGGAAATTAAATGTGCCTTTATAGGCATTATCTATTGCTTTGTTAAGTGATTTGAAATAGTCTTTGGTAGTTTGACTATTATCTCCTTCAGGATCGGTTGTGTAAGAAGAGGCTTTATAATTTACATATTCTATATCAGCTGTTAAAAACCCTTTTTGCTTTCTTACATCTTCAATTTCACGCAATACGTAAGAGCCGCTGGCCATAATACGGTACGGAGTAAACATCCAGTAGGCGAATTCAGCGTCTTCTCCGCCGGTAAATACATAAGAATCCTGTGTTTGTGTACCCTGGTAGTTTTCTGTGTTAGTAGTTACAGATGCATTGTATTTATCAGTAAGTCTGTAAAAGGTGGGAGTATGTACAGCCAATCCTAATCTTACATACTCAACCGGTTTATAGATCACACCTAATTTCAGATTTATACCTGTGCCTTTAGTAATAAGGTTTTCAGTAATGGAAGCATAGTCAAACTTATTGTCGGTATTCGCAGTAGCATCAGCTTCGGTAAAGGTTGATTCCCTGTCGTATTTTAAGAAGGGCACTCCCAGAGTGAACCCAAAATAGAATTTATCTCTTTGTGCGCCTGCAAAGGCAAGGGCCAGTTCTGTGATCCCGCCTCTGCTGGTTATTATATTTTCCTGTAATAAACCTGTTGCTATCGGTGCCCTGGTCTGGAATTGATAATTACCTGAAGAACCTCCTGCTATCGTATCAATCCAGTAAGTGTTAAAGGCGAGACTGGTACCAAAAGGATAATTTTCCGCTACACTATTTGCATCACGGTCATTACTTATCTCTTCGAGAAATTTGTTGGAGTAAGAATTCTGATTATTAGCACCACGGTAAGTAACATTGCTGTTGAAACTGGCTGTTCTGTTAATAGCGAGGGCAAATGCAGAATTATGTCGTCTTCCCCGGTTATCCTTTTCTGACCCTGAACCAATTACTAAACCAGTGGTACCAAAAGAAAAATTATTTCTTTTTTCTTTTTCTGTGCGGCCGTAATAAGTGGCTTTATTATTTAAGAAATTATAGCCGGGTGTAAGTACGAAATCACCTGTTTTGTAAAAACCAAGACCTGCAGGATTTACATAAGCAGCTGAAAGATCACCACCCAATGAGGTCATTGCTCCTCCTACTGCCTGCTGTCTTGCTGTTCCGGATGAAGTATACCATGAATACCGCAGTGCATCGGCGGGTTCCTGCGAAAAAAGTGAAAAGGCTGGTATCAGGAGGGCGGCTGTAAATAATATTTTCTTCATGTTTTCTTGAATTACAGGTAGAGAATGATAGGCTCAGTAGTACTGAACAAATTTTATCTGATTGCTGGTAACTGACAGTTATAATAATTAAAATCTTCTAACAGGTGCACTTCCGCCGCTGCTGCCAGATGATGACGAACCGGAGCTTGAACTACCGGAGGAAGAATTGCTGTTTGAATTACTATTGCTGGAGGAATTGTTGCTGCTTCTGAAAATATCCCTCAGCACATTACCAGAATTGTTATTTGATCTGTTACTGTTACGTGGCTGGGAATAAGTGTTGCTGTTTGAGCCCGAAGCATTACCCGGCATACCATATTTCGGATTTCTGTAAGTTGTATTTTTTACAGTCGCTGATGTATTGTTATTGTATGTATTCAGGTTGAAAGTTCTAGGCTTATTGTAAGTTGTTTTTGTATTGATGAAAACTGTACTGTGACAATAAGGGTTATAAAAGTAATTCCAGGTATTATAGGGATTATAATATGAGCCGTAATAATAATTATGACCAAAGCCCCAGCGTTCGAAGTAATACCAGTCGTTCAGGTCATTCCAGCGATAACGGTTTCTTACTTTCATCCGCAGATACCGGTCTTCATAGTAATCTTCTTCATAGCGGTAGCGACGATCATCTTCTCTCTCAGTTCTTACATATTCATCTTGCGGACGTTCGGGAGAATAGTACACATCGTCGGGTGTCTGCCCGGTTTTATATGCTGTGGTACAACTGCTGATTACGAGGACAAGTACTGCCAGGAGTAAAATAGGTGATTTCATGGCAAATGGTTTATCGGGTTAAAGTTGAAGTTACTACTTTTGTGCGACTTTGAACGGTACACAATCGTTTGCACTTTAATACACTGCAAAGATTTAACCAATCCGTGAATTATTGCATACCAGCCTGTTAAATTAGATTTAAAGGTTGGATTGCGGATTAAACTAATATAAATGAGTAAAGAGATCACTTCCAGGGCAGCTGATTATTCTCAATGGTATAATGACCTGGTAATAAAAGGAGAGTTGGCGGATTATTCTGCAGTCCGGGGTTGTATGGTTATTAAACCTTATGGGTTTGCTCTTTGGGAGAATATGCGGGATACACTGGATCGGATGTTTAAAGATACCGGGCATGTTAATGCTTATTTCCCCTTGTTTGTACCCAAGAGTTTATTTGAAGCAGAAGAAAAAAATGCGGAAGGTTTCGCAAAAGAATGTGCCATTGTTACTCATTACCGGTTAAAGACCGATCCTGATAAAAAAGGCAAGCTGATTGTGGACCCTGAGGCAAAATTGGAAGAAGAGTTAATTATACGGCCAACGAGTGAAGCTATCATCTGGAATACTTATAAAGGATGGATACAGTCATACCGTGATCTTCCTTTATTGATCAATCAATGGGCCAATGTAGTTCGTTGGGAAATGCGAACAAGGTTGTTTTTGCGCACCGCTGAATTTCTGTGGCAGGAGGGGCATACAGCCCATGCAACAAAGGAGGAGGCGCTGGAGGAAACGGTTAAAATGCTGGATGTCTACGCAGACTTTGCCGAAAACTGGATGGCTCTTCCTGTTATTAAGGGGGTTAAAACAGCCAATGAACGTTTTGCCGGGGCAGAAGATACCTATTGTATAGAAGCATTAATGCAGGATGGAAAAGCATTGCAGGCAGGAACATCTCATTTCCTGGGTCAGAATTTTGCTAAAGCCTTTGATGTTAAGTTCAGTGATAAAGAAAATAAGCTGGAATATGTATGGGCAACCAGTTGGGGAGTAAGTACAAGGCTGATAGGGGCATTGGTGATGGCACATAGCGATGACCAGGGATTGATATTACCACCCAAAATAGCGCCGCTGCAGGTGGTTATTGTGCCCATTTATAAAGGAGATGAGCAAAAAGCTGCTATTGATAAAAAGGTACACGAAATTATTAAAGATCTGAAGGCATCAGGTATACGGGTGAAATATGATAATAGTGATAATGCAAGACCGGGCTGGAAATTTGCAGAGTATGAAATGAAGGGGGTACCGGTAAGGCTGGCTATCGGCGCAAGAGACCTGGAAAAAAATGTGGTTGAAATTGCCCGCCGGGATACAAAGGAAAAAAATGTGGTCAGTCTTGATGGAGTAGCACAGTATGTAAATGTGCTGCTGGGAGATATTCAGCAAAATATGTTCAATAAAGCAAAAGCTTACAGGGATGAACATATTACCAGGGCTAATAACTGGGATGAATTTGAAAAACTATTGGATGAAAAAGGAGGCTTTATAGCTGCCCATTGGGATGGTACCGCTGAAACAGAAGAGGCGATCAAGGAAAAAACAAAAGCAACGATCCGTTGTATTCCCCTGGATAACCAGCAGGAAGAGGGAAAATGTATATTGACAGGTAATCCTTCTTCTCAAAGAGTTTTGTTTGCAAGGGCTTATTAGATTGTAGCATTTTTTACTCCGGGTATATATCATAAAAAGATTTGCGGTATACTGCCCGGAGTTTTATATTTATACAAATCAAAACCAACCAACCATGGAACAAAATCAGGACAATTCATTATTTGGGCTCAATGTAGACACCACCAGCAGAGCTCATCTTAAAGAGACAGCGGGCTGGGCTAAGTTTTTAGCCATTGTAGGAATGATTATGTGTGTGTTAATGGCGATTGGCGGATTCGTATTTGCTTTTTACCTGTCTAAATCAATGGCTGAATTAGAAGATGGATTCAGCAGTTACAGAAATTCCGCAGATTCAACCACTATGGGAGTAACCATGGGGATCACTTACCTGCTCTTTGCGGTAATTTACTTTTTCCCCTGCCTGTTCACTCTCCGGTTTGCCAATCATACCAAGAATGCTCTTAAT
>JAKQEA010000123.1 GCA_029558715.1 Bacteroidota bacterium | reverse complement strand
AAGACCAAAATCGGCCACTTTTTTCTTCTCCCGTTCCGTCAACTACTCCATACCTGGTACAAAAATGTAATCCCTAAACAGTGTACCTGAATCCAACTATCTCAAATAAACAAAAAAGGCCATCCTTTTGGGACAGCCTCTTAATGTTATCATAGGAAATTTCTTAGTTGTTTTTGTCCTTTCAATAAATATAAAACCATGCCAAAGACAATCATTTATCTGTCAGTTCGGGGATAGTTTTCCACAACAAAAAAAACTTATTATTTTCTCCTGATCAGGAATACAGCAGGTACAGGACGCTGACCGGAAGCATCAGATACTTTAATTGTTTCTTTTCCATTCACCAGCATACAACTGCTGCCACCACCGTCAAGGTTCAATGCTTCCAGGCAACCAAGGTCTTTGAAAATCTGTGCTTCTTGTGTAAGAGTAGCCCCCTCTGCTCTTCCGGGGTTACGGCCCTCAATAACCAGGATGATCAGCCTGTTATCTTTTGTATAACCCATTGCAGTACGGGGATGTTTATCGTTAATGGCTTTGCCGGTGAATTTTAATTCTTCATTATTAGTAATCCTGATTTCTCCTTTTTGTAAGAGAACTGGTCCCCCGCCAACAGCCGTATTCATTTTCCAAGGAAAAAACATTCTCTTGTAAAATCTTTTCGGCGGTTGATGAAGACGTGTGGTATACTTCAGACTTTTCACAGATTTATAATGAATAACAGGTGATGAATCAGAAAGAAGTCTGTGGCTTAATTGACTGGCTAAAATTTTTCTGCCTGATGAATCTGTATAAGTCCAAGCCACATCAGCTTCCCGGTCTTTTGATATACCAATTGCGCTGCCAAATGGATGACGGTAAGTAAATGTATCCTTCCCTCTCCCGGTAATTGTATGCACATTGTAACTTAGTATCTTACCTTTTTTAATAACCACATTCAGATTCTGATTGGTGGCAAAAGAAAAGAAAGTCGTATTGACCACTAACAGCGGGTGATCATTCTTTTCATAAAACTGCGAAGGCTTTAATCTTCTTTTGTAAGTGGTATCGACGGTGAAATCAAGTCTCTTGTCCTTTAAATCAGCTTCCAGATAGTAAGCAATATTCGGTTTACCATCCAGCGGATCTGTTGTTTTATAAACATGCACTGATGCGGGCAATGGTTGAAATAAGGAATCCACATTAACCCACTTTAACTGGCCGAAACAAAAAGGAGCAATTAGTGTTACTAATGCTCCGGTTATAGATACTCTTTTCATACTTTTTTACTGTTCATTTTGCCGCAGCCACTGCTGACGACCCAATCCTGCAAACACATGCTTCTCGCTGTGATAGGATGAACGTACCAGCGGGCCGCTTTCTACATAATCTAACCCGAGTTGGTAGCCGATCTCCCTGTATTCAGCAAATTCATCAGGGTGCACAAATCGATGGACGGGTAAATGTTTTTTAGTAGGCTGCAGGTACTGGCCAATGGTCACCACATCGCAACCATAAGCCTGCAGATCTTTCAATGTTTGTATTACTTCTTCTTTTTGTTCCCCCAGCCCGAGCATAATGCCGCTCTTGGTCCGCATACCTCCCTCTTTCAACGTCCGAATCACTTCCATGCTTCTCCAGTACTTGGCCTGTATTCGAACCTGTCTCGTCAATCTTTCTACTGTTTCAATATTATGGCTCACTACTTCAGGGGCTGCGTTGATGACCCGTTGTATGTCTTCTTTTTTCCCTTTAAAATCAGGGATGAGTGTTTCAAGTGTGGTATCAGGGTTCAATGACTTTACGGCTTTTATGGTATTATGCCAGATAATGGAACCCCCATCAGGCAATTCATCCCTGTCAACAGAAGTGATCACTGCATGTTTCACCTTCATCAGGTGAATGGCTTCTGCCACCCGCTGTGGTTCATCCCAGTCAACTGGTTCTGGTCTGCCAGTAGCTACCGCACAAAAGCCACAGCTGCGGGTGCATGTATTACCTAATATCATAAAAGTAGCTGTGCCGGCTCCCCAGCATTCTCCCATATTAGGGCAGTTGCCGCTTTCGCAAATAGTATGGAGTTTGTGATCATCTACAAGGCCTCTTACATGCTTGTAGTTTTCGCCGATAGGCAATTTTACCCGAAGCCAGTCAGGCTTCCTGATCCTTGTCTCGTTTTCACTGGTAGCTGCAACAACAGGAAGTTCAATCATGGGACAAAAATAAGACCATTACCTGCGCCGTCCAAACAGGAACGAAATGTAGGCCTGAAAGAAGAACTGGCGGTCTTTCTGGCTGGCCATGATGGGAATTTTTGAAGCATAGAACTCTCCGCTAAGGCCTACTTCAATACCAGACACCACTTCATTAAATCGTCCGTAATCAAACCGCAGCGCTGTTTTTACAAAAGCACCCGGTTTCATTTTCATTTCTCCCCAGCCCTTACCAAGACCACCTCCTCCGATTATGGTAGGGCCCAGAAAAAGCGCACTGTCCGCTGAAGAATATTTAATCATTTTTGTTTCGCTGGTTAGCGGGTCTTGTACTTCCAGGTAATAAGGTCTTAGCAATCCGATAGCAAGACCTCCATTATAAATAGCAGAAACAGCTACTCCGTTCTTGTTGCCTTTTTGTCCCAGTATATGTTGTTGCCCGAATCCTAGGGTGACCTGGTAAAAATTATTAACCTTCCCGTAGATATAAGGATTACCAAAAAAGATAAAACCGTTTGCAGCATTCTGTACTTTATCTTCCTTCTGGTGTTTTATTTCGGTAATGTCTATTCGGTAAATATTTGTCTTCCGGTTTGTCTTCATCCGGCCCAGCTCATAAAAAGCGCCATAACCATTGCTTCTTGCCTGTATACCAAAGATGCTTTGCTTACGGTACACTAACACACCCTCCTCAGCCTGGCGGATCAGATTATTTATTTTTTGGCGGCGGGCTTCTTTTCTGTCACTTTTACTGTTGCTGCGGGTGGAATCCTGTGCAGACACAGAAACAATGATAGCGGTGCTAAGAAGTAACAAGCTGAGTTTTTTCACGGAGATACTTTTTAGTATTACTTAAACGTAAATTTAGGGCAAATTATTGATAATGACTTCCACTGTAGTTTATAACGGCACCCTGAGAACCACCTGTACCCACCTGCGCAGTCATTCCTCTTTTGAAACCGATGCACCTATCGATAACAACGGAAAAGGAGAACGGTTCTCCCCCACTGACCTGATGGCCACCAGTCTTGCCACCTGTATGATTACTGTAATGGGCATAAAAGCAAGAACAATGGGGTTTGACCTGAACGAAGTAAAAATTGATGTACTGAAAATAATGAAGGCCGATCCACGGAGAGTGGGCGGCATAGAATTAACATTTCATATACCCGATCCGCTGAAAGATTTAGATGAAAAAACAAAAGCGATTATGCGGAATACCGGTGAAACCTGCCCGGTGATGAAAAGCATACACCCGGATATTGAAGTGAAGGTAGATTGGGGAGAGTGGAGTTAATTCTTTAATAGTGCATTCCCTACTCCGCAATCCAAACATCTTTTCTTAGTGCAATACTCATTCTTCAGCTCGATCAATGCCTGGCTGTCAAAAGCACTTCTAATGTCCACACCCATTCGCTGGAAGCCTTTTGTAATATTGTTAGCTTCTGCTGCGGTACTCTCCAGCCATTGCAGGGCTTTGTCTTTGTACTGCTGTTCTTTATGATAACTTCCATAAGCAAATAAAACAGGGGCAATGGTATTGATAATAATATTATCAATCATTGTTTCGCCCAGTTTCTTCTTTTTAAAAGCCGATACTTCATCAAACCGGTAGTGATAATGCCAGTAGTCATTGGCATTTACATCGAACCATTGCTTGATATCTTTTACTGAGCCAGCTTCTTTCACTTTAGAAAATAAGTGTACCGATTCATACACCAGCATAGTTAGTTGTGCAAGTCTTATTGTCGGAAAATTACCAGGCCTCATTCGCAGAAAATGAAGTGGTAATGAAACTGGTTTTAACCTGTACTTGCTTTGCAGAAAACGATACTCTTTCTGCAGCAGGATCGGATAATCATCTGTAAACTTTCCGTCCAGCAAACCAGCCTGTCCGAGTAACAGTGCCTCCAACTGGTGTACCTGATGTTTATGTTTGGCCAGTATATTGACAGGAACAGACCGGGCTATTGCTTCAAACGTTTCAGCATTGACCTTCATACCAAAATTTCTTGCCAGCAGCCACCAGAAAGTTTCTTCCCAATGATAATTGTTTTGTTGCAAGTAATTATCAACTGTTGCGGCCTTTCGCAACAAACGTTCTGCAAGGAGCCTGTCTTTCCAGCTTTTCCATACTATTTCCCGGACGGAATGAATACTCTTCTCACAAGGGATGAATGAATCTGCATTCATCAATTCTTTGTAGCGTTGCAATAGTGTTTTTGAGACCCTGCCCTTTAATTCTAATACAGGTACATTATATCCTGCTTTGTCATCCTCCCACACTACATGCAGAATAACGTTATTGTAATTTTTATCTTGCTGATGATTGTGTTTTGTCCAGTCTGAAGTTTTGATATGCAGTTCTACTGTTCCGGCCCATGTAGCTTTACCGATACGAATCTTTGCATCAGTGAAATCAGGTCCCTGGTTTGTATTGTATTGACCCGGAAAAATTATTTGTATAAGCTCCCCTCCGGTAGTAGTCAGTTCCGTCTTATTAAAATATTGAAATTGCCAGATAAATTGCAGCAACCGTTCCGTCATTGGTGATAAGGTTTATGGAATTTAAATTAAAGAAAATTCCCGGATACTTTATCACCTGTCCCACTTACTACTCATTACAGGTCGGCAGGCAGGTTCACCATTAAACTTTTTCCATCTTCTTCAACTCCCTCACCACCCTGCTTACCGGCAGGCCCATCACATTGTAAAAATCACCATTGATAGATTTAATACCCACCACTCCTATCCATTCCTGTATGGCATAAGCTCCGGCCTTATCATAGGGTTTGTATTTTTCAACATAAAATTCTATTTCGCTGACTGAGAGATTATGAAATTCAACATCAGTTGTATCGGCAAATGCCACTTCCTCATTTCCCTTCCGTATAACCACACCTGTAATCACCCGGTGTTTCTCACCAGACAATGCCAGCAGTATACTGACGGCATCTTCCCGGTGAACCGGTTTGCCGATGATATTATCTCCCAGTACCACAATCGTATCGGCGGCCACTATTGTTGCCTGGCTGCTGAGAGATTGCTGTACTGCAATGGCTTTGTTCCTGGCAATGTAAATTGCTACTTCCTCAGGTGTCAGTCCCGGCGGGAACCGTTCATCAGTTTCTTTTACTATAATCTCAAAAGGTACTTCCGCCCACTCCAATAATTGTTTTCGCCGCGGT
This sequence comes from Bacteroidota bacterium, assembly GCA_029558715.1. Taxonomy (GTDB): domain Bacteria; phylum Bacteroidota; class Bacteroidia; order Chitinophagales; family Chitinophagaceae; genus JJ008. The sequence goes on along the minus strand of JAKQEA010000123.1, from coordinate 37,841 downwards.
GATTGTGAAGCAAGAATTATTTTGTTCATAAATAGAAATAGAAAAATATCATGGATAGAATACCGGTTAGCATCACCAATTTGATCCAGTTACTGAGGCGGTGAAAATCCGCCGTACCGGATGCTGCAAATAATTTTGATAATATATATACTAACGGGGCAATGACCAATACAATACTATAAGCAGCCGGCAACCACCAGCGGAACTGTAATACATACACCTGTACCACCACCAGGATCGCTATCAGTACTATCAGCCAGACAGCTGTATATACTTTAGCCGCATTCACTCCCCATACAATCGGCATCGTACGGCAACCATATCGTTCATCGCCGGGCATATCTTCTATATCTTTTATAGCTTCCCTTATCAGGGTGGTAATAAAAGCAAAACCTGCATACAAAAATGCCAAACGGAAAAACTTATAATGAGACCCTTCGCCAAGACCAACGGCATCAGCAACTGAAACCTTGGAAAAAAAGATGATCAGTATCGTCCAGGCAACTAGTACCGAAATCACCACATTACCTATCAATAAACTTTTTTTAAAATTGGTAGAGTAAACCCATAGTAATCCTACACAACAGATATTCGCAAGGATAAGATACCACTTACTTAAAAATGGTACAGCCAGTACCGTAAGCAGGATACCGCTGGTGCTCAGCATAAAATGCCAGGCAATGGCCCAACGCCGGCTGATGATCCTGTCCACCACCAGCTTTTGAGGTTTGTTCACCTCATCAATATTAATATCAAAATAATCATTGATCACATAACCTGCTGCAGCAATAAACAAAGAAGCAAGCAACAGAAAAGCGAAATGCATAGTGTCACCTGCCGGAATTCCTCCTTTATACAAAGGATAGTAAATGCAAAATTGGAAAAGCAGTTGTGTAAGTGCAATGAAAATGAGATTGGGCAGCCGTACCAATTGCAAAAAGCCTGCTATCAATCTCATGACTATAATTTACGGAAAGATACAATACAACCCTGATGTAAGGAATAGCTTTGCAAAATCAGTATTACCGTGAAGTAATATCCACCCGGTAATGCCAGTGATCATTCAGCTTAAGTACTTTTTCTATCACATCCCTTACACAGGCAAAACCGCCATTAACCGGCGAAATATAGTGTGCTACATCTTTCACTTCGCTTACTGCATCTGCAGGACAGCAGGCAAGGCCGGCTATTTGTAAGGCAGGAATATCAGGCAGGTCATCCCCCATATACAACACTTCCTCTGTTTTCAATCCATTGTCAGTTATATATTTCGACAATAATGATCTTTTATCCATCACCGACATTTCCACATCTTTAATACCAAGCTTTCCCAGCCGGTCCACTACCTGTGGGGAATTGCCTCCTGAAATAACCTTTACACGGTATCCATTTTTGATCGCCATCTGAAGAGCAAAACCGTCTTTAATATTCATTCGCCTGGCCTGCAAACCATTCTCCAATACTAAAATGGTACTGTCTGTCAGTACACCATCCACATCAAAAACGAAAGTGGTAATTGGCTTGAATAATTCGAGAACGTTCATATTGTAAACTGGTTGACAGGCTGAAGTGCTGACAAGTTAACCTGTCAACTTATCAACCGATAAACTATTTCTGGTTATCCCTCCACTCATACACCCATGCACTTTGTATCATTTCCAGGTGGCCTTCATTACTTTCTTCTCTTTTACCCTGAAAACCCGGTATCTGCAAAATCCATTCGAGCAGATCAGTGAACCGGATCCGATAGATCTTTCCTTCATTAAAGTCATCACCAAACCGTTCATACAGTTTCAGTGCAATATCTTCATGATCGCTCCAGTTAATCGGTGGTTCAAAATGACTCATAATACTTATTGTGCTGATTTCTTAATTATAAAATTGCTTATTCTCCTAAAAATTGTGTCTGGTCAGGCAGTGTCACTTCTATTTCGCCACTTCCTTCCTGCAACAGGCACTGGCAGCCCAGCCTTGAATTAAGTTTTGGGTTTACAGCCCTGTCAATAAAATCTTCCTCCCTGTCACTCAATTCTTCTAAAAAATCTCCGCCTTTTTCCACGTACAAATGACAGGTACTGCAGGCACATACGCCACCGCAGTTATGATGAAGTTCTATATCATTTTTCAGGGCTACTTCCAGCAAACTATATCCTGCCTCAATATTGGTCAATGTTACCGGTTCCACCCCCGGTTGTTCAAAATTAAATCTGATAGTATACATCTCGCCTGTTTTCGTTTCAGTTTCGGCCGCAATTGGTCTTGCGGAGTGCAAAAGTAATGGTAAAACAAAGAATACATTTACTTGTTCAGGAAAACTATCAGGCGAATTGCTGTATGCTTTCTGTCAATAATATATACAGGTTCTTTAGCTGAGGATGCTGTTTTAACAACTCAAGATGCTTATGTATTGTTTCGCTGTCGTGCCGGATGGCGGGGCCTGTCTGTGCCTGCCGGGGTGAAATATCTTTTATTCTTGAAGCTGTTTCTTCAATAAGTGGCAGCAATTGCCTGAAATCAAGCCCTTCTTTGCGGCAGTATTCTTCTGCTATTACATACATATGATTGGTAAAATTGCTGACAACAACAGCAGCCACATGCAGTTTGAGCCTGGCATCATCCCCCGCCTCTGTTACTTTTTCCTTTGCTATAGAATGCGCCAGTAATTCCAGTTTCTTTTTGGTAAGCTCATCACTGCCATCAAAGAAAACAGGCACATCGGGAGAATAACTCATTTCTTTTCTAAGGCTTTGTAAAGGATAGAAAACACCATAATGAGCCGTAACAGTTTTCAATATTTCTTTGGGAACTGATGCAGCTGTGTGTGCCACTATCTTTCCAGGCAGCAATAGTTCTTTTGCCACCGTCACAATAGCATCATCATTTACCGTAACCAGGTACACATCAGCATTTTTATTGATCAGGCTGATATAATTGGTCGATTCTGTATCCCACTCATATGCCAGTTCAGAAGCTGCCGAAGCATTACGGCTGTATATCTGCAGAATTGTGTGCCCGGCAGCTTTGAATTTTCTGCCAAGCACTGCAGCCACATTACCGGAACCAATGATTACTATGTCCATATCTCAAACCCCGCAGGGAAATTTAGTGAATGATTAAATAGATTTGCAAATTACAGTAAAGAAAATTAACCAATGGCAGGTTTGAAACTGGCACAAAGGATAGCTTTAAAATATTACAAAACAAAATTTGCACTCTGGACAGCCGTGTCGAAAAAGAAAGCCGCTGAAAAAGCCTTTGAACTTTTTTGCACCCCGCAACGACGAAACAGGAAACAACCACCCAAAATATTTGAACAGGCTGAAAAGCTGCAATGCAAAGTAGATGGAATTTCAGTAAAAGGGTGGCGGTGGAATCATCCTGCCACCAGGAAGGTCCTTATCATTCATGGTTTCGAATCTTCTGCTGTCAACTTCGACCGGTATGTAAGACCGTTGATAAAAAAAGGATATGAAGTACTTGCCTTTGATGCCCCTGCTCATGGAAGAAGTGGCGGTAAACAAATTACTGCTCCCCTTTATAAAAAAACGATATTAGAAATAAACAAACGGTATGGCCCTGTACAATCTTTCATGGCGCACTCCTTTGGAGGCTTAGCCATAAGCCTGGCATTGGAAGAGATCAGCCATAATGGAGAATACAGGCTCGTTTTAATTGCACCCGCCACCGAAACTTCTACAGCTATTGAAACCTTCTTCAATTTTTTACAGTTAGACCCGGCCATCCGAACTGAATTTGATAAAGTGATCATTAAAAAGGGAGGCGTCACCCCTTCATGGTATTCAATTAGGAGGGCTATGAAACACATCAAAGCTAAAGTGCTGTGGATACATGATGAAGAGGATGACACGACCCCGCTCAGCGATGCACTGAAAGTGAAGGCAGAAAACCATCCAAATATTGAATTCGTAATTACAAAAGGTTTGGGACACAGCCGGATTTACCGGGAAAACAAAGTGACCAAAGCTATTACGGAATTCTTATGAAGACATATATATACTTTCTTCTGCTTATTTTCACTTTTGTAAACCCGGGCAATGATCTGATACGACTCACAAATTTGAACAACATGACTTATAGTTATCTTGCTTTAGGCGATTCATATACTATCGGAGAACAGGTACCTGCTGCTGACAATTATCCTAACCAGGCAGTACAGATGCTGAGAAAAAAAGGAGTTTCATTTTATGCTCCGGAAATAATTGCTAAAACAGGATGGACGACAGATGAATTGCAATCTGCCATCAACGAACACCAATTTTTAGAAAAGTATGATTTTGTAAGCCTGCTGATCGGTGTCAATAACCAATACCGGGGACGACCGGTGAATGAATTTGGAGACCAATTTGAAGCATTATTGAAAAAAGCTATACAATTTGCCGGCAATGACCGCAGCCGGGTGGTTATCATTTCTATTCCTGACTGGGGGGTCACTCCTTTTGCTGAAACAAGCCTCTCGGACGGGCAGGGCCGGGACAGAGAACAAATTACGGCTGAAATTGACGCTTATAATAATGTATGTAAAAGCATTGCGAACAAATACAGCATACATTATATATATATAACCGACTGGACAAGGGAAGCAGCCTCCGATCATTCTTTACTTACTGCTGATGGCTTACACCCTTCCGGAAAAGAATACAAACGCTGGGCAGAACTGATTTCAGCCCATTTCTATTCAAAATTGTAATTGAATTACAGGCAGATAAACAGTTTTCATAAACCGTTTCAAGTACCTCCTCTTTCAACCGAAAATAATGTTTCGGGAAAAATTTATTATCCTTGTCCTAACTTGCGGCCGCTGAAAAGCGGTTTTGTGATATAATACAGTATCCCTTATGGCGAAAAATTTATTGATAGTAGAGAGCCCTGCGAAAGCGAAAACGATTGAAAAAATCCTGGGAAAAGACTTCCAGGTAAAAAGCTGCTTTGGGCATATCCGTGACCTGGAAAAGGCGGGAATGGGTATCAATCTCGAAAAGAATTTCGAACCTACCTATATAGTACCGGCCGAAAAGGAAAAAGTGGTGAATGAACTCAAATCGCTGGCTAAAAAATCTGAAGAAGTATGGCTGGCAACGGATGAGGACCGTGAAGGAGAAGCCATTAGCTGGCATTTATGTGAAGTACTGGGTCTTGATCCTAAAACCACAAAACGGATCGTCTTTCACGAAATTACCAAACCGGCCATTCAAGCGGCTGTTCAAAATCCCCGGAAACTGGATATGAACCTGGTGATGGCACAACAGGCCAGAAGAATATTAGACCGTATAGTGGGATTTGAACTCAGTCCTGTTCTCTGGCGAAAGATGAGTATGCGGAATAACCTGAGTGCAGGCCGTGTACAAAGTGTGGCGGTACGGTTGATAGCAGAAAGAGAAAGAGAGATCAATGCTTTTGTTCCGGTAAGCACTTTTAAAATTGAAGCTGCTTTTACAGCAAAAGATGTAACTGATAAGAATGTAACTTTTGCTGCAGAAGGAAAAAAGCAAAATACCGCTGAAGATGCAGAAGCCTTTTTGAAAGGCTGCATCGGTGCCAGCTATAAGGTTACAGATATACAGGTAAAACCCGGCAAACGTTCCCCTGCTCCTCCTTTTACTACATCCACCTTACAACAGGAAGCTTCCCGGAAATTAGGTTATGGTGTATCCAGAACGATGCTGATCGCACAAAAACTGTACGAGAACGGGTATATTACCTATATGCGTACAGATAGTGTGAATCTTAGTAATACAGCACTTGGGGATATTACCAACACTGTGAAAAGCATGTATGGCGAAGAATATCACCAGTTCCGCAAGTATAAAAATAAAAATGAAAGTGCTCAGGAAGCCCACGAAGCTATCAGGCCTACCTACATGAGTAATTCGTCAGTGCCAGAAGCTGACTGGCAAAAATTATATGAACTCATCTGGAAAAGAACCATGGCCTGCCAGATGGCGGATGCAGAATTAGAAAAAACAATAGCCAAAATTGAGATATCTACTAATAAAGAAGAATTAACTGCCAGTGGTGAAGTGCTGAAATTTGATGGATTTCTTAAAGTATACCGTGAGGACAAAGATGATGACGAACTGGAAGAAGAAGCGAACGAAGGAATGTTACCGCCATTAACTGTTGGTCAGCAACTGCCATTGAAAGAAATGAAAGCCACGGAACGTTTCAGTCGTCCGCTGCCAAGATATACCGAAGCTTCATTGGTAAAAAAACTGGAAGAACTGGGTATAGGTCGTCCTTCCACTTATGCTCCTACAATCTCTACAATTCTTAAAAGAGGTTATGTAGAGAAAAGAGATAAAGAAGGAGTTCGCCGTGATTTCAGAGTCTTCAAACTGCAAAAGGATTCCGTGAGCAAACTGGAGGAACAAGAGAACACCGGTGCTGAAAAGTCAAAATTATTTCCTTCTGATTTGGGCCTGGTGGTCACTGATTTTTTGAAACAATATTTTGATGACATAATGGATTATAGCTTCACAGCAAGAATCGAAGAGGAATTTGATGAGGTGGCCGAAGGAAAAATGAAGTGGAACAAAATGATCCATGAATTCTATAGCCCTTTTAAAAAAGATGTAGAAAAAACAATTGAGACGGCTGAACGTATAAAAGGTGAAAGAGAATTGGGCGTTGATCCTGAAACTGGCAAACCGGTGGTAGCTAGGATGGGGCGTTATGGTGCGATGATACAGATTGGTGTGGCCGATGATACAGAAAAACCACGTTTTGCCAAGATACCCACCGGGCAGAGTATTGAGACCATTACGTTTGAAGAAGCAATGAATTTGTTTGGTGCACAGGGAACGATGGGCCAGTATGAGGAAAAAGATGTTTCGGTAAATGTTGGCCGCTTCGGTCCTTATGTAAAATGGGGTGATGATTTTATTTCACTGCCGAAAGGAACTGATCTTTCCACTGTTGATCTGGAAACTGCGATCAAACATATTAAACAAAAACAGATTGCTGATGCGCCGGTTGGTACATATGATGGCAAACCGGTTACCAAAGGTACCGGACGATTTGGCCCTTATATCAAATGGGATGGTATGTTTATCAATGTACCAAGGCGTTACAATTTTGCCAATCTTTCCCAGGCTGAAATGGATGAACTGATCGATGCCAAAGTAAAGAAAGAAGCCAACCGGTATATACAACGCTGGCCCGATGATAAGATTTCGGTGGAAAATGCAAGATGGGGTCCCATCATCAAGTTTGGTAAAAAGATCATCCGTATGCCTAAGAAAGCAGATGATACCAAATACACTGCAGAAGATGCAGCTGCATTTACATTGGATGATGTGAAGAAATTTATTGAAGCGGAAATTCCGGGTGCATTTACAAAGAAGGGGAAAAAACCTGCAGCAAAGAAAGTTCCTGCTAAAAAGGCTGCAGTAAAGAAAAAAGCCGCAAAGAAAAAATGATCATAGTAAGCATCGTATTCAACTATAAATGAAAAGAGCCTACTGGGAAAAAATAGCTCCCACTTACGGAGAAGAAATATTCGATGTGCTGCACAACGATAAGAAAGCCCTTATCCGTGCTGTTATAAATAAGTATGCTTCTAAGAATAAAACGGTGATCGATATCGGATGCGCTATTGGCAAATGGTTGCCGGTGCTCTCCCCTGCCTTTAAAAAAGTAGTTGCCGTTGATATATCGGCAAAAAATCTTGCAATAGCACAACAATTATACCCGCAATACAAAAATGTGGAATACCTGCGGGCAGATATGAGCGGCAGGAAAACAAAAGTACCGGCTTGTGATTTTGGTATTTGTATCAATGCCATTCTTACTCCTTCTCAAAAAGACAGGGATAAGTTCTTTAACTCTCTTGGTAATTGTGTGAAGAAAGGTTGCCGTATTGTCATCACAATTCCTTCGTTGGAGTCACACTTGCTTACCAGCATCATTCAGCAACAATACAAAATCGATAAAAATCTTTTTCCTGCCACAAAAAATGGAAAAGAAGCCATCCGAAAATGGAATAATATACGCCAGGGTAATGCAGATATTGATGAGGTACCACATAAACACTACCTGAAAGAGGAATTACAACTGCTGTTACATAACGCTGGTTTCATTGCAGAAAATTTTCAAAAAATCGAATACAACTGGACCACTGAATTTCATAAACCACCAAAATGGCTGAAAGAACCTAAACCCTGGGACTGGATGGTAGTGGGGAGAAAGTTATAAATTCTGTATTTGATGTGGTGATTAATCAGCCATGGTCTTTAACTCTATCCCCACTTGTGGAAAAGTTTAACTATTCTGTTTCGATTTCAATATTGATCTTGTGTACGAATCACTACCATGGAAACCACCAAAGAAATATCGGCCCTGTTTACCTTAATCGATGATCCGGATGAAGAAGTGTTTGGACTTGTGTCCAGCAAGATTGTTGATTATGGGAAAGAAATTATTCCTAACCTGGAACATCTCTGGGAAACTACCCCCAATGAAGAAATACAAAGCCGGATCGAATTACTGATTCATCGTTTGCATTTTACAGATCTTACAGAGGACTTTCGTCAATGGAATTTATCAGGACATCATGATCTTATGCTGGGAGCCATGCTCACCTGTAAATTTCAGTATCCTGATATCTCCACTACTCCGGTAATGCAGGAAATAGAAAAAGTAAGACGCAATATCTGGCTGGAATTGAACAATTATCTGACTCCGCTTGAACAGATCAATATTGTAACAAGTATTCTGTATAGTTATTATGGTTTAAAAGGAGGAGAAACGAATTACAAAGAACCAAACGAATTCCTGTTGCATAAGACCCTGGAAGCTAAAAGAGGAAACCAGATCAGCAATGGTATTTTGTATTTAGTGCTCTGCGAACTGCTTGATATACCCGTAAGGGCTATTAATATCCCCAAGCAGTTTATTATCGCTTATTTCAAGCCCGGGTATTCCGAAGAAAACCTCCCGGACCCATTGCATAAGGTTGAATTCTTTATTGATCCAACATCAGGCCAGGTTTTCACTCACCAGGATGTAGACAATTATTTTAAACGTATCTCTGTCCCTCCTGTCACCTCATACTTTAAACCAAGGATGAATAAGCAGGTTGTACAGCAGTTGCTTGAAGAATTCAGCAAATGTTTTGATACTGAAAAAGAAAAATACAAGCAGTCTGAGTTGATAGATTTAGCCAAACTGCTTGATTAAGGATCAGTGGCTGTTGCTCAAAGTTCCAATTTCCATCCCTCCCTGTATTCTCTTTTCACAAATTGGTTGGCTTCATCAAAATTAGTAACCTTCATATTTTTGGCGTCCCACAAAAGTTTCTTGCGGCCAAGATATTTATCATCCCATCCTTTTAATTTCGGATTTTTCATCATCCAGCTACGTATTGCCAGGTTACCCATCAATATACTTTCTGTAAATGGTCCGGCATATTCAAACGGGGAGCTTGTTTTAGCATTACCATAACCAGCCCTGCAGGCATTTACCCATTGCAGGTAATGACCTTCGGGAACCCGTTTGATGGTTTCTTTGGGCATTGTCTTTTCCTTCATCAGTTTGGTCGGCAATAATCTTGGGTTAGCTCCGTAACAATCCATCAGCATCTTGCCTTTAGTTCCCACCAATAATACACCACCATCCCAGTTACCAAATGATTCTTCCGGCAATAATTCTTCAGGACGTTCAGGCAATAAACCACCATCATGCCATGATACTTTTATTGTTCCCTTTCCATCTGTTCTGGGATAATTCAGGTGAATAATAGATGCAGGCGGACATGCATCAAGATTTTGTGTATCATTCCACATGGCTTTCCAGATAGTGGCTACACTGCATTCTGCAGAATCAGGATACAATATTGGAAGAATTCTGTAAATCGGATCCATCACATGGCAGGCCATATCTCCCAATGCTCCCGTACCAAAAGCCCACCATCCCCGCCAGTTGAATGGCAGATAGGCAGGATTAAAATCCATGGGGTTTGCTGTTCCCAGCCATAAATCCCAATCCAGTTCCTTTGGTATATCATGCTTGCCGGAGGGTGTAGGTATACCCTGTGGCCATACAGGCCTGTTTGTCCAGGCATGTGCCTCGGTCACTTTACCAATCATACCAGCATCATACATTTCTTTGGCTTTACGTACTCCGTCACCCGAACCACCCTGGTTGCCCATTTGGGTTACTACTTTATATTTCTTAGCGGCTTCAGTCAGAATCCTTGCTTCATAAATATCATGTGTCAATGGTTTTTGAGTGTATACATGTTTGCCCAGTTGCATGGCAGCTAATGTAGCAACTGCATGGGTATGATCGGGTGTAGAAATGGAACAGGCATCAATATTACTCTTTTCCTTTTCCAGCATTTCCCTGAAATCTTTATAATAGGGTGCTTTATCAAATTTCTTTCTTGAATTAGCAGCTTCCCTGTCATCCACATCACAAAGCGCCACGATATTTACATAAGGACTTTTCGCAAATTCTGCAAGGTCACTGGTACCCTTACCTCCCACTCCTATTCCTGCTATATTCAATTTATCACTGGGAGCAATAAAACCCCGGCCCAGCACATGACGTGGTACAATAAAAAAGCCGGCACCGGCAATTGCTGTATTACGGATAAACTTTCTCCGGGAGATACTCATATTCTTTTTAACAGGTGTCATTTTGAAAATTTGCTTTAAGTTAAAGGGAACTGGTATAATCATCAAAAAATATTCTCCGTTTTTACTTTAAAGGTAAATGGTTAGCTTAGAGAAAAAATGAATGACGATCAACTGGGATGATTTTGAAAAAGTGGATATGCGGGCCGGCACCATCATTGAAGTAAATGATTTCCCTAAAGCCAGGAGGCCTGCTTACCAGTTGTTAGTGGATTTTGGTGCAGAAATAGGTATAAAGAGGTCTTCAGCACAAATTACGGCCCATTATGGTAAGGAAGAATTATTGAATCGCCAGGTGATTGCTGTTGTTAATTTCCCGCCGAAACAAATTGCCAACTTCACCAGTGAATGTCTTGTCCTGGGTGTCTATGATGAAAATAACGATGTAATTTTATTACAACCGGGGCAACCTGTTCGCAACGGTCAAAAGATCGGCTAGACATGTCTGACACTTTTCACACATATTATCATTCGCCGGTAGGTTTACTGAAGATAAGCGGTACGGAAGATTATATAAGCGAAGTAACATTTCACGACACCTCACAAAAGTCTGAAGGGAGGAAAAAAAATCTTCCCCCTATGCTGATCAATTGTGTGGAGCAGTTGATCCAGTATTTTAATGGTCAGCGCAGGCAATTTGAACTACCCTTAAATCAGCCCGGCACAAATTTTCAGCAGGGAGTTTGGAGCGAACTGCTGCAAATACCCTTTGGTAAGACGATCAGCTATCTTGAGCTGGCGAGAAGAATCGGAGACACAAAGGCTACCAGGGCTGTTGCCAATGCCAATGGAAAAAATAATATTGCCATAATAGTTCCATGTCACAGGGTGATAGGTTCCAACAGGGAGTTGATTGGCTATGCCGGAGGGTTATGGCGAAAAAAATGGTTATTGGAGCATGAGGCCAAAGTAGCCTATGGAGTACAGACATTGTTTTAACCCGTTTTCCAATTAAATTAAATCAACTCATCACTGGTAAAGGCAAAAGGCAGCAATAGACGGGAAGATTTGACAATATGTATTTTTCCTTCCATTCCCCCCATGATCACCCGGATCGGTTTTTTGAATCTTGTTTCGTATTCAAGCAGCGACTGCCGGCACATACCGCAAGGTGAAATAGGATGATTACTTTTTTCTTTAGCCGTATTAAAACTTATAGCCATAGCAATCAGCGGAACGTCAGGATACAAAGTAGCCGCACTGCCCAATAATACTCTTTCTGCACAGATACCTACCGGGTATGATGCATTTTCCTGGTTAGTACCGGCAACATACTCGCTGTTGGCAAGCAATGCTGCAGCCCCCACATTGAATTTTGAATAAGGTGCATACGCTTTAGCAGTTACCTCCCTTGCTCTTGTCAATAGTTCCGCATCTGCCTTGCTTAACTGACTAATATCATCATACACTTCATACTCAAATTCAAATTTGCTCTGTTTCATACCGGTATTGGTTTTAAGACAATAATGCCCCTGACATCGTCAAGGGCATTTAAAGTTAATTTATTTTACTGTACGGAACAATCGTTTCCATCGGGGGCCGCCTTCCCAGCTAAACCAAATCAACCAGGCTTTTCCTACTACCCTGTCTTCCGGCACAAAGCCCCAATACCGGCTATCCTGGGATCCTTGCCTGTTATCACCCATCATCCAGTAATAGTTCATTTTAAAAGTATAGGAACTCACTTCCTTACCATTCAGATAGAACTTATCATCTTTTTTAAAGAACTCATTCTTTTCATATACCCTGATGGCTCTTTCATACAACAAATAGGTTGAATCGTTTAATTGAACCGGCATATTCTTCTTAGGAATCCAGATAGGACCATAATTATCTCTTGACCATTTGAACGATTGATTATTGGGAAATACCTCTCCTCCTCCCCCATTATATGCCTCATCAAGCACAATCGAAGTGGCAAAACCATTTTGAAGCATTTTCTCTTTTGCCTTTGCAGTTAACAACATTCTGAAGGTATTGATGCCAATGCTTTCATACTCTCCCTTTTCATAATCAACCTCATACTCTTCTTTCAGAATATCAGCATCAGGAACCAGTTTGGTTGTTACAACATAAAATGCCTCACTGGCAGGAGGTAATGGTTGCTCTTTACCATCTATGTATACTATGCCTTTTTTTACTTCCAGGACATCTCCTGCAATACCTACACAGCGTTTAATATAGTTATCACTTTTATCTACAGGATGAATGGCCAGCGGATAATTATCAGGGTCATTCAATATCACTTTTCTTCCTTCATCAATATTTCCCCGGCCCATTCGGCGACATACATCATAGTATGGATCTTTTGATTGAAAATTGGGCAGATTAATAACGGTATCACCTGCCGGAAAGTTAAAGACCACTGCATCGTTCCTTTTTACAGGGGATTCGAACCAGCGCATATAGGGAAGCTTAATTGCCTCGGAATATGATTTGCGGCTTGAACCAAAAGGAAGGTAATTATGAACAAATGGTACTGATAAAGGAGTATTGGGAATACGGGGACCATAGCTCAGTTTGCTCACAAAGAGAAAGTCATTGATCAATAATGATTTTTCCATTGATCCTGACGGGATGGTATAAGCTTCGAAAATAAATGTACGGATCAGGGTGGCAGCTACTATTGCAAAAATGGCGGCATCCACCCACTCTCTCCAGCCTTTTTTCTTGTGATTCTTTACAGCTTCAGCACCTATATATTTTGGATCTTCCTTGTAGGCCAGGTAGGGAAAATAAACAGGAGCTACTAACGCTGCCGCTGTATGTGCACCCAATGAAAACCGGCCAAAGACTTTGGCAAACTCAATAAAAATACCAGGGCTTATAAACCAGCCCACTACTGGTATGAATTGCCAGAAAACCCAGTGCTTAGGTCGCTTGGCAAGTCCCTGCATTATCCAGGTATTATAAAAAGGAATAAATGCCTTCCAGGAGGGTACTCCGGCTTTGGCAAATAACTTTGCAAAACCAAACGATGGCAGGAAAACGATCAACGTTCCGATCAGGTAAACAATAAAAATGTGCTGTAAGGGCATGTACCGTATTTTATAGCTGACAAAAATATCATAAATATTTGCGTATCAAAATTCTATTATTCAAAGTTTTGCTAATTCCGGCACCATTTTCAGGCGAATAAATGATAATTTAGAGTTAAGGATATGCACCAGTTTTCCATAAAAGACATAGAGAATCTCTGCGGTATTAAAGCACATACGCTAAGGGTATGGGAACAACGGTATCAATTGTGCGTTGCCAAAAGAAAGGTCAGCCAGCACCGTATTTACGACAATAATGATCTGAAAGAACTGCTGCAGGTCTCCTTTCTTTACCACAGCGGGCATAAGATATCCAGTATCGCAGGGCTGAGCCCGGCTGAGATTGAAAAATTAGTTGAAGAAACATATAAAAGCCAACCCACAAACCATGAAGGCTCCATTCATCAACTTACGGAAGCAAGCCTTGATTTTGACAAAGAAAGATTTGAAAAAATAATCAATTGCCTTGTATTGAGAACCGGCATTGAGAATTCCATCCGGGACGTATTTTATCCCTTCCTGCAACGTATCGGCTTATTGTGGATGACTAATCATGCAATTCCTGCCCAGGAGCATTTCGCCAGTCACATTATCCGAAAGAAAATAATACTGGCAACTGATGGGCTCGAAGCCCCTGCTAAAGGGAAAAATATCATCCTGGTGTTTTCTCCTTCCGGCGAATATCATGAAATACCTTTGCTGACAGCTAACTATTTTTTTAGAAAAGAGGGAAACAAAACTCTGTATTTCGGAACAAATGTGTCAGCCAATACACTGACATATTATTTAAGTTGCCACCCGGCAGAATATGTATATGCCCATATAATTACCTGCCTGAGCTATACAGACATTGAGGATTATATTACTACACTCAGGCAATCATTTAAAGGCAACATAGTTTTGTCAGGACCAGCCTGCAGATTTTTAAAAAAATCACCTGGTCTTATACTACTGAATTCACTGGAAGAACTGGTTGCTTTTTCAAAACAACCAGGCGGAATGGAAAAGGCAACCTTTACTTAGGCATTACATAATTATTTACATCATCTGCTGTAATTGACTTCCCCGAGAGAATTACCAACCTTTCCACTACGTTCCGAAGCTCCCTGATATTACCTGTCCAGTTATACTGCTGCAATAGTGTAATAGCATCTGCATCTATTGCTTTTTTAGCAATACCATAATCTGAACATATATCAACCAGGAACTGATCAACTAACAAGGGAATATCATCCCTCCTGTCATTTAAGGATGGAACATGTATAAGTATAACGCTGAGCCGGTGGTAAAGGTCAAGCCTGAAGTTTTTTGCCTCCACTTCTTTCAGCAGATCTTTATTGGTAGCTGCGATCACCCTTACATCTACATTGATATCCTTATCTGCGCCTACCCTGGTAATCTTTCCTTCCTGCAGTGCCCGTAGTACCTTGGCCTGAGCATTGGCACTCATATCACCTATCTCATCAAGAAAAAGAGTTCCCCCATTGGCTGATTCAAATTTTCCTATTCTTTGCTTTATAGCCGAGGTAAACGAACCTTTTTCATGCCCGAATAATTCGCTTTCAATGAGCTCAGTAGGAATAGCGGCACAGTTTACCTCAACGATTGGTCCTGCTGACCTGTTACTTTTTTCATGTATCCAACGGGCTACCAGTTCTTTTCCAACCCCATTTTCACCTGTGATAAGTATACGGGCATCGGTTGGTGCCACTTTCTCTATTGTTTCCTTGATTTTTTTAATGGGTGCGGATTCCCCTATCATTTCCTGAACACGGCTGACTTTCCTTTTAAGCACTTTGGTCTCGGAAACCAGGCTGCTTTTGTCCATTGCGTTGCGGATGGTGATCAACAGACGGTTCAGATCAGGTGGCTTGGAAATATAATCATAAGCCCCTTTTTTAACAGCCTCCACAGCTGTCTCAATGTTTCCATGGCCAGATATCATTATCACCGGAACATCTGCATTCACTTCCCCTGCTTTTTGCAAAAACTCAATTCCATCCAGCTTAGGCATCTTGATATCACACAAAACAAGGTCATAGGTCTTTTCCTTGAATTTCTTTAATCCCTCTTCTCCATCTGCCGCTTCCTCGATCTTATAACCCTCAAAAGAAAGTATCTCCGTCAATGTTTTGCGAATCGCCTTCTCATCATCTATGATCAATATATCAGCCATGAATAATTATTTAAAGCGTAAAAATAAATGATTTGACTTGAAGCCGGGCAATGAACAGATTAAAGAAAAAATAAGAAAGAAAAATCAGGGCGACAGCCGAAAAAATAGAGGCCGGGTAGAAACCCAGCCTCGTTTTAAAATCCAATATCCTATGAAAAACCAAGGCAAAGATGCGGTTAATTAATTGAAACGTTGCATCTTACCCGACTTTTTTTTACAAACAGGTTTTATTGCCATAAAATAAAAAAGCCCCGCAAATACGGGGCTTTAAAATGTGAATAACTCAATTATTTTACCTGGTACATCACTTCTTTTACCAGTTTAACTGTTCTTGGGACATCAGGCAAAGCAGCTGCAACAAGGTTAGGTGCATAATGCAGCGGTGCATCGGCAGCTGTAATACGCCGGATTGGTGCATCAAGGTAATCAAATCCCTCTTTTTGTATGCGGTAGGTGATTTCAGAGGAAACTGAGCCAAATGGCCATTGCTCCTCAACAATTACCAGGCGATTTGTTTTCTTTACACTTTCAAGGATGGTCATCCAATCCAGCGGCCGTATGGTGCGAAGATCGATAACCTCAGCGCTGATACCTTCCTTTTCTAATTCAACAGCCGCAGCTAATGCCACTTTCATCATTTTATTGAAAGAAACAATAGTTACATCACGACCAGTTCGTTTAACATCAGCCTTACCCAACTCAATATAATACTCTTCGTCAGGTACATCGCTTTTGTCTCCGTACATGAGTTCACTTTCCATGAACATCACCGGATCTTCTTCAAACCTGATCGCCTGTTTCAATAAACCTTTGGCATCATAACCATTACTTGGAGAAACTACTTTAATACCCGGAATGTTTGCATACAAAGATTCAAATGCTGTCGAGTGTTGCGCTCCTAGCTGACCAGCGGAGCCATTTCCGCCCCTGAATACAATCGGGCAAGAAATTTGTCCGCCACTCATTGCCAGCATCTTACTGGCAGTATTGAGAATTTGATCTAAGGCCAAAACAGCGAAGTTCCAGGTCATGAATTCAACAATTGGTCGTAATCCATTTTGAGCAGAACCAACACCAATAGCTGCAAAACCCAATTCTGAAATAGGTGTATCAATAACTCTTTTGGGGCCAAATTCTGCCAACATTCCCTGGCTAACTTTATAAGCACCATTATACTCTGCCACTTCTTCCCCCATCAGGTAAACCCGTTCATCCCGTCTCATTTCCTCACTCATTGCTTCCCTCAGGGCATCACGAAATGCGATAGATCTTGCCATCTTTTAATACTTTTTAAGTGGGCAAATTTAAGCGACAGGCTGCATAAAACCTAAAATCAAAACCCTCCATCCGGCAGGTTTTCCCCTCATTGTTCTAATAAGGCTGGTCCATATAATAGATTAAAGTTGCCTCTATTCCCTGATAAGAAATTTCTCTCCCAAAACCGTTGTCCTGTAGAATTTTCCTTTTTCAATGTACAGTGCTTCCGAATGCCCTTTGTAATGCTGTACATCCGTATTGAAAACCTTCTTATCAAATAAAGTGCTTATGGTATCGGCAATTATGGTATGGCCGGTGGCTATATACCGGGCCCTGTATTGATGTAGTGTACTGTCAATTGTTTGCTGAGTGGCTTTTATTGATCCTGTATAATAACCCCTGTACCAAAAAGGCCCGAGGTCACTATACAGGAGATCGACGACAGCATTAGGATAGACGTAGCTTGTATCAGCATAGAAGGGCCTCACAAGTTCATTAACTTTTGCCACTGGCAATTCCATAGTATTCATAATAGCCGAAACACCTCCATGAACGTATAATACATCCCCCACCTTTTGTATTACATTTTTTGTTCTTAACCATCTTCCCAGTTCTGACTGTTCACCGTACAATGTCATATAGTTCTCATTCAAAAGGCTTGCATGATGAAAATACTTTGGGTGAACATACCGGAGGTCCCCATTGAGGTTCATTATTTCATGATTGCCTAGTACAAAATGAACATACCCCCCGGCCGCTTTAGCCTTATCTTCTAAAGAATAGATAAGCCATAAGACCTCGGTAACCCTGTCTCCCCTGTCAAAAAAATCACCCGTAAGAACAAGATGACCATCTCCAAATATCCAGTTGTAATTTTCATCGATAACACGATTACCCTGCAACAGTTTTCGAAAAGCACTGAATGAGCCTTCTATATCAGAAATAGCTAACTGCCTGCCTGCTTTCCTGAAATCAGATTTTTCATTTTGCAATTTATCTTTTAAACGTACAGTGAATATTTTTCCCGGAATATCAGTGGCTACAGTAAGCGATAACTTACTTCTTTCGGCCAAGACAACGGAATCAGTTTTCGTGGTTTTTATCCCCCCTTTCTCAAAAACATAGCTAACAAATACTTTATCATTTTTATACAGTACATATGGGCCATCTTCTTGTGGAGACGCATTCAAATTTGTCATTGCCTTTTTAATGGGGACTTGCATTTCTGCTACCATTATACCTGTAAACAACAGCGGAATAATGCCAAAAACAAGTTTTATTGTGTTCATAGTATCTGTTTTTACAGATCATCTGAATGTAATGACGGCACCTGCACTGATCCGGTTGCGCAATCATTTGTTACTAAAGATATTTCAAATCATTTAACCAGTCATTAAGACTTGGTAGCTCTTTCTCGGTTTTTCCAACCTTCAAGTGTCATTTCAAACCTTATCTCGCCTTTTCCATATAACCCGGTTTCCTGCCAGCCAGACTTTCTGTAAAATGATTCTGCCCGTGTACCCGGGGTAGTACTCAACCATATGACGTCTGCAGTCTGCCCAAAGTACCAGTCCATCATCCTGTCATGTAATTGACGCCCTATTCCTTTTTTGTCGTAACCCGGTTCCACAAACAATGCCCAGACATTCCTGTCGGCAACACTTACAATCGCAAATGCCACTATCTCCATATTCTCGACATAGACCCACCCTTTTCCTCTTCGTGTAATATAATCAGCAACGTCGCTATCTGTGACCAATGAAGGGTCAGACAATTGATTTTCTTCAACCGCATTTCTCACCCGTTGAATTTGCGGGATATCATTGACTTTTGCCTCACGAATACGATTTTTGTCCATAAGCGATAGAATGAGATTTAAGTTATTACTATTTTACTTCACTTATACCAGCACTTTCAAAAATTGTTCTACCCAACAATTATTATCTTCAATATTTAAAAAAGGCTTTATGCGCCCCTTGTTATCTTTTATAAGTCTGTTCAGCTTTATTCAGCCACTTTCTTCACAGGAAAAAGTGGTTGCAGAAACGGAATTCCCGTTTAACAAGCGGTTCTCGGAATGTGAAAATCGCTGGGTAGCATTCCCAAAATCTGAAAAGGATAATAAGTACCCTTTTGGATTTGTGTATATAGATGCACAGGCCGGTTTCACCTTTGATATGGAAGGCACCTTCTCTCTAATAAACGGGAAAATGGTCAGGGATAGTTTTGAAAAAAAAGGAAGTTTTAAATACCGATTACAAACCAATACAAAAAAAGTAACAGAATTATCTGCTGAGCATCTGGCCATATTAAGAGTTGACAGCATCCCGGACTGGCTTACAATTTATGCCGCTTACACTGATACAATAAGACGACTTATCCGCTGGGGCTATCACTATAATCATGTAAACGAATGTCATACCGCTTTAACCTTCCTGGAAAAAGCATATAAACAAAAGCCACATGCGGAAGGACTTGAATTTGAATTATCATTTGCTTATAATGCATTAGGCAGGTATAATGAGGCGATCAATGTGCTCGGCCCTGCTATCAAAAATGATCCAAAGAACATGCTTCTTATCCGTGAGTTGGGATATTCCTACCTGGAGAAAAAAGATTATTCAAGAGCTATTGCCATATACAAAGAGGGTATTGAAAAGTGCTCTGATGATGAATTGGCGACTAAAAGTGAAATGGCTGTAAACATGGCGTCTGCTTATAAAGCAGCTGGCAATGAAGAACAATATAAAATTTGGGGCACGAAAGCAAAGGAGTGGGCGCCAAAAGACTCTCCAATTTATAATCACCTGATAAAGCTGGGTTTCTGATTCCTGTTATTGCAGTATTTTTATAGCACTGCCCCGGCACCACTACCATTAAAACCTCTGAAGTATGAAAATAAATATCCTGTACTTAACTGCCCTGATCATTCTGATTATAAGTTGCAAAAACAAAGAAAAAGATACTACCCCATCTGATGAAACGTTAATAGAAGATGTTGATGCTCCTGCTGAAAAAAGTAAAAAATCCAAAAAAATAACCGATCGGGATTATTCGATTACTAAATCTGAAGCCTATAACGACATGTTCCTGGATAGTATGGCGATGGAGCAATATATTATCAACAGGAAATTACAAGATAAAAAAATTGCACAGCTTATCCGAAGTTTTTATAATGCAAGAAATTATCAATATGCCTGGTTCTCCGGCAGCGGACTTACTGAACAAACCCGTTTCTTCTGGAACCAGTATGACTATGCGGTAGCTCACCTGAAAGATACTACAATCGCTAATAGTGAATTTTATAAACAAGCTGAGAGTTACCTGAATATGGAGCAAATGAAGCCTGGTAATAATGACCCTGTTATTTTAAATACTGAATTTGGCTTCACAGAACATTTTATCCGGTACATTAACAGCACCTATGAAAAAGGTTTTGTCAAAAGAAAAGAACAGGAAAAATTTATCCCCATCAGGAAATCTGATCCATTAAAAATGGCAGACTCCCTCCTTACTAAAAAACATAAAGACGACAGATACTATGAGGATGTAAACGAAATGTATGGTAACCTGAAAAAGAATCTGCAGTTATATTATAACCTGGCAAAATCGGGAGGTTGGAGTACTGTTCCTTCAATAAAAGGCTCCTTAAAAAAAGGAGATGTATCCCCTGCTATTCCACTTATTAAAAAAAGGCTTCAGCAGACACAGGATATGCCAGGAACTGATACAAGCTCTTTGTATAATGACACTCTTGAACTGGCTGTAAAGAAATTTCAACGAAGACATGGATATAAAGATGATGGTGTTATCGGCAATGAAACCATCAAGGAAATGAATATACCTGCTTCAAAAAGACTGATGCAGATACTTATAAATATGGACAGGATGCGCTGGCTTCCGCAAAAACCAGCTGGCAACCTTATTATCGTTAACATTCCCGAATTTATGCTTCATGTTTACGATGGTAGTAAAATTTTGTTTGATATGGTGGTAGTGGTTGGTAAGGTTGGCAACAATACCATGATGTTTAACGGCGACCTGAATCAGATATATTTCAGTCCTTACTGGAATGTGCCAGCCAGTATCATTAAAAACGAAATAGTACCAGCCATGAAAAGAGATCCGGGCTACCTGGCAAGAAAAAACATGGAACAGATCGGCAATGGCATTCGTCAAAAACCAGGTCCCGGTAATGCACTCGGGAAGGTAAAATTCATTTTCCCGAACAGTTTTAATATGTATTTCCACGATACTCCTTCCAAAAGCCTCTTCGAAAGAGATAAAAGAGCTTTTAGCCATGGATGTATAAGATTAAGTGATCCTCAAAAGATGGCCGAATGGCTGCTCAGAAATGAATCTGAATGGACCAGGGAAAAAATAGTTTCAGCCATGAATCAAAAAACAGAAAAGGGTGTACGCCTTAGACAAGCCGTCCCTGTTTTTATTATCTATTATACTGCATGGGTGGACGACAAGGGACAGCTTAACTTCAGAGATGATGTTTACAAGCATGATGCTGACCTGGTAAAGAAAATGTTTACAGAAATACCTTCATTATAGCAAATTGACCCGGGAATGGGCGATTAAACGAGGATAAAGACGTCATTTTTGCCGTTCATACAAGTATTCATTCGCTGATAATTTGCAGGCAGCATTTTCTGCATTTCAAATGCCTTAATCATACCGGCTGTACTAAACCAAAACAAAATGTTATATGGTAAGGTATATTATGTCCTTTTCAGTGCCGTTTGACAGGCAAAAATCTGCACAAAAAATAATTGATCTATATTTTGATTCCCTGTCAAAAAATGGACCTGGCGGTATGCGAAGTCAGTGTTATGCTGATAATGATAATGAATGCAGGTTTGTACATCTCAAAAGCTTTAAAAAAGAGTCTATAGCTAATCATCACTTTAAATCCGCCTCTTTCAGGGAGTACATATTACAATTAGAAAGTCTTTGTGGAAACAGACTCTCTTTCTCAAGGCTCATGCAACAGCAAACATTTGAATCAATATATTGATGCCGTTACTGCAATGTAAATGCTGCTTCGAAGAAAAAAACCACTAAATTTATCTTTTCGAAGCAAACCAACTAACCATGCACAGAGTCATCATACCCGTTGACTTTTCAGAAACCTCATTGAATGCGGCCCGCTATACGGCAAAGATGCTGGCTGGCAAGGAAGACACCCAGGCTGTACTATATCATAATTATGATACCCATGATGACTATGATATCTGCCAAAATTACCAGGAAAGCCTGAAAAAAGAATTTTATAAGGCCGGGGTGAAGAGTGTAGAATGTGAAAATGAAATGGGTGGCGACCTCATCGAAAATATATCACGGCTGGCACATAGTATAAGGGCTTCTCTCGTTGTAATGGGTATAACAGGAAAATCAGCCATCCGGCAGGTAATGTTTGGGAGTAATACATTAAAACTGATCGATAAAAACCTCTACCCTGTAATGATAATTCCACCTGATGCCGTATATAAAGGGGTTGTAAATGTTGCTTTTGCAACAGATTTCAAAAACGTAGAGTTGAGCACCCCTTCCCAATTAATAGATTCTGTACTTAGTTTATTCAATCCGAAAATGCATATTGTACATGTAACCAAAGAGCAGGTTTCAGTTTTAACCCCGGATATGCTGAGCGAAAAAGAAAAACTGGAATCCATGTTTCATCATTTCCAAAAAGAATTTCATTTTATTGCCAGTCATGATTTTTATGAAGCATTGGATAAGTTTATTAACAGTCATAATATAGATATACTCGTAACTGTACCCAAGCATCAGAGTAATTCATCTTCCCTGTTCAAATCAACGCATACAAAACGATTAGCCTATCACAGTCATATTCCCATTCTGGCGGCGCATCAATAATTTAACCACCTCAATTCCCTTTAGTCAACAATATTTGTAACTTTATAGGATTCCCGCAAACAAAAACCGACAAAATGCAAACCGTTATAGTTCCTGTTGATTTTTCAGAGACCTCAGTTAATGCAGCCCGTTATGCCATGAAATTACTTACGGGCCACTATGGCGTAAATATGATACTGCATCATGTATACGAAAAAACAGACGGGGCATCAGAAGCAAGTCAGCGCCTGAGCAAACTCAAAGATGAATTAATGACGATCGGTATCGTTAAGATAACAACACTGGCTGAAGAAGGAAGTGATTTTATAACTGAGCTGGAAAAACTTGCCCGCCACCAGCAAGCCAATCTGATTATTATGGGCATTACTGGTCGGTCAGCGATCGGCCAGACTTTTATCGGCAGCAATACCCTGAAGATGGTTAAACAAAAGATCTGTCCTGTATTGATTATTCCGCCTGATTGCACCTATAACGAAATAAAAAATGTACTCCTTACATCAGATTTTAAAAATGTAAATGCCAATACCCCCTCTGTTCCGATAAAAAAAGTATTAAAGCCTTTTCATCCAAGCCTTCACATCATGAATGTGAATAGCGAACATTATGTCGCTATTACAGAACAATACCAGGCTGAGAAAGACACATTAAATGAAATGTTTGCAGAATTTAATCCCCAATTCTATTTCCTTGGTTTATACAATGTTGATGAAGCTATTAACCAGTTTGCCTCAGATAAGAAAATTGACCTGATCATTATTATTCACAAAGAACAAACCCTTTTCTCAAAACTCTTTGTAAAAAGCCATACAAAGAAACTGGCTTATGAAAGCAATATCCCCGTCTTAGCCGTTCATGAATAAGCTTTTATGACTGTAAAAACAGCACTTGACGGCCAGCAGACTAATGGTTATCTTTGTTATACATCTTTATGAAGCGCTTTCAGAAATTACGTACTTGTATTCACACTTTTGCAGAACAATCACTGCCTGCAAATTTCTATATCCCGGATTAATGCCGGGCCTATCTGCTTAGTAACCCATTATCATCAGCCGGTTTTCCCGGAAAACACTATTCAACTGTTGCCAGTATGAAAAATATTAAACTAATTGAAGTTCCTTCAGAAATAGGTGCCGGTACCCGCGGCGCCAGTCTTGGAATTGATGCCATAAAAATTGCCGCCCTTGATTTCATGAGCAATTTTTTTATCCATTTCCCATCTGAAAAAATTCAGACCGAAAATAAACTCCTGTATGAGCCAATCGAATCCCCTTACGCTAAAAGGATAAAGGGAATTGCTGCTATATATGAAAGAGTGAGCAAAGCGGTGTCTGATTCCATGAAGAATAACTTCTTTCCTGTTGTCATCAGTGGTGACCATAGCACAGCCGGCGCTACTATTGCCGGTATCAAAATGGCAAAACCAAAGAGTAAACTAGGTGTAATATGGATTGATGCACATGCAGATCTGCATACTCCTTATACAACGCCTTCCGGCAATGTACATGGCATGCCGATGTCGGTATCGATCAATAAAAATAACGAGGATTGCGCCGTACATGATATTGACGAGGAAACGGCAAAACATTGGAATTACCTGAAAAATATAGGTAAGATTGCACCAAAAGTTCTTCCGGAAGATGTGGTGTTTATTTCATTACGGGACTATGAAAAGGAAGAAAAACATCTTATTGAAAAGTATGATATGAAGGTTATCACAACAAAGGAGGTTCGTAGTAAAGGCGCTGAGAATGTTGTAAGAGCAGTTCTTCGCTATTTATCCGATTGCACAGATATATACATCTCTTTTGATGTAGACAGTCTTGATTCATCAATCTCTAAAGGCACCGGCACTCCGGTAAGTAACGGTCTTAAAGAAAGAGAAGCTGAAGATCTTATAAGTAAATTTATGCAGAACCGGAAAGTTTGCTGTTTTGAAATAACAGAAGTAAACCCGACTCTTGATAAAGAAAACCTGATGGCAGAAATTGCTTTTAATATATTGCAGCGAAGTGTGAATGTTCTGATGATGAACTAATGTATTTATATAATGACAAATACCAACCCTATACATAAATATCTCCTATTCTTATTAGTAATCCATTCTGCTATACTTGCCGCGCAAAGTGATAACTACCCGGAATCGCTTAGAAAATACCAGGAACAATATGTAAAGAATCACGGAGTAGTAAAAGAGAAAGATAAAAATAATATACATTTCTTCCCCGTGAATGAGACCTATCGTGTACAGGCTAAATTTGAAAGAATAAATGAAGCTTCCTGGTTCAAAATGGAAACTTCCGGCAAAGAGAAAAAAATATACAAGACTTATGGAATATTATATTTTTCATTATATAACAGACCCCTGAAACTGTATGTTTACCAGTCACAGCAACTAATGTCAACTGAAAAATATGCCGATTATTTATTTATCCCATTTACAGATAGTACAAATGGTGAAGAGAGCTATGAAAATGGAAGATACCTGGATCTTAGCATTGCCGATTTGGAAAATGGCCAATTCATAATTGATTTTAATAAAGCGTATAATCCCTATTGCGCCTATATTAGTGATGTGTATAATTGCCCTTTACCACCAAAAGAAAATAATCTCCCCGTAAAGATTAAAGCCGGTGAAATGAAATATGGGAAAATCCATTAAGCTACTATAAGGTAGCCAGCTTTGCTTCAATTTGTTTTTTTGCAATAGGCCCCAATTCGAATGAACTTGCAAGACATTCCTTCAACATCATTTTTGCCTCTTCAGTTTTACCAATGTCAGCATAAATAAATCCTGAATGCATAAGTGCATCCGGTTCGAAAGTGAAATTATAAACATGGCCTTTACTTAATTCGTATGCCTTTTCTAAATCACCTTTCTTATAGTATGCCCAGGCAAGCAGATCGCAGGTCTCGGGTGAGAACCGATTCAGTAGCTCTGTCTTAGCTAGAGATAGTGCTTTATCATAATCAGGTAACTCCTCACAGTATAACTGAATGAGATATTTATTATACATCCCGCCATAAGCAGGCTGTGAAACTGTAGCAATAAACTCATTCGTAAGTTCCCGGGCTTCTTTTTGATTACCTTCTGATGCTGCGATATCTCCAAGCATTAGTCTTATTTCCGGGATCTCTGCCTGGGAGAGAATATACCGTAGTAATCGTTTTGCTTCACTGTAGTTTTTATCATGTGAATAGGTAATCCAGGCAATTCCTTTCAAACAGTATAAATTGGAGGGATCACTCTTCAAAACTGACAGATAAGCCTGGTACGATTCCTTAATCCTTCCTGCATGTCCGTACATATCCCCCAGGTTTGACAATGTCCAGGAAAAAAGATTTTTCTTTTTATCCTTTACCCTTTCCAAAGCCTCTTCCATCAGTAAAATTGCCTTATCTGTATTTCCTTTATGATCTTCCCATTTCGCTTGACGGATAAGGTAATCAAAGGCCGACTTGTCGCCAAGGCCTTCCAGGCATTTACCTGCGTCCCGGTAACGTCCAAGTTCCATACTCACATCAAACTGTAGCAATTTGAGTAAATATGTATCACCATTTTCCTTTTCTGCTGCCTGTATGTATTTATCAGCCAGCTGAAATTGATGTTGCGTTATACTATTTTGCGTAAGTGCATAAAGAATTTCAGGATCTGTATGAGCTAATTTTTCAGAACTTCTTTTCAACAAGGAATCCCCTGCATTTAGATCGCTGACATTTCCTTTGACTTTAAACCGGGCCATGTAATTACGGGCCAGTTCAAGCATATTTACGTAACTACCTGTATCCGTTGAAAGCCGCCGTCTCCAGAATTCAATTTCACCGGTTACTTTTTTGGCCTCATCATCAATGATTCCTTTTACAAGGTAAGTATCATAATCATTTTTATCAGTAATAGGATTATAGCTGTTACATGAAACGCAAAGGAGCATTACAGCAGCTGCTACCAGGAAAGTTATTCTCATAAAAATTATGATTAGAACTAAGCCGGATAGATAAAACCCGGCTTAGATAAGAAATTAAAATTATCAATGCGGGGTGGCCAGGTATGGAAAGGCTGCTAAAAATGCTTTATCATTTGCATTTACATTATCATCCCGTAACCCGGGATTTGATGCACCTGTAGCACCTCCAAAAATTAATATTAGCTCAGTAGTGATCACATCATCAGCCAGGGCCCTACCTGTCAGTACATTTGTTCCATCATAAAATGTAGTAACGCCATTCATTTTCACATTTAGTACATCAGTAGCTAATACTGCAGCAAATGTGGCTTTATCTAAACCCAAAATATTGGTAGTGTATCCAAAACCAGTCAAAACACTCTGGAATTGAGCATTGAAAGCTGTATTCATAGCAGAAGGAACGGTAGTATTGAATTCATTTTTACGGGCAGCATTAACAAAAACTGTATTTACAGCCGGTCTTGCCATTTGATCATTCTGGGTAAAAGTACCAGATGTGTCAAAGTTGTCCATATCATCATCCTTATCACAACTGGTGAGAAATAACCCCGTAGCCATTACGGATAATAAGGTTAATTTATTAATACGTAGCATATAGTAATATTTTAATAGTTAAAGCATTATTTAGATTTTGTTTCTCCCCATACATTGATAGTAGTGGATGATCCTAACAAGGATTTCGGCACTTCTACTACTATCGACATGACGTTGGTTCCTGCAAATGAATCAACACCGGGGTTACGAAAAGAAGTTTGCGTTCCGGCAATTATTTCCTTAAAACGAACCAGGTCAAAGAAGAAGGGATCATCTCTTGGGCCTGCAAATATTTTAGTGCCGTTTGCGTTGGTTCCGCCAGAAGGAGCGGAAGATGAACTGTAAGAAGTTACTGAGACTTCTGTCACCGGGCCATTTGTCATAACAGTACTGGTAGTGCCAGGCACAGCGGGAGCCACTGGTCCGTATACTCTCATTTTTCCATTCTGAACCAAACATTGAATAACCAGGTCTTCAATATTATCGCCTGTGTTATCAATATTGAATTCATACATAACTCCGGCCGGGAAGGTTGCAGTGGCAGAAGCGCCGGGCGAAAGTAATCCCTGTGTATTCAGAACGAATACCATTTTGCTGTTATCAGCAGGACTCTGGAAAGCGTAAATATCCGTGATATCATTACCCGGGCTGGTACTACCGGGTCCGGTTACTGCAGGTGCATCAATATGGTCAGCGGCAAAAATAATTCCGCCAACCAGCAGGGTGCACAGTAATCCACCTACTAAAATTTTTCTTTTCATAAAAAGATTTAATTAAAATGATTGTAAAAAAAATTAGGAACAATTGAGATACGATGACCGGGATCCCCCGGATTGCCGTTTAAAAGAAATATTATCCCTTACTCCAAAAAAAATTATCATAGCAAACCAATATGTAAATTGTGCCGTAAATCACATATAACAAATCAACTGGCCCATGTCATTCAGAGTAATACTTTTATTTTTTCTTCTACTTGTTATTTCTAAACAAAGCGTAGCGCAGAAAGGAACAATTACTGGCTATATAAATGATGCCGATTCAAGATTACCCCTAAGCGGTGCAAGCATAAATATAACAGGAGGTAAAGGTGATAATTCTGATATGTTCGGTAAATTTAATATCCCGGCGATTAACCCCGGGCAGTATGAACTCATCGTGTCGCATATAGGTTACAAAACTGAAATAGTGCCAGTGGAAGTAAAATCTGACTTACTTTCTACGATTACAATAAATCTGAAGAGAAGCGATCTTGATTTATCTGAAGTAAGGATAAACAGCAAAAAAACATCAGGTCTTAGTACTATAAGTGCTGTAGACATTAAAGTCCGTCCAGTCAACACATCGCAGGATGTGCTGAGAATTGTTCCCGGCTTGTTTATTGCACAACATGCTGGAGGAGGAAAAGCAGAGCAGATATTTCTTCGGGGATTTGATATTGATCACGGCACCGATATCGCTATCTCAGTAGATGGTATACCGGTAAATATGGTCAGCCATGCCCATGGGCAGGGTTATGCAGATCTTCATTTCCTTATTCCGGAGACAGTAGAAAAGGCTGATTTTGATAAAGGACCTTATTTCTCACAAAAAGGCAACCTGGCTACATCTGCATATGTTGATTTTAGCACAAAGGTTTTTATTGAATCCAATTCAATAAAAACAGAAATTGGCCAATTCAATACACAAAGGGTAAGCGGAATGCTAAAACTCTTTAATAAGACCAATGAAAGAAGTCGTCAGCAGTTTTATATTGCATCTGAATACTCTGCAACAGATGGATATTTCGAGAACCCGCAGGATTTTCATCGTTTCAACATGATGGGAAAATATAATGCCTGGTTTGGCAACCAATCACAACTTACCATTACTGCATCAACATTTGATAGTAAATGGTATGCTTCGGGACAAATACCTGACAGGGCCGTACAAGCAGGTATCATCAATCGTTTTGGAGCAATTGATAATACGGAAGGAGGAAATACAAGCCGCACTAATGCAAGTATACGGTTCAATAGGCAATGGAAAAGCAACTGGAAAACAACAGACCAGTTTTACTTTAGCAGGTATAAATTTAATTTATACTCCAATTTCACCTTCTTCCTGGAAGATGATCAAAATGGAGACATGATCAATCAACGGGAAACGAGGAATATATTCGGATATACCACAACTGCTTTAAAATCGTATTTAATTGGCAACAAAAGAGCCGTTACTGAATTGGGAGCCGGCTTCAGGCATGATGATGTAATGGATATTGAACTTTCGAAAGCCAACAGAAGAGCTTTCTTTAACTATATCCAAAAAGGCGATGTAAAAGAAACCAATTCCTTTGCCTATATCAACCAGGATATTTCACTTACTGAAAAGTTCAATATTACTGCAGGGTTAAGATACGATCATTTTATTTTCAGATACATGGATGAACTGGCAGGAGCTACTGATTTCAGTAAACAAAGAAAAGGCACAGTAAGCCCTAAGCTGAATATCAGCTACTCCTTCTCACAAAAAATTAAGATTTACCTGAATAATGGCATTGGTTTTCATTCGAATGACACAAGGGTGATACTGGATAACCAGGCAAAAGATATTTTACCGAAAGTATATGGAACAGATCTTGGAGCAATAATAAAACCAGGCAAAAAATTGATTTTAAAAATTGCCTTATGGCATCTTTATTCCCAGCAGGAATTTGTGTATGTGGGTGATGCTGGTATTGTGGAGCCGAGTGGTAAGACAAGAAGAATGGGAACAGATATATCGGTCCGTTACCAGTTCAATAAATGGCTGTTTGGCGATATTGATTTAAATCTTACCCGTGCCCGGGCCATTGAGGAAGCTAAAGGGGAAGATTATGTACCCCTTGCCCCTTCCTTTACAAGCATTGGTGGGATTACAGCAAAAATAAAAAATGGTTTTAGCGGTTCGCTCCGATACAGGTTTATCAACAACAGACCTGCCAATGAAACAAATACGGTGAATGCGGAAGGTTATTTACTGGTTGATATGACAGCGGCATATCGTTTTAGGAAATTCGACTTTACGTTGTCAGTAGAAAATCTGCTTAACAGGGACTGGAGAGAGGCACAGTTTGATACTGAATCAAAGTTATCATTTGAAGCAAGTCCTGTTTCAGAAATACATTACACACCGGGTATACCCCGTTTCCTGAAAGCAGGTGTTACTTTTCATTTTTAATCACTCAAATGTTTTCTTCAATCCTTCTGAAAATGAAATCGGAGAAAAATTCAACTCTTTCCTGGCTTTATCAATAATGAATCCTGTTCTCGGAGGTCTTTTTGCCGGTTGGCAGAAGGTGTCTGCTGTTACTCTTTTTATCAGTTCTTTGTTTAAGTGAAGGTAATCAGCCGCTTTACAGGCCATTTCATAAGGAGTCAATACATCTGCACCACTGATATGAAAAATTCCATTGGCTTTATTTTTTACTATTGAAACAATAGCTACAGCCAGATCTTCTACATAAGTAGGAGTACGGACCTGGTCATCTACCACTTTGTATTCTTCTCCTCTCTCAAGTTTTTCTCTTACTATGGTTAGAATATTGCTCCGGCCAGCCATTGGTTTCCCATAAACAAGTACAGTTCGTACTATCGACCAGCGATACCGATACTGTTTTACAATTTTTTCTGCATCAAGTTTTGTCTGTCCGTAGAAATTAACAGGCTTCGTAATATCTTCCTCCGTATACATTCCCTGCTCTCCATCAAAAACAAAATCAGTAGACATATAGATAAAAGAGCTCTTATACTCAGCCGCCTCAGAGAGTAAAGCAGCCGTTGCTTCTGTGTTTATTTTGTAAGCAGTTGATCTATCCAACTCGCATTCGTCGGGCTTGCTTATTGCTCCTGCATGTATTATTATAGCAGGCCTGTGCTTCCTGAAAATACTATTCACTGCTTCCTGATCTGTAAAATCCATCTCCACATAGACAAAATTTCTATTAGATGTATAAGGCAATCTGCAAATACCCCGGCCTGTAGCAACTACCTCATAACCCCCGTTTAATAATTGCCCGCACAGATAATGACCCAGGAATCCGTTGGCACCTGTAACAAGTATATTCATAATTCAAAAGTAGAATTATCAAAACAAAAAATCCTGTTCATTCTGAACAGGATTTTTCAAGGAATTCTTTTTTAGTGACCCGTTTATGGCTTATTCAATGCCTCAACAAGCATGGTTAGTTCATTTTCACTTTTCAATTTTAAACTGTTGGCAGCTACTACTTCATTGATCTTTGCCGACAGATCAGGCAATGCCTCTGCAATATCCTTCTTTCCTTTAACCTTCTTCATTGCACCACCCGGTATATAAACATAATATTGTTCAGTAGTAATAATCTCACGGCGACTGTAATCCCCCAGTGTATTGGCATCTTCTACTTTCTGGCTCATATACTTCAATAAATGAACTTTGGGACCGGCAGAAAGCACCTGGTATATAGATCTCTCTGTTTGTTTATCAACTTCCGGATAGCCATTTTTAAATTCAAAATGTTTTACAGAACCATCTTCCTGGGCAAGGTCATATGCCACAGATTTGAAAGCTTCCAGTTTCATATCCTGTCCATCCTTCTGCACCATGATGGCATTATTATAGATATTGAATTTCACCAACACATTAGAAATAGTTTTACCACTGGGAATCTGGATCGTTGCAGGCTTGTATTCCGGGCTTAAAAAAGGAGACCCCCCTACTTCCTGCAATGCAGGTAACCGCATGGGTACTATTACCAGGTCTTCAAAAATAGCTTCATTATTAGTATTGCTTTCTGCTGGCGCCTCAGTGGTTGTTTGTGCAAAAGTGCCTGAGACAAAAACAAAAAAAAGTGTAACGCATAAAAATAACCTGAATGAATAGTTGAATTTCATTATAATACAATTTTAAGTAGGCAAATATATCAAACGTATAAACAGAAAAAAAACCATTTCAAAATTTAATAGTACACAATCGTTTGTTTTCACTTATTAAAAACTGAAACAATGTCTCCGGTGATATATAAAAAAATGGCCATACAAATTCTGTATGGCCATCAATTCTCCACGGAATAACTTAAAACGCCTTTTTCTCTGTTTGTTTCAAACTCTTAAAATCAGGAGTTAATCCCATATTATAGAACGTAAATGAATAAATATCTGCTGTCGTTTCTAATGCCTTTTTCAGGTTACTGGCACCATGGCCTGAATTGACATCTACTCTGATCAATACAGGATTCTGCCCTTTATAATGTTCCTGTAAAGTAGCTGCATACTTGAAAGAATGTGCAGGCACTACCCTGTCATCATGGTCAGCAGTAGTAATAAGTGTTGCGGGATAATTCAGGTTATTCTTAATGTTATGAATCGGGGAATAAGCCAGCAGGTTTTTAAAATCATCCGGGTTATCACTGGTGCCATATTCAGGAATCCAATTCCAACCGATAGTGAATTTATGAAAGCGTAGCATATCCATAACTCCTACCTGCGGTATTGCTACTTTGAACAACTCAGGTCGTTGATTAATTACTGCGCCTACCAGCAAACCACCGTTTGATCCTCCCTGTACCGCCAGGTAATCGCTGGAAGTGTAACCCTTGTCTATTAAGTATTCTCCTGCAGCAATGAAGTCATCAAAGACATTCTGTTTTTTCAATCGCATTCCTGCTTCATGCCATTTTTCGCCATACTCGCTTCCTCCCCGAAGATTGGCCAGGCAATAAATGCCTCCCTGCTCTAACCATGCTATTCTTGTAGGTGAAAAGTTAGGGGTGGTACTGATATTAAATCCTCCATATCCATACAAAATAGTTGGGTTCTTACCGGTTAATTGCATTCCCTTTTTATATACAATGAACATAGGGATCTTTGTGCCATCCTTACTCGGATAAAAAACCTGTTCCGTCTCAAATTCTTCAGGATTAAATTTCACTTCGGGTTTTCTGAATACAGAACTCTCACCTGTTGCAATATCATATTTGTAAATTGTGGGGGGAAAGGTGATAGAAGTAAACGTATAAAAAACAAATTTGTCATCTTTCTCTCCTCCGAATCCGCTTACGGTCCCCAATGCAGGTAACTTCACTTCTTTTTCCAGTTTCCCATTAAAATCATATACATATACACGGCTCGTCACATCCTTCATATATGTAATGAATAACTTCCCTCCTGCGGATGTTACGGATGACATATTTTCCTCTCTCTCATCCACAATTGTTTTCCAATTTGCCTTATCAGGATTCTGTGGATCGATAAGTATAATCTTCCTGTTTTTGGCCCCGTCATTTGTTTGCATAAGAAATTTTCCATTCACCTCTTCTAAAAAGTTATACTGGAAATTCTCTACATCTTTAATAACAGGTTTGAATTTTTTATCCGCTCCTTTGCTGTCAAAATACCACAAGCTATTTCCTTCTTTGCCTTTCCCCCTGTCGCTGATATTTAAAAAAACATACCGCTCATTTTCATCAGTAAACACACCATGGAAACGCTGGGGATTTTCTTTGTCTTCATATATCAGTACATCCTTATCCTGGCTTGTCCCTACTTTGTGATAATACACCTGGTGATTTTCATTTTTGGTAGACAATTCCTTGCCTTTTTCAGGAGCAGGGTAACGGCTATAATAGAATCCATCTCCCTGCCAGGAGGCACCTGATACTTTAACCCAGGCCAGTGAATCTTTCAAGTATTTTTTTGTAGAAAGGTCCATTACATAAAAAGTGCGCCAATCGCTGCCACCGGCAGATTTCCCTACCACTGCATATCTACCGTTTTTTGATATAGAGAATGTGGCAAGGCTGGTAGTGCCTTCTGCCGAAAACTTATTTGGATCCAGTACTAATTCAGGCTTACCGTTTAATCCCTTTTGCCGGTACAATACACTTTGATTTTGCAGACCATCATTTTTAGAAAAATAGAAATACTCGTTATTCCTGGATGGAGATGAGTATTTTGGATAATTATTTATTTCTTCAAGTCGATCCTGCCATTCCTTCCGGTAGGATATCTGATCAAGATAATTGAAGGTTATTTTATTTTGATTGGTGACCCATTCTTTGGTCTCATTACTCCAGTCATCCTCCAACCACCGGTATGGATCAGCAATCCTGGTTCCATGATAATCCTCAACCACCTCTCCTTTACTGGTGGCAGGATACTGTAACTGTGCAGCGGTGAACAGTGGAAGTAACAGTAAAAAGCAAAATATTTTTTTCATAACCAATTTTTTCAGAATTAAAGATAGAATATTATACCTGCAAAAAAATTATCCTGTTACATGCCTGTAAACTGTCGTACGAGTGGTTTAATAAGCGGATAAATGATTTTGACAAGAAACCGTATTGTCTGTTCTTAAAATTCATTCAAACCAACCAGGTAGTCAGTAATCGGAAAGCACTTAATCATTTTGTGATACCGGTCAGTTCATCCAGACAAGTGAACATGTAATGATAAAATTTAAAACGAGGTTTAGGATAACAAATATTTAATGCCCAAAGTAACCCGGAGATTTGTCGTTCTTTTGTCCATGCTTATGGGTATTATTGTTATAGAAATATGAATAAAACTGATATTTGCAGGGCTTGAAAAATACTAACAAATGTGTGTTTGAAACACATTGGGAACAAAAGCTTATTTTTGGACCGTTTAAATTCAATAATGGAAAAGAAAGTTTCAAAAATTGGTGTGTTGACTTCGGGTGGTGATTCACCGGGAATGAATGCTGCTATCCGGGCAGTGGTTCGAACAGGTATATACCATGGGCTTGAAGTTTATGGGATTATGAGGGGATACCAGGGTATGATCGAAGATGATATTATCAAAATGGAAGGACGTTCTGTAGCAAATATTATTCAGCGTGGCGGAACAATCCTTAAAACAGCCCGCTGCAAAGACTTCTTCGAACCAGAAGGCAGAAAAATCGCTTACAATAATCTGAAAAAGAAAGGAATAGACGGTCTTGTTATTATTGGTGGTGATGGTTCTTTTCGTGGTGCTGTTAAATTTAGCCAGGAGTTTGATATACCCTGTGTAGGCCTGGCGGGGACTATTGACAAGGATATTTCAGGAACTGATTTCACCATCGGTTTTGATACGGCAGTGAATACTGCTGTTGAAGCGATTGATAAAGTAAGAGATACAATGGATGCTCATGACCGGATTTTTATTATTGAGGTCATGGGCAGAGATGCAGGATATATTGCCCTTCACAGCGGTATAGCTACCGGCGCAGAAAATATATTAATTCCTGAGCGGAAAACAGATATGAACAATATCATCTCATCGCTGCAGGAAAAAGAAAGAAGAAAAAAATTGGTTAATCTGATTGTCGTGGCCGAAGGTGATGATTTTGGAGGAGCCAATGAAGTACAAAAAATACTGCAGGAAAGTTTACCCAAAGCAGAAATCAGGGTTTGCATACTCGGGCATATCCAACGGGGAGGAGCACCAAGCTGTATGGACAGGCTAATTGCCAGCCGCATGGGATATCATGCAGTAGAGTGTTTACTCGAAGGAAGGCACAATGTGTTTGTTGGTATCCAAAATAACAAAATGAATTACATCCCTCTTGAAACAGCGGTAAAAAACAAAGGAAAGATCAGTGATGAATGGCTTAAAATTGTAAAGATACTGGCCAGCTGAGAACATTAAGATCACTTCATGTAAATCTATTGCCACTTATGACCAAGAACATAGACAAATACCTGCATAAAGATTTTGACAAAGAAGCAGGAAGACAGCATGCTTATAAGAGAACGAAAATTGTTGCAACTGTTGGCCCTGCCTGTGATACGTATGAAAAATTACTGGAGCTGGTCAAAGCTGGTGTAAATGTATTTCGCCTGAATTTCTCACACGGCAGTCATGAAGACAAGGCAAAGATCATTGACTTTATTTTTAAAATCAATAAATCAGAGCCTTATAATATTTCTATACTTGCCGATTTGCAGGGCCCTAAACTAAGAGTTGGTGATCTTGAAGGAGGAGCAATTGAAATAAACGAAGGAGATATTCTTACTTTTTCCAATGAAAAAGTAGTGGGAACAAAAGAAAAAATATATGTATCATACCCTGATCTTCATTCTGATGTAAAAGTTGGTGAAAAGATATTGATCGATGATGGAAAATTGGAAGTAGTTGTAAAAGAGATCACAAAGAACAAGGATGTAAAAGTGATGGTAACATTAGGAGGAACGCTGTTACCTAAGAAAGGAGTAAACCTTCCTGATACTGCAATATCACTGCCTTCATTGACAGAAAAAGACCTTGCTGACCTTGATTTTATAATGAAGCAAAAGGTGGACTGGGTGGCTCTTTCATTTGTAAGAAGCCCCGAAGACATTATTGATCTTAAACGCAGGATAAAATCTACGGGGCATAAAGCAAAAGTTATAGCAAAAATTGAAATGCCCCAGGCAATCACCAATCTCAGGGATATTATTATTGAAAGTGATGGTGTGATGATTGCCCGTGGTGACCTGGGAGTGGAACTACCGGTTGAAGAAGTCCCGCTCATTCAAAAAGATATTATTAAAAAATGCCTGCACCGCGCCAAGCCTGTTATAGTAGCCACACAGATGATGGAA
Organism: Bacteroidota bacterium; assembly: GCA_029558715.1. Taxonomy (GTDB): domain Bacteria; phylum Bacteroidota; class Bacteroidia; order Chitinophagales; family Chitinophagaceae; genus JJ008. Next base: position 753 of record JAKQEA010000123.1, on the reverse strand, counting down.
AGTATGATCGACAGAACCAAACCCAACAGGAGTGAGATCACTGATGTGGCCAATGCCGTGCTGGAAGGAGCAGATGCTGTGATGCTGAGTGGCGAAACAGCAACTGGCAAATATCCCAGGCTGGTTGTTGAAACAATGACTAAAATAATCATGAAAATTGAATCCAATGCGTATGATTATAACAGGGAGGAAATGCTGAGACCCCAGGCACATTCTCCATCTTTCCTGAGCGATGCTATTTGTTATAATGCCTGTAAACTGGCGGAAGATGTAAATGCTGATGCTATAATCGGAATGACTCAGAGTGGTTATACGGGGTTTATGCTTAGCAGCTATCGCCCAAAAGCATTATTATATATTTTCACCAAAGAAAGATCATTGGTGAATCAGCTCAGTCTTAGCTGGGGTGTACGAGCCTTCTACTATGATGAAGAAGAAAGTCTGGATGATATTTTTTCTGACCAGATCGATATTCTTAAAGAAAGAAGTTTTGTAAAAAATGGAGATGTGATAGTAAGTACCGGAAGTACCCCGATACATCTTCACCTGCCCACCAATGTGCTGAAAATCGCCAAAGTGGAATAAATTACAATACATACTCCTCTCAATAATTTACAAAGGGGCTGTCCAAAAAGGGGCAGCCTTTTTCAGTTTTTGAAGGTGGTTTATTCACATTTGGACTGTATAAATAGAGATTGCAAAAGGCTAATTAGTTTTTAAAATTTGTTGTACAAAATATACTATGCCAAAGCC
>JAKQEA010000117.1 GCA_029558715.1 Bacteroidota bacterium | reverse complement strand
TATTTTCTTTGACATTAATAATGCAAGCATTACTGTAGCAGCACCATTAAATGGCTTTATATTTAATAGCCCTGTTCCGGTAACGGCTACTTGTCCTGCTCCAAACGTAATGACTTCAGGTAATCTGACAGCTACTTACGTTGGTACATTTACAGGGGATATAAATCTTTCAGGTGTAGTAGTTCCAGCAGGACCAACAGTTTCATTTAGTAATCCAATTTTGACAACCGCGTCACCATCAACAACAGTATCATTAACCGGCATGACTGCTTTAGCTCCTGGTAACTACACAGTTACCGTTACAGGTATTGGCGTAGCAGGACCTACAGTTACCAGGGATATTGTCTTTACAATCAATCCAGGCTCTGGTCCTACGATTACCGGTCAGCCTGCTAATGAAACAGTTTGTGCCGGTGCAAATGCAACATTTAGTGTTACGGCTACAGGTACCTACCAATGGCAGATAAGTACTGCAGCTGTTCCTGCCTTTACTAATATTAGCGGTGCCACTGCCGCAACCTTGAACCTGACTGCAGTTACTGCAGGTATGAGTGGTAACCAATACCGTTGTGTTGTTACCGGTCAATGCGGAAGCACTAACTCTAATGCTGCTACATTAACTGTTAACGTAGCACCAACAGTAAATACTAACCCAACTTCACAAGCGGTCTGTTCAGGTAGTGCTGCCACCTTTGCAGCTGCTGGATCTGGAACTCCTGCCCCGACATATCAATGGCAGGTAAGTACTGCAGCCGTTCCTGCATTTACTAATGTTCCCGGAGCTACTAACGCTACCTATACTATTACCAGCACTACAGTTGGTATGAGCGGTGATCAGTATCGTTGTGTTATAACTAACATATGTGGTTCCGTTAATACAACAGCAGCCACATTGACTGTTAATTCATCTGTAACTGTAACAACCGACCCTGTTAACTCCACAATTTGTGAAGGAACAGGAACCAGCTTTACAGCTGCAGCCGGTGGTTCTGGGTTATCATACCAGTGGGAAGTAAGTACGAATGGTGGTACATCATGGAGCAATGTTACCAACAGTGCTGTTTACTCTGGTGCAACAACGCCTACATTGACGCTGACAAATACACCTCCTTCTCTGAATGGAAACAGATATCGTTGTAACATTAGTAGCCCTCCTTGTACTCCGGGTATAACAGCTTCAGCATTGCTGACTGTTAATACATTCCCTGTTATCACTGCACAACCGCAGAGTGCAACTATTTGTGAAGGGGCCAACCAGGGCTTTAGCGTAACAGCTACAACAGGTGTTGGTACACTCAGTTATCAATGGCAGCTTAGTGTGAATGGTGGTACCACTTGGGCAAATATTTCCGGTGCCACTAATTCAACTTTTGCACAAACAGCTATTCCAGCAGGCCAGAATGGTTATAGGTTCAGGGTAATAGTTACTGCAGGTTGCGGATCTGTTACCTCTAATGCAGCAATATTAACTGTAAATACATACCCGATCATTGAATTTACAGCACCTGCTGTTATCTGTGCTTCTGACGCAGCAGTGACTTTAAGTGCAAGCCCCGCCGGCGGCACTTTCAGCGGAACTGGTGTAGCAGGAACTTCCTTCACACCTTCTGTGGCCGGTGTTGGTCCAAGAACGGTAACTTATACAGCTACCAATGCAGGTTGCCAGTCTTCTGTTGGCAGAGTGATCCTTGTAAATGATTGCGCAGAACGTCACCTTACATTAGATCAGTATCCTGCAATAGTTGTATATCCGAGCCCGAATAACGGACGGTTTAGCATCAGGCTTAATACAGACCTTTACACTAAACTGAATATTAAGATATACAACAGCGCTGGCCAGCTGGTTAAATCACAGGTTGCCGGTGGCCTCACTTATGGAAGCGTTATACCGCTGGATATTACTAACCAGGGAAGCGGAACATATCATTTGTTCCTGTCTAACGACGAAAATGGTTCAGTATCAACCAAAGGTGTAAGTATTGTAGTTTATAAATAATCAACCGGGTTGAATAATTTAAATCCCGTCCTGCTAATTAGGACGGGATTTTTTTATTCACGATGTTATTGAAGCACTAATTCATTGCTTTTATCAGCCTGACTTACCGTACCTTTGCGGCTTCAAATTTTGAAACATGATCAGTGTAAAAGACCTGAAACTGGCTTACGGTAAAAGGGTATTGTTTGAAGAAGTAAATCTCAATTTCACAAAAGGAAATTGTTATGGAGTAATTGGTGCTAACGGCGCCGGTAAAAGTACTTTTCTGAAGATACTGAGCGGCGAGATTGAGCCGAATAAAGGAACAGTGGAAATAACTCCCGGGGAAAGAATGGCTGTTTTAAAACAAAACCAGTTCCAGTTCGATGAAGACACAGTATTGAATACCGTGATGATGGGGCACACCAAATTATGGGCCATAGCCAAGGAAAGAGAGAGCATTTATGCGCTGGCTGATTTTACGGAAGAAGATGGTATGAGGGCAGGTGAACTGGAGCATGAGTTTGGTGAAATGGGTGGTTATACAGCCGATAGTGATGCTGCTACTTTATTGAGCGAACTGGGAGTGACAGAAGAATTCCACCAGTCACTGATGAAAGATATTCCTTCTACTCTGAAAGTGAGGGTGCTGCTGGCACAGGCATTGTTTGGAAATCCCGATATCCTGTTACTGGATGAACCGACCAACGGCCTGGATATTGAAACCATCAGCTGGCTGGAAAATTTTTTAGCAGATTATGAGAATATTGTACTGGTAGTGAGCCATGACCGTCACTTTCTGGATGCAGTGTGTACCCATGTGGCAGATGTGGACAGGCAAAAAATAAAAATATTTACCGGTAATTATACTTTCTGGTATGAATCGTCTCAACTGATGGCCCGCCAGATAAATGATAAGAACAAGAAAACAGAAGAAAAACGTCAGGCCTTACTTGATTTCATTGCCCGTTTCAGCGCCAATGCTTCAAAGAGCAAGCAGGCCACATCAAGGAAAAAAGCACTGGAGAAACTAACAATCGAAGAGATTGAACCCAGTTACAGAAAATACCCGGGTATTATTTTTCAGCAACTGAGGGAAGTAGGTAACCAGATACTGAATGTAGAGAAGCTAAAAAAAGCGGTTGACGGAAGAGTGCTTTTCAGCGATGTTACATTTACAGTCAATAAAGGAGATAAGATCGCTTTATTGAGTCGTGACCCGCTGGCCATAACCAGTTTCTTTAATATCATTACTGCGGAGATGATGGCAGATAGCGGCTCATATGAATGGGGAAGTACCGTTACCCATGCTTACCTGCCCCAGGAGAACAGCCAGTTTTTTACCGGGGAAGACAATCTGATGGATTGGTTGCGTAAATATGTTCCGGATCATGTAAAAGATGTGGATGAACCTTTCTTAAGAGGTTTTTTAGGTAAGATGTTGTTCAGCGGTGATGATGTGATGAAGAAAACAAATGTACTGAGCGGGGGAGAAAAGGTACGTTGTATGCTCAGCCGTATGATGTTGCAAAGCCCCAATGTTATTTTATTGGATCAGCCGACCAACCACCTCGACCTGGAAAGTATACAAAGCTTCAACGAACAGTGTACAGATTATAAGGGTATTGTATTGTTAACGAGCCATGACCATACATTCATGCAAACTGTTGCCAATCGTATCATTGAATTAACACCGAAGGGTATTATTGACCGCCTGATGACCTTCGATGAATACCTGGCTGATGAAAGAGTAAAAGCACTGAAGGAAGAAATGTATAAATAGAAAGTAGGAAGCAGTGAATAGTTTTCAGCGAATTTTATTATTAATAATTTGAGTTTAATCGTAAATTTCCTATGCTCCGTTTCTTGTCATATCAGTATCTTCTTTTTACATTCGCATCAGCAAAACCAATTGCTTTCTGTTATTTCCGGAGATCCATTCCTACCGTACCTGTTAATCCTTCCGGGAAAAATTAGTATCCGGCCGGGAGGTATGTTCGCCGTGGCGAATATTCGGGTTGAAACCAGAGGAAACGAAATGAATTGAAAGCCTTGTCGAAAGACA
>JAKQEA010000097.1 GCA_029558715.1 Bacteroidota bacterium | reverse complement strand
TCTGTCACAAGGAATCCTTTGAAGCCCCATTGCTTTCTTAAAACATCCGTCAGTAACCATTTATTAGCAGTTGCTGGCACTCCGTCAATTTCATTAAAAGAAGCCATCACACTTCCTGCTCCGGCATCCACGGCTGCTTTGTAGGGTGGAAAATACTCGTTGTACATCCGCTGGTGGCTCATGTCGGTTGTATTATAATCACGGCCCGCCTCGGCAGCACCATACAATGCATAGTGTTTCACACAGGACATAATTGTATTGTTCCTGGTGAGATCGGTACCCTGGTACCCTTTTACCATCGCTTTGGCGATCTGTGATCCGAGGAATGCATCTTCTCCATTGCCTTCTGCAATTCTTCCCCAGCGGGGGTCACGGGCAATATCCACCATGGGAGAAAAAGTCCAGTTGATACCATCAGCACTTGCTTCTACTGCAGCGATCCTCGCACTGTTCTCAATCAATTTCATATCCCAGCTGCAACTCAATCCCAATGGAATGGGAAATACGGTTTCATAGCCATGGATCACATCCATTCCAAAGATCAGCGGGATCTTTAACCGGCTTTGTTCTACTGCCACTTTTTGTACATCACGGATCTTGGCTACTGATTTAATATTAAATAAACCTCCCACTTTGCCTTCCTTGATCTTTTTGGCAATGTCCGAACTCTGTGCCTGGCCGGTAACGATATCGCCACTGCCTGGCAGGTTCAGCTGCCCGATCTTTTCTTCTAACGTCATTTTTTTCATCAATGCATCAACGAAACTTTTCATTTTAGCATCATTGGTTTGTTGTGCTTTTAACTGACTCGTAGCAATCAGCAACATGACAAACAACAGTACTGATACGATCCTTTTCATTATTATCCTTTTTATGTATGACTAAAAATTAAAACTGAATCTGGCTTTTATTAATTGTGTACTCAATCCTGGTATTTTTAAATTTATCAATGATCTCCATTGTTATCACCGGGTCTTTTGCCCACTCAATGGTTAATAATCCATAATGATTATCCATTACCGGTCCTTCGATCCTGTTTTTATTCTGCGTGGCAAAATCCCAGGTGGAAGTGATACCACTCGCCGTAATATCATAGAGGGGATATAAACCAGGTTCTTCCAGGCGGGAAATCTCGGCATAATGCACATCACCGGTTAAGAACAGTACTCCACTTGCTTTGGCTGATTTTATCAATTCTAGCATTCTTTTTTGTTCGTGCGGAAAATTAGCCCAGGCCTCATATCCATTATACTCAATAGCAAACTGTGAACCACTGCAGATCAGACGAAGGTCAGCCGGTTTTTTCAATTCTTCCTCCAGCCATCTCCATTGTTCTTCGCCCAGTAAGGTACTGTCTGTTGATACATGCGGTTTATAATCAGGTGTATAGAAATAATGATCCCGGGGCAGTTTCGCTGCCGAATCATATAATAATACATCACTGCGGAATGTTCTTACATCCAGTAAAATCACCTGAATGGTCTTTTCTCCCTGTTGTATATATTCTGTCTTGTAAATACCATCATGTTTACGGCGTTCACTATTGGCTGGTTCTTTAAAGGATTCCATGAATATCTCTTTGGATTCCTTCTTATAGGGATACCACTTACCGGCATCATTACGGCCAAAATCATGGTCATCCCAGGTGGCAAATAATGTGGTGCTGCTGTACAGTTTTTTAAAATCAGGTTGTGCCATCCAGCGGGTATACTTATTACGCAGGGTATCCATATTATCCGTATCGCCATAAATATTATCCCCCAGAAAAATAAAGGCTGCAGGTTGCTGCTCAGCGGCCAATGCCAATACCGGTTGCGGTTCATCCTGATGGCCACAGGAGCCAAAAGCAATCTTAGTTATCTCTGTTTCCCGCTTACAACTCAGCAGGCAGGCAGACAGGATACATATTGACAGAAGTAATTTCCTTTTCGCTAGCATAATCCTTATTTATTTCATCAATAATTTTTCCAAAACTTTTTTCCAGATTGCATACCCTTTGGCATTCATATGCAGCTTGTCTTCTTTAAAAATATCATCCATCACAGTCCCATCTGCCTTCAGCATCAGGTGATACACATCAGCGAATGCGGCTTTCTTATCTGTCTTTAAAAACGTTTCGATCTGTTGGTTCGCCTCTTTATACTTTGTCAGCAGATGCACCCGGCTCGGGCTGGGTTTCATCGAAACATATAATAAAGGTACGCTGGCATATTTTGCCCGTATTAAATGATAGAGTGTCTTGAACCGCTGTATTACCATTTCCACCGTTACCGTATCACTGGAAGCAAAATCATTCTCTCCGCAATAAATCACTATTTGCTTTGGCTGGTAGGGGTAGATCACATCATACCGGAAACGGACCAGGTCAACCAGGGTGGAACCACCAAATGCCCGGTTCAGTATTTTATGTTTGGGAAAATACTCCTGCACATCTTTCCAAAGTGTAAAAGACGAACTGCCAATAAATAAAACCTGGTTGGCAGCAGGAAACTGCACACTGTCTTTTTGCTTAAATACCTGTACTTCTTTCCAGAAAGGAATAGCGCCTTGCGAACGAACCACAGCGGCGCACAGGAAAACCATTACTAATAAACTGACTACTCTTTTCATACTAAACCGATTTAATTAACTTTTATTATTTTACTTCTTTCGCTGGTGCCATTTTCATTGACAGCCTCAATACTATAATAATAGGGCTTTTGTGAATCCATTGCCTTCATCCAGTATTCATTGTTGGAATGGATCATGATGCTGGTATATAATTTATCCGGTTGCGTACCATAATAAATATTATAAGCAAATGCATTATCCACCGGTTTCCATTTTATAAAAGCACTGCGTTTGTCTTTTTCTGTCCGCAATACAATAAACCCCTGCACAGCATCGGGTTTTGCCCCGTTTCCATTTCCAAAGACCCGGAAACCACTGATAGCAAATTTACCGGTGGGCATATGAATATTCTCCAGCTTAATAAATCTTGCCTGCACCGGCTTTTCTAATTCCACATACTCATGCGGTATATCAGTTTTATTATTACTCTTATCCACCAGTGTCATCCACTTTTTACCATCAACAGAGTAATACAGTTTATACTGGTGATACTGGTCATTCCATTTACCCAACCGGCTACTTTCCACATCCTGGTCAGCGTAATTGATCTGAATAGCATTTACTGTCGAAACATTGCCCAGATCAGTTTGGATATACTCTCCTTTATTTGCTGAAACAGCACTCCAATATGTTTTTGCTAATTCATCCACGGCATTATTGGGTAGATATCCGCCCAGTGTGGATGATACCTGTACGGGTTTATTATAATTGAGTAACATCCAGCCGGTGAAATAAGCAGATTTTCCATTGGTGCCATATTCTGTTCCGGAAAACCTGGCAGCCGGAATATAATGAGGATAATCACCAAAAGTAGTGTTACAAAACATATGGCCATCTTTATCAAAGCCAGTTGGCCATACACCCAATCTTCTTTCAAATGTATTTTTTACAGATAGAACGGTTGTTGAAATATGCCAATAGTTATTGAACTTGTCCTGGAAAGTAGCTCCATGT
>JAKQEA010000075.1 GCA_029558715.1 Bacteroidota bacterium | reverse complement strand
TATTGAGCCGAAACCGTGTTTCGCAAAGAACTGCCCAGCACCAATACCAATGCCAGTGCAGTGATTTTCATGATACTTTTCATCGTCATACTTTTTTTGTAGTAAATGGATTCATGCAAAAATTGTTAAGTGGTTTTCTTCCTGTAACACTTATATGACGCTATTTCTGTGCCATGCGGCTACCTGCAAAGTGAGGCTATGCTATTTTAGCAAAACATTGTATCAAGTGTTAAAATAAAAAGGCTGCTTTTGAAGTATGCATCAATTTCGTTGCGAAATGAAAAATCAAAGCCTGTACTTATGATGAACACCTTATAAACCTGGTTTAATTGCTTAACTTTAGAAACACTCATTTACTTTTTATGGACCAGCAAATAATCAACCTCTACGACGAATACACCCACAAGCCTCTTAACCGCCAGGAATTTTTACACAGGCTCGCTATGTTGGCCGGCGGCACAGCTGCAGCTATGGCATTATTGCCATTACTGGAAGTTAACTATGCGAATGCTGCTGTTACCCCGCAGGAAGAACTTTTTACAGAAAGAATAAGTTATCCGGGAATCAACGGGGATATGCAGGCTTATGTGGCAAGACCCAAAGAAGATAAAAAATATGCCGCCGTTGTTGTCATTCATGAAAACCGGGGACTGAATGCACATATAGAGGATGTGGCCCGCCGGGCTGCCAAAGCCGGATTTTTAGCTATTGCACCAAATGCATTATCATCATTGGGTGGAACTCCGGAGAATGCAGACGAAGCAAGAGCAAAATTTCAACAATTAAAACCAGAAGATAACCTGCAAAACTTTATCAAAGTATTCGATTACCTGTCTGCGAGGAAGGATAGTAATGGTAAGTTTGGCTGCGTTGGATTTTGCTGGGGTGGGGCCATGAGTAATAACCTGGCTGTAAATGTTCCATTACTGAAAGCTGCCGTTGCCTTCTATGGCCGCCAGCCAGTGGCAGACGATGTAAGCAAAATTAAAGCAGCTGTTCAATTGCATTATGGTTCATTGGACGAAGGAGTGAATAAGGGTATACCGGCTTATGAAGAAGCCCTGAAAAAAAACAATGTGGCTTATGAACTTTATATATACGAAGGAGCCCAGCATGCTTTTCATAACGACACAGCTCCTACAAGATATAATGATACAGCCGCCAAACTGGCCTGGCAGCGGACGATTGATTTTTTCAATAAATACCTGAAATAGTTTTATGCCGCATCGAATCGTTGCTGCACCACTTTCCAGTCCACCACATTCCACCACGCATTGATATAATCCGGGCGGCGGTTCTGGTATTTAAGATAGTAGGCATGTTCCCATACATCTAATCCCAATAGAGGAATTCCTTTCAGATCGCTTACATCCATCAATGGATTATCCTGGTTAGGAGAAGATCCCACTACGAGTTTACCGTCTGCTGTTTTTACCAGCCATGCCCAGCCACTTCCAAAACGGTTTTTTCCGGCATCACTGAACTGTGTTTTGAAGGCTTCAAAAGAACCAAAGTCCTTAATAAATGCTTTCATAATAGCCGACTGTGGTGAATTCAATTCCGCTGGGCTCCTCATACTCTTCCAGAAAAATTCATGATTGTAATGTCCACCTCCGTTATTGCGCATCTTGACCGAATATTTTGAGATCTTTCCGAGCAGGGATGTTAGTTTCATTTTTTCAATGTCCACATTCTCCGCCTTGACGGCTTCAGCAAGGTTCTTTGCATAGGCAGCCGCATGCTTTGAATAATGTATTTCCATCGTCATTGTATCAATCACTGATTCCAGTGCTGAATAGGCATAGGGCAAAGGTTGTTGGGCATAAGGCACCTCTTCTGCACCTGAAATTATACCAGAAGCGCTATGATTCTCTGCAAAAGTTGATAATGCGGTCATAGAAAGCCCGGCTGCTAATCCGGCTTTACCAGTCATCTTCAAAAATTCTCTGCGATTACTTTCAAGATTGTTTTCCATAGTAATTAAAATTAATAGTGAAACAAGTTACCAGGTTTAAAATTAAACCTATTTGCAGATACAGGACTGTTTTGATTGTTAAGTGGTTGTAAAACGTTCAAAAAAGCCCTCAAAGCCCCCTGTCCTATCTTCGCAGCAAACCATGCACCTCAAAGACTATTATAAAATACTTGAATTGGAGCCTTCAGCCAGTTTGCCTGAGATAAAAAAGGCTTTCAGGAAACTGGCCCTGCAATACCACCCGGATAAAAATAATAATGACCCGTATGCCACGGCACAATTTACCGACATAAAAGAAGCTTATGAAGTGCTGACAGATCCGGCCAAAAAAGAATATTACCTGCAACAGCGCTGGTATAATCAAAGCGTTGGGAAAAGAAAGACACAGGAGGTAATCACTCCTGTTACGCTGCTGAAGCAAGTACTCGAACTGGAGAGATATGTTTCGAAACTGGATACTTTCAGAATGGACAAACAAGGATTGCAGCAATACATTCTTGACTTGCTGTCTGACAGCAGCATTGAACAAATCGGGAAATTCAATGAGCCCGAAACAAACAGGCAGATTATTACTGTTTTGATGCAGGCTATTAAGCCATTGCCTCCGTTATATATAACAGATATCATCATCCGGTTAAAAAAATTGGCTGGTAAAGATGCTGTTGCTGCAGATCAATTGGAAATATTTGTTCAGCAACGCCAAAGAAAATACCGGAAGGAAAAGTATTCTATTCTTGTAATAATTATCCTGACAATCAGTATCAGCCTTCTTATTTTTCTTCTTGGCCGTTGAGCTATCTTTGCCGCTATGCATTACGTATCAGTTGAAGGGTTGACCAAGAGCTATGGCATACAACCACTCTTTTCAAATATCTCATTTCATATAGAAGAAGGTGATAAAATTGCCCTGGTGGCCCGGAACGGTACCGGCAAATCCACCCTTTTAAAGATACTGGCTGGAAAAGAAACAGCTGATAATGGTAAGGTATGGGTCAATAAGGATGTGGATGTCGTCCTTTTTGAACAGGAACCCTCCTTTGTTGAAGAAAGATCTGTACTTGATAATATCTTCTTTCATGCCCATCCTGTCATTGCTGCAATAAAAGAGTATGAAGCAGTGAGTGAACTGGAAGATGCAGATAAACTAAGTGCGGCCATCATTAAAATGGATGAGCTGGGAGCCTGGGACTTTGACACCAAAGTAAAGCAGGTGCTTGGAAAATTGAATATTCATCACCTGAATCAGCCGGTGAATACCTTAAGCGGCGGACAACGAAAAAGAGTGGCTCTTGCAAAAACACTGATCGATATAGGCTTTGAACACAAACATGTACTGCTGATAATGGATGAACCTACCAACCATCTTGATGTGGAAATGGTGGAATGGCTGGAACATTACCTGGATAAAGAAAGAGTGACCCTTCTGTTAGTAACCCATGACCGTTACTTCCTGGATACGGTATGTGAAGAAATCTGGGAACTGGATGGCAGTAATATGTATACCTATAAAGGTGATTATGAAAACTACCTGGAAAAGAAAGCAGCAAGGATAGAAAATGATCTTTCTTCAATCGATAAAGCTAAAAACCTTTACCGGAAGGAGCTGGAATGGATGCGAAAACAACCCAAAGCCCGTACCACAAAAAGTAAAAGCCGCCAGGATAATTTTTACGAAGTCGAAAAAAAAGCAAAACAGCAGATCGTTGACGAGCAACTGCAATTGAATATGAAAATGAGCCGGCTCGGCGGTAAAGTCATTGAGCTGAAGAAGATCTATAAAAGTTACGGCGACAAAGTATTGCTGAAAGGTTTCGATTACACTTTCAAAAAAGGAGAAAGGATAGGCGTAGTTGGAAAAAACGGGGTTGGCAAATCCACTTTCATTAACATATTGCAGGGGATTGAAAAAGCTGATAGCGGAAAGATCAATATCGGGGATACCGTAATTTTTGGTAATTATTCTCAGCAGGGATTAGAAGTAAAGGAAGATATGAGGGTCATTGAATTTGTAAAGAATATTGCAGAAAATTTTCCGCTGGCAAGTGGTGGTTCATTAAGTGCTGCCCAGTTCCTGCAGTTATTCCTGTTTGACCCTGACAAACAATATACCTATATCAGTAAACTGAGTGGCGGAGAAAAAAGAAGACTGCACCTGTTGTCAATTCTTTTCCGAAATCCCAATTTTCTTATTTTAGATGAACCTACCAATGATCTTGACTTACCGACATTAGGTGTATTAGAGAATTTCCTGAGCGAATTCCCGGGCTGCCTGCTGATCGTATCACATGACCGTTATTTTATGGACAGGCTGGTAGATCATCTGTTTGTATTCGAGGGCAATGGAGTAATAAGAGATTTCCCCGGCAACTATACACAATACAGACAGTCTGCTGATAAAAGTCCTTCCTTTTACATAGGTAATACTGAAAAACAAGTTCCCGCTTCAGACCGTGAACCGGTGGTCGTTGACAAAAAAAGGCAACTATCCTATAAAGAGAAAAGGGAATTTGAATCGCTGGAAAAAGAAATCAGCGACCTCGCAAAAGAAAAGGCAACCATTACAGAAAAATTAAATAACGGGAGTACGCCTTTTGAAGAACTCCAGCAATTATCTACCCGCATCGGTGAGGTGACCCAGCTATTAGATGAAAAAGAACTTCGTTGGCTGGAACTTAGTGAAATACAATGATCAGAATTTCCTGATATTAAAATTGGCGGAGTTATACAAAATACATAGCTTCAATACAGCTTGCACCCTATCCTGACACCAGAAGGATCCCCCTGCTTTTTTAACCTAAAACAAAACTTGCATTATGAAAAAGATTTTCATGCTGGCAGCCTGCTGTTTCCTGCTGTTTGCCTGTAACAACGAAAAAAAGGAGGATGGAAAAATGGACGATGGCAGCAAAACTGCTACGTCAGCTGACGGGAAAAAACCTTCCATGGAAATGCTTGATATGAGTGTCGGGGACATGGTCAAAAACTCTTATATGGCTTTTTCAAGGGCAGATATAAACGGTATGACGGCCGATTATGCTGATACTGTCCGGTATACATGGTCAAATGGAGATAGCCTTATCGGTAAAAAAGCGGTGCAGGAATACTGGAAAAAACGCTGGCAAATAATTGACTCGCTGAATTTCAGCGAACATATTGTGGTGCCTATGCAGGCCAATGAACCCCAAAGTAAATATGCACCTACCGGAAAGTGGATCTTATACTGGGCTATGGTTAACGTCAAATACAAAAATAGCAAGAAGCTTACTTTCTGGCTTCACAGTGTAAACCATATGAATGATGCCGGAAAAATTGATTTTGTCGGCAATTATTTTGACCGCCACCCAATTCATGAAGCTACCAAAGACCTTATTAAGTGATCTTTTTTGTAAGAATGCGGTTCATTAAATAAGAATCGCATTCTTATCTTAAGAAGAATAACAGGAGCTATTCATTTAGTTAACTTCAGCTGTATTTTTTATGCTTCGCTATATACTAGTTGTTGTCTTAAGTATCACTTGTATAAAATCACCTGCCGGGCTGTCTGCTATAAAAGAAAGTAAGGCAGAAAAAATCCTGCTGATAACCGTTAGTGAAACAGGACTTATCACTGTTGGCAGGGATATGGTCAGCTCTGATGACCTGGCCCGTTATATTCAGGAACGTCTTTTTAAAAGCTATATGGGCACAGGCCTGATGCACAATAAAATTACGCTGGTTAAGGAAGAACCTCATACTCCGGATGTGGTAATTGAAGTGGTGATGAAGGAAATAAAAGCCGGGCAAAAAAGAGCTCTTACTGAATTGTGCCTGCAAAAACATAAAAAATTATTCGATAACCTGAGTTCCAAGCAGCAGGAAAAAATTAAAAAACAGTTTCCTGTGTTATTCCAGGAACCATTTATAACAGACAATGTTACTCGATAAGATCCTGGTAGGCTCTTTGGCCATAGTATCTATATCTCCGCGAATCATATCTGGTACCACAAAGAATTGAATGAATGAACCCATTCAGCTCCACTTGCTGTGTGTGATAAATCCCCTGGTCTGTGTTGATCTTAAAGTAGAATTGCATTCGTTTGTCGGTGCTCTTGTTAATGATAAGGCTATCTGTCCTGGATTCAACAAATGAAAAATCATTTTGCAGGTGCTTCAACAGCAACCTGCTCCGGTACCATGTACCGCCGGTAGCTAACACTACAGGTTTGCCATTATACAATGCGATGCTGTCGTTATAAGCAAACACATTCAGGTTTGCTTCTTTTGTTTGCTGCAGCCAGGTTTTGATCTTTGGATAATAAGAGCTGTCATACCCGTAGTCACTATCAAGGAAGCTGATCCTTTTTATCATAGGAGGAATTTTGCTGACACCTGCCAGGTAACCGAATATAAAACTACCGCCTCCACTATGCCCATTCAGGTATATGCTTTTTCTTTTTGTTCTAAACAGACCTGACAAGGAATCAATAATATGGGGAATCTCCATTCTGAAACCAGGGTGTTTTTGTTTCCAGGCAGGCCAGCTTTTGTAATTATTCTCCAGGTAGATAACGACAAAGTTTTTGTTTCTTAGTTGCCGGCGGATAAACTTTGTCTGTGCACTGATATGCTGTATATCGAAATGCCAGTCATCTCCCGGCATCATTTTCTTTCCCCTTGTCTGTGCTGTCGTGTTACCATTTGGAAGTGCAAAAAATATAATAAACGTTTCCTTGCCCTCCCTGTAGTTTACAGGTTTGTCGATTGTAATTTTTATATCGCCGTACATACTGAAAGAATCAACGGCACTGCCTGCCTGCTGACCTTTGGTAAAGAGCCCAAACAAAACAAAAAAAGACAATAGTGTAAGACGCAGAAACACAATGTTTTTATTTAAAATTACAATCTTATAGTTACATAAGGTTTTTTTGAATCGTAGTTTTCCTATTAAAAAAGGCAGTACATAATTTGCAATTCAAAAATCCTCATTCTACTTTTGCATTATCTGCATTTCTCTCCTATCCTTTCCGAATACCTTACCCATTTCCTTGAAAACCTGGTTAACATTCGTTTTGAAAACTAAAAAATCAGGTTATGAAAAGAATTAAACTCATGATGAGCGATGAAGACGTACAGGCCCGTATTGTTATTGGTGGCTTTATTGTAGTCTTTACCGTGCTGGCTGTATTCTTTATGAATAGCTAAACAGCTTCGTTACTCTTGTATATTTTTAAGAGTCAGGCAAGATCCATCTCAATGTTTTGAGCGGGGGGTTAAATCTTTTGCCTGACTCTTTCCAAGAGTTCGTCCACGGAAATCTTTTCCATGCATTTAAAATGCCCCAACGGGCATTTGTTGTACCCGATCTTGGAACAGGGACGACACCAGACTTTTGTTTGCAGCTGTAAAGAAGTCAACGAAAAATCACCATAATAAGGTGTCATCCCAAAAGAAGGAACGGTATTACCCCAAAGAGAGATAATTATTTTTTTGTAGGCAGCGGCTATATGCATCAGGCCTGTATCATTCGTAATGACCAATTTCGCCTTTCTAATAAGATCGGCGCTTTCATTTAGTTTAAACCTATCACATGCATTATACACTTTCACTGTATCCACTGCTGCAATCTCATTACCATTTACCATATCCTCTTTACCTCCTAACAATATGACCGGGTGATTTATTTCCCGGCAAAATTCTTTCCATTTATGCGCCGGCCATCTTTTGGTTCCATGTGCTGCCCCGATTACACAGGCTATATACCCCGCAGAATGAGAGGCCGGGATATCTTCTCTTTTCGTTTCTTCTTCTCTTGAAATAAAATAATCCAGTCCCTTACCGTCATTCTTAACACCAAATGATTCAACTGTTTTCATATACCGGTCAACTATATGAATTTTTGGCAGGACATTTATTTTAATACTGGTAAGTATATATTTCTCGATATTCAGTTTATAGAAAGAAAATGATTTTTTCCGCAATGCATTCTTAACACGCAGTGTTTTTGTATTATGATGCAGGTCTATGATATAATCATAGTCTTCCGTTTTCAACTCCTCGATCATCAGTTCCCAGCTATGTGCCAATACATGGATTTTATCAATGTACGGGTTATGTGCAACAACAGAACGAAAAGAATCTTTTACGAGGAAATGTACCTCTGCGTCCGGTACCTGCAGCTTAAGGCAACGGATTACAGGTGTTGTCAGCACAATATCCCCAATGGAAGAAAAACGTATGATAAGGAATTTAGCCAAAGTATGACTTTACGGTATTATGTCTTCAGGCTCTGTATAATTCAAATCCTTGTGAAAAGTTTCTTCTGTGAAGTAAGCTGCAACCAAAGTTACAATCATAACGATAACACCTGTTACCATGGCACTTTTAACAAAGCTCCACCCAATACTCTGCTGGAATAAGTTGACAAACATCAGGTTGATGAGAGGAAGGGAACCTCTTACAAAATTTG
The DNA here is from genome assembly GCA_029558715.1 of Bacteroidota bacterium. Classification (GTDB taxonomy): domain Bacteria; phylum Bacteroidota; class Bacteroidia; order Chitinophagales; family Chitinophagaceae; genus JJ008. Next base: position 56,534 of record JAKQEA010000075.1, on the reverse strand, counting down.
GTATGGTAGTAGCGGCAGTGGCCCTGAGATTGGTGCCAAATTGCTCCGCACCCATGGTTACAAAAATCGCCCAGAACCCTGTACTGAAACCTAATGCTGCACAAGCCATATACATCGAAGCATCATTTCGGATATTACCGCTAAAGAAATATACGCCTGACACTATCGCAAAGAAGTAAAACAGGTACAACGCTTTTTTACGACTTTTAAAATACTGGCTTACAAAACCAACAAGTATATCGCCTATTGCAATTGCCGCATATGCAAACATAATTGCCCTGCCCGATTCAATTTCATTTTTCCCGTAGAACTCCGTAGCAAACCTGTTACTCAGGTTTACAAGAATACCAATTACAAACCATGTAGGTAAGCCAATCAGTATGGCGAGCAAGTACTTCCGGAAACGTTGACCATTATTAAAAAACATTAGCAGGTTTCCCCGGGAAATATTTTGTTGCTTCACCTGGTTGAACATACCACTTTCGGCCACACTTATACGAAGAAATAAGAGCATGACTCCCAATCCTGCCCCTATCTTATAACAAAGCCTCCAATCATCCGTAAACTTAAATGTAAAGTAAGCCGCGACTGCGCCAAACAGGCCAATGCCGGCGACAAGGGAAGTACCAATACCTCTTTTATTCTTTGGTAATAGTTCACTTACTAATGTAATGCCTGCACCCAACTCACCGGCCAGGCCAATACCGGCAACAAATCTTGCATAAGCATACTGTTCAACAGTTTGAACAAAGCCGGTAAAGAAATTGGCCACAGAGTATAAGATGATCGAGCCGAACAACACACTCAACCTGCCTTTTTTATCACCCATGATGCCCCAGATGATACCACCAATCAAAAGGCCCCACATTTGCCAATTAATAACTTTAGTACTTGCAGCGATCACTTCCTGTTTTACAGACAGATCAACTCCCAGTCCTGCCAGGCTCGGTTCCCTTACAATAGTAAACAAAAGCAGGTCATAGATATCTACGAAATAGCCTAATGCGGCGACTATAACGGCAATATTAAAAATGGAAACAGGTTTGGCCTGGTTCATACACTACGGTTGTTTTGTATCATTCCCTTTTACTTCTACAGGTTTCTTTTTGGGGCTGGAGAACATTTTAATGATCACCGGTGCAGTAGTTACTAACACTATTCCCAAAACAATTATCTCCAGGTGTTCTTTTAAGTCAAATCCAAATTGCTTAAGTATCCATTTCTGTAAAAAATAACCAGCGAAGATCATGGTAAACACCCAGGCAATACAGCCGACTACATTGTAGAAATGAAATTTTTTACTGTCCATTTGTACAATACCCGCCACTATCGGAGCAAATGTCCTTATAAAGGGAAGGAACCTGGCACCGATAACCGCAAGCCCGCCGTGTTTTTCGTAAAAGTCATGTGCCTGGTGCAAATACTTTTTTTTGAATAAAAACCTGTCTCTCCAATGATACATGGCCGGGCCTACTTTCCTTCCCGTCCAATAGCCTACGGAGTTACCCAGTATTCCCATAATAGAAATCAATCCCACCAGTACAAACAGATCAATCCATTCATTTCTTGCACTACCCAAACCGATCAGGTCAAGAAACTGGTATGCAAGGCCTGGTACTACTTCGCCGGTTTTCTTGGTTATTTGGTGGGCATAAATACCGGCCACAAACAACAGCGAATCACCCGGCAGAAAAAAACCTACGAACAAACCTGTTTCTGCGAATACTACAAACAATAACAACCATAGTCCTCCATTTTCTACGTAGAACTGTGGCTGCAATAAATTCGTCCAGTGAAAACCGGCGTCTAACAATTCAAACATGTTTCAATAATTTTTTACACGGCTTTTGCCGGTTCCTCTAATTTTCCAATCGATTTAGCAATAATAGTAGCGCAGGTGCAATCACTGGTTACATTGGCTACTGTCCTTACCATATCCAAAGGTCTGTCAACAGCAAAAATAAGTGCAAGGCCTGCTTCCGGAATACCAGCCTGGGCCAGCACAATCACCAGCATGACCATTCCGGCACTTGGCACTGCAGCCGAGCCTATAGAAGCGAGAGTGGCCGTAACAATTATCCCTAGCTGTGTTGTGAGGCTTAATTCCAGGCCGAAAGCCTGTGCAATGAATACAGCTGCCACAGCCTGGTAGAGACTGGTACCATCCATATTAACAGTAGCGCCGATTGGCAATACAAAACTTGAAACTTCATTATCTACACCTACCCTTTTCTCTACACATTCCATTGTAACAGGTAAAGTGGCTGCACTTGAACTGGTGGAAAAAGCCAATAACTGTGCCGGTGATACCTGTTTAATGAATTGTACGGGGTTTCTTCTTGTGAACAAATAGATTAATGAGGGATAGAATATAAAAATAAGAATGACGAGTCCTGTTATCACTGTTACCGCATATTTCCCTAACGCCTTAAAAATTTCCCACCCAGGCGATTCGGCGACCAGTGTAGCCATTAATGCAAAAACCCCTAACGGTGCCCCCTTCATAATCAGGTCAATCATCTTTAATATTACATCGTTAAAGCTGTCGAAAAAATCTTTCATCGGCCTGGCTTTATCTGCAGGTATTAGTATTAATGCAACCCCTACAAATAATGCAAAAAATATCACTTGCAGCATGGTCGAGTTAGATGATGCTGCTTTGATTATATTATCGGGCACAATATCTTCCACAAATTTTAATGGCCCGGCGCCCTTTTGCAGTTCAGCCTCTTGTTGCTTTTTTCCGGCATCCACACCATAGGCCGACATCATCTGGGTTCTTGTTTCGGGACTTATTGATTTTCCCGGATTAAAAACGTTAACCGCTGTTAAGCCAAGGCATACTGCAAAAACAGTTGTGAAAAGGTACAGTACTACAGCCCTAAGCCCCATACGGGATAGTTTGGAAATGTCTTTCAGGTCAGATACGCCTTTGATCAAAGATGCCAAAATCAACGGTACAGCAATCAGCTTCAGCATATTGATAAATATTGTCCCGAATGGTTTTATCCAGTCTTTGGTAAACTGAACACCACCCTCAAAGCGAATAGCAAGAAGAGCAAATGCCACTCCCAGTATCATTCCGGCAATAATCTTAATATAGAGAGGTATTTTTCGCATGTGCTTATTTATTAAAGCTGATTCAGCTCACAATTAGACGGCCCGCACAGGCTGCATAATTGTAAAGACTCAAAACTAAAGGTTTATATGCAAAAAAATACCTGCTTTGGAGGAATAGTCGAAATTGCCGGTGGTGGATAATTTTATTCTTTCTGTTAAATAATTAAGTATTTTACGAACTTAATTCTTCATCCAGAACCTAAACCAACGCTGTATGCTAAAATACATATTGAAGGGTATTTACGTATTGATCCCTACCTTTGCTTTACCTCTCTTCACAGTTGCACAAGACATTCCGTCAGAAACAGAAAAAGGGATTGATCAACGGATCAATGAAGCTTTTCAGCCAGTAACAGATGCCACTAACAGTATCGTTTTTTATTCTGTTAATATTGGCGGAACTTCAGTTCCTCTTATCGTAATTATCCTTGCCCTCGGTGCGCTGTCATTTACCCTTTTATTTCGCTTCGTGAATCTGCGGCAATTTGGTCTGGCTATAAAAGTGGTAAGAGGAAAATTTGACAACCTGGAGAAAGATGCCATTCCCGTAAAAGCCGCTGTTAATACAGTGGATGGTGATATAGTAGACACAATTAAGAAAGAATCACATCATGGAGAAGTAAACCATTTCCAGGCTTTAGCTACTGCAGTTTCCGGAACGGTAGGGCTTGGAAATATTGCCGGGGTGGCTGTGGCCATAGCTGTTGGCGGTCCTGGCGCCACTTTTTGGATGATCGTTTGCGGCCTGTTGGGTATGAGCAGCAAATTCGTTGAATGTACTTTGGGTGTAAAATATCGTGATATTGACGAAAACGGAGTTGTATATGGCGGCCCTATGTATTACCTGAAAAAAGGACTTGCTGAAAAAAATCTTGCAGGTTTTGGCAAAGTATTAGCCGCCCTTTTTGCTGTTCTTTGTATAGGCGGTTCATTTGGCGGGGGAAATGCTTTCCAGGCGAACCAGGCTGCACAACAAATAGTTTCAATGACTGGTATGTCAGGTTCTGCATCCGGTTTTATCATTGGATTAATTCTGGCTGTAATTACGGGTATAGTAATTATCGGGGGTATTAAAAAGATTGCAACGGTAACAGAAAAGATTGTGCCTTTTATGGCAGTTATTTACATTGTAGCTTCATTAATCATCATATTTGCGAATTTTAGCTTTATCGATGATGCATTCAGAATGATCTTTTCCGAGGCATTTTCTCCGCGGGCTGGCTTAGGTGGTGTAATGGGTGTGATTATAATAGGTTTCAGACGGGCCGCTTTTTCCAATGAAGCCGGCGCCGGTTCTGCTTCTATTGCTCACTCTGCCGTAAAAACAAAATACCCGGCTTCGGAAGGTATAGTTGCTTTATTGGAACCGTTCATAGATACAGTAGTGATTTGTACTATGACAGCTCTGGTGATTATCATGTTCAACAAAGATGGGGTGATGTTTCCGTATGGAGGAGATGGACGGGGTACTGTAATACTGAACGAGAACGGTGCTGCGGTAAGTGGTGTTGACCTGACTTCTATTGCTTATAATAATGTAATTCCTCATTTTTCCTATGTGCTTACCATTGCAATTGTACTTTTTGCCTTCTCTACAATGATCAGTTGGTCGTATTATGGTTTGCAGGCATGGAAATATCTCTTTGGCCGAAGCAAAGCAGCAGATTTGTCCTACAAATTCCTTTTTCTTGCCTTTGTAATTATAGGCGCATCAATCTCGCTTACCGCAGTAACGGATTTTTCCGATGCAATGATCCTTGCAATGGTATTTCCCAATATGATCGGGTTGTTCTTCCTGTTCCCCAAAGTCAGGGAAGAATTGAACAGGTATCTTACCGCTATCAAAAATTTTAAGAAATAATCATTAATCATTTTGTAAAAAACGGATATGAGTTTATTTGTCAGAAAACCGATGGATGCTTTAATGAATGAAGCAGCCGAAACCGGAACACATACGCTGAAAAAAACATTGGGAGCAAAGGGTTTGATAGCCCTCGGAATCGGTGCCATCATCGGTGCTGGTTTATTTTCTATTACTGGAATGGCTGCGGCCAATCATGCGGGGCCGGCTATCACCATTTCATTTGTCGTGGCGGGCCTGGGTTGTTTGTTTGCAGGTCTGTGTTATGCTGAGTTTGCGTCCATGATCCCTGTTGCTGGTAGTGCCTATACGTATTCTTATGCTACGATGGGAGAATTCATGGCATGGATTATTGGTTGGGACCTGGTGCTTGAATATGCAGTAGGTGCCGCTACAGTAGGAATTAGCTGGAGCCGTTACCTGGTCAAGTTCCTTGAGGGGTTTGGAGTTACATTACCAACAGAATTAACAGCCGGCCCCTGGAGCGGAGGTATCATAAATCTGCCTGCTGTATTCATTATTGTATTAATGAGTTTACTGCTGATAAGGGGAACAAAAGAAAGTGCATTTGTCAACAGTATAATCGTGGTGGTGAAAATTGCAGTAGTGCTTACATTCATTATTCTTGGATGGCAGTACATCAATAACGACAACTACACTCCTTATATTCCTGACAATACCGGCAAGTTTGGCGACTTTGGATTTAGTGGCATCATACGGGCTGCCGCCATCGTCTTCTTTGCTTATATCGGTTTTGATGCTGTGAGTACAGCGGCACAGGAAGCCAAAAACCCTAAAAAAGATATGCCAATAGGTATTTTAGGATCACTGCTTATCTGTACTATATTATATATCCTCTTTGCCCATGTGATGACGGGAGTTACAAGTTATACAACATTTGCGGGGCAAGATGGTATTGCACCTGTTGCCGTGGCAATTGAGCATATGGGCACTCCTGATGCAGCAGGTGTTTATCATGCTGATTATCCCTGGTTGAACCGTGCCATCGTAGTAGCCATCCTTTTTGGATATGCATCAGTGATATTAGTGATGCTAATGGGACAGAGCCGTGTCTTCTTCAGTATGAGTAAGGATGGATTGATCCCTAAAATTTTCTCTGCCGTAAATCCCAAGACTCAAACACCGGCAAAAAATAATTTCCTGTTCATGCTTTTTGTAAGTGCATTTGCAGCATTTGTACCTGCCGATGTGGTAGGAGAAATGACCAGTATCGGAACTCTTTTTGCCTTTATCCTGGTTTGTATTGGTGTATGGGTAATGCGTAACAAGATGCCTGACCTGCCAAGAGCATTTAAAACACCAATGGTACCATTGGTTCCTATTCTGGGAGTAGCCACTTGCCTGTTCATGATGGTATTTCTGCCTATGGATACCTGGATCCGTTTATTGGTATGGATGCTGATCGGTCTGGACATTTATCTTGTATACGGTGCTAAAAACAGCCACCTTGGTAACGGAACCAGCAGCAGGAAAGGAATGAGACTGGCCCGCTATACAGGTATTGTTCTGGCTGTTCTTTTAGCCATCGTAGGTTTTTTACATCAAAATTCTGTAGGATTTGATGCCGACAGAACTTTATTCTACATCTCTGTTGTATTTGCTGTTTTCCACGCAGGGCTTTATGCCAGCAAACTGGGAAGAACAGAAGATAAAAGTTGATTTTCACACAAATAACCGGTTAAACCGTCCCGCTGAGTGGGGCGGTTTTTCATTTACTGCCATTATCTTAGATTTGCACCCGCCTTAGATAAGCTCCGGCATGCAAGGCCCGATTGACTTATTTGACGAGTTTGACTTAATGACTATAATCTATGGGAAGAATTTTTGAAGTACGTAAAGCCTCGATGTTTGCCCGCTGGGATAAAATGGCAAAAAACTTTACCCGTATTGGTAAAGAGATCATCATTGCAGTAAAAGCCGGTGGCCCCGACCCTAATTCCAATGCTGCCCTTCGCCGTTGTTTTCAGAATGCCCGTAGTGTGGGCATGCCCAAGGACCGTGTGGAAGCTGCAATCAAAAGGGCACAGGGAAAAGAGCTGGTAAACTATGATGAGATACTGTATGAAGGTTATGGGCCTCATGGCGTAGCGATATTAGTCGAAACAGCTACTGATAACCATGTGAGAACTGTAGCTAATGTAAAATCCTGCTTCACCAAGGGACATGGTGCATTAGGCAACAGCGGTAGTGTAGCATTCCAGTTTAAGAAAATGGGAGTATTCAAATTAAAACCAGAAGGCCTGAATACAGAAGATATGGAACTGGAGCTGATTGATTATGGCCTGGAAGAACTCGGGGAAGGTACCGGGGAAAATGGTGAAGATATATTAGTCGTTCGCTGTGGATTCACCGATTTTGGCAATATGCAAAAAGCACTGGAAGATAAAGGCATCACTCCAATCAGCGCAGAACTCGAATGGATACCAACCGTTACTGTGCCAGTCAATGATGAACAGGCCGCTGATGTAAGCAAGCTGATCGAAAAGTTAGAACAGGATGAAGATGTGCAGAAAGTGTTTCATAATATGGGATGATCATCCCGTTACATTCATTTGATCAATCACAGGTTCTTGGCAATCCCTGCATAATTTTTTTCGATTTTTCTGCAAAAGCCTTGCCCGGCTCACTGGCATACTGTATATCCAGTGCCTTTAATTGCGCTTCCAGGCTTCTTAACTGGCTGTTCTGGCTTCCAAGACAGGATATCCGTTGCTGATATCTATCCCTGCTGCTTTGGTTGCTGGTTTGTGAAAGCCGACGTTCGGCCTGGCATATCTTCACTTCGTTATCAAGGATCATTTGTTTGGTCATGGCTGCATGATCCATCATCTGTGCCATTGCTTGCTGAGCAACGGGATCCTGGTATATATTACCCTGTTGGCTGGTATAAAGTCTGGCTTCCTGCAACCTTACCTGTTCCTTTCTGAATTCTATAACTGCCATTTTTTGTGATACACAATCATCTCCCATCCTGGCCTCATCCCTGGCAATCTTATCTCTCTCTTTTTGTATGCCAGCACTTGCTTTTATAAAAAATTCATCCTCTGCTATCTTAAAGGGTGCCGGGTCGAAACATACACTTACCTCCTCCAGCTCTGTTATTTTACAGCCGTAACTACCACTCTCCATTTCCATAATAATATATAACCCCTTATCTGTAAACTGATATCCCACCCCAAAATTTCCAATGTATTTATTGCTGCTTACATTGATCTCATCAGGAAAAGCTTTTCCGAAAAGGAAATAGACAGGACTGGATGCCTGCCCGACTGAGTCATTCAGGCGGGGATTATCATACTTATAAGCCCATGTTTTTATCTTGTCTCCGCAATAACCTCTTCGCTCAGATTTCTTATGTACCGTGTAGTTTCCTGGAGGGCCTGTAAGATTAGCCTGATGTGCCTGTGTATTTCCTGTAGTGACCCAATGCTCGATAGTGCCGTTTTTTTCCGCATTTTTAAAAGTATATACATTCCCTTTTAGTCCCAGCACATAAAACAGGAATTTGGGATCATCGGTTTTGATATCACATAACTCTGGCCCACTACCTCCCCGTTGAGGCGGAATGATCCCTATATAGCCTTTCACTGTATTGATATACATGCATTGCTCAATCGGACCACTGCTGATCATTGATTTGATGCGTACTTTTTTATCAAAACATAATTTTTGTCCTGTTGGTGTTATGGTTTCGGCAACAGTTTCTCCAATAACAACCGGAGCTGAAAGAATACCATTATAATAAGGCTGATCAGGCCAGTCACCCCAGGCAGTATCCCTGTGGGGCGGGTCTTGTGCTATAACGAAATTCCCAATCAGTAAGAATTGTATTATTAGCAAACCAAAATATTTCATAGTCAGGCTTTTTAAAAAACTGATTATTCAAAATGATGTTCAGATGAATCGGACCCCACTCTGTACTACTCCACCCTGATCACATGCATTTGCCTTCGCTCATCTCCTGAAAACCGGAAAATATATTCACTGCCATCCGGTGGAAATGATTGTGTAATGTTTATACCGCCAAAACCAGTTGTAACCCTGAACCATTCAAGGTTCCAATCATCACTGAATATATCACTTCCAAAACTTGTGGTGAGACGGAAATAACGAATATCAGCTCTTCTTACCGGCCTGTTTAGTTCGATGTGAACAGTTTGCCAGCTATTATCAACCCATCTTGCCCCATTATTAACGTTTGGAAATGATTGCGAAGTACCATCAGCATACTGTACAGTGATACTTACATTGTCATTGCCTCCTCTCAGGTCATCTTTGCCTGTTGCAAATTCCACATATAAATGCCTGATACTTCCATCGGGCTCTCTCTCCGGAAAGTTTGGAATATCCCTTGGTGGAGTATGTTCATTATCGTACCGGGTATTTACAAAATAGGTTCTCCATGCTTTACCATTTTCTACTTCAAAAAAACATTGACCTGCCATATCCGGCACCAGTGTAACCATCCTATTGCGCATATTGGGGTCATATGCCAATATTTTAAATTCTCCTGCACGGCTTCCAAAATCACCCCTGTAACGACCCAAAGAATATCCTACTGCCAGTACTACATGATTACCACCACTGCCTCCATTGATACTAGGTACTCCTCCTCCAAACAATCCTATAGGTACTGACCTACCCGCATCAATTGCATTCTTCAGCTCTTCCAGTCTTCCTCCCCCTGTACCTTGTATACCCCAACGGAATATTTCCCCAGCCCTGAAATTGTATGCCACTTCCAGTTCCGACCATTTCTCGTTTACATTCCACATAGAATGTTGCTGGCGTTGATAAATATATGATTGAAGAGTGGTGGCATTTGCAGGAGTATACGTTTGAGTAGGAATTGGCATCCTGTTTCTGAAGTAGTCTAATGCGGAATAGACCATACCTCCACATAAACCTCCCCAGCGGATTATATCTTCTCCGTTGAAAGTATTTACGAACCGGAATCCGTGAGTCTCAGGTATAAATGAAGTTGTTCTCCTGGCATCATTGGTTAGTTTTATCAAATGCCATTTTTGGTTTGCATTATCATCAGCAGTTGCTGCAAAGCTTACTGTGCCGCCATCCCTGTTTCTTCTGTCAATTAATTTAAGATACTTATTGGTTTTTGACCTGATAGTATAATATCCATCTGGTGTTTCTATTAACTGCCATAGCTGACTGTCCTCATTCATTTCCGGATCCATGGTAGGTGCCAGCACTCTTTTCTGGGTAAGAAAAAGACCTGACTGCGATTTTATTTTATAATACCCGTCATTTTTCAATATGAATTGCCAAACCTGCTGTTGAGGGCTTTCTACAAACTCCCATATAAAGACCAACGATGCAGGAACCGGTGCAACATCCTTAATCGTCAGGTATCGATAATCTTTACTGGTGCGGATCAGGAAAGTACCCTGGCTCAGGTATAGTTCATCAGCTGTGGCGATACGGGTATTGGGAGTAACTGTGACCGGGACAGCAGTATATGTAACTGAGTCTTTTTTTACTAATGCCTTAGTTGGCTTAATAGGTTTTGCCTGGTTAACATTTACATCTTTGGGTAATTGAGGTTGTTGTGCTGTAAGAATGCTGGCAAAAAACAAGCACAACCCTGCAAACAAAAAGTTTTTTTTGATTTTGATTTGACTTTTCATAGATATATATTATTGGTTTTTGATCGGTTAACACCCGATATTTTCACAATCAATGCCCTTTACCGGAATTAAGATGATCCTCCGCTTATCCGGATCAAATTTCCATGCCCTTTTAATGAGCTTCATATACTCATCCCCACTCTCTTTTCCCCAGGCGATGATATAAGAATTGGATTGCTTGTTTTGCCGGCAGGTACCTGTCCTTACAGTCCAGCCTTTCAATACGCCTTTTATCTCAACCACATCATAAATTTCATGCTTATCTGATGCCGTATCTTCCTTGATACTGATTATAACAAGATATGTTGAGCCCCTTTTAAAAACATCTGCTATAATAAACTCAGGGTCTGTGATTTCATTTAACAAGGCCCCTTCCATGAATATCCAGCCTTTTAATCCGGGTATATTCCTGTTGTCTGTGTACAATGTTCCCAGTAAGGATTTCTTGGCGCCTGCATATTTACCCTGTCCGTTAGCAAACAAGCTTACAATAAAGAAACACACTACAAGGAATAACCTGATGCGCATAGATAAATTGTTTAATCCCTGGAAAGTAAATTACAATTTATCTGAAAAAAAAGGAAACTATCTTTACTCAGAAATGGCTGAAAAACCGATTATACTCTTTGACGGAGCCTGCAACCTTTGCAACAGCAGTGTTCAGTTCATTATTAAACGGGATAAGAAAAAACAGTTTTTTTTTGCTCAACTGCAGGGGAAAACAGGACAGGAGATACTGGCAAAGTTTAACCTGCCACTTGATGATTTTAATTCATTTATACTGGCAGAAGGAGATAAAATCTATACAAAATCAACAGGTGCACTGAGAATGTTACAAAAAACAGGTGGAGTGTGGTCTTTATTCTATGGCTTTATTATAATACCAAAATTCATCCGTGACGGTATTTATAACCTGATAGCCCGCAACCGCTATAAATGGTTTGGCAAAAGAGAAACCTGCATGATACCTACACCGGAATTAAAACAACGATTTCTTGATTAAGGCAGTGTAATGACACCCTTCATATAAAAAACACATTCTCCGCCCATAATCACCCTTTCTTTATTTACCTGCTCACAGTAAATATCCCCGCCCCTTTGTGATAGCTGTTTTGCCTGCATTTTACTTTTTCCCAACTTCTCACTCCAGAAAGGTATCAGTTGCGAATGAGCTGAGCCGGTTACAGGATCTTCATCAATACCGACGCCGGGTGCAAAAAATCTTGAAACAAAATCAGCATCCTTCCCCTGGGCCGTAATGATCACCTTATCAAAATGTTTTTTCATAGCCGAAAAATCAGGTTCACATTTTTTTACTGCCTCCTCATTGACAAGTTCCACCAACAGGTCACGATGTTTATACACACCAACAATTTCAGCTTCGTTTAACATGGATGATAAAGCAGGTGAATACTCATTAAAACGCTCCGGTTTCCAGGAAGGAAAATCCATTAACAGCCTGCTTTTGTCTTTTCTCACTGTCAGCAATCCGCTTTGAGAACTAAATACAATTTTCTTTTTCTTCTCCTTCAGAATATTAAAAATTGTGTAAGCCGAAGCCAGCGTTGCATGCCCACACAGGTTGATCTCAATGAGTGGCGTAAACCAACGGATATCATAATCAACACCTTTCTTCTCAGAAGGAATAAAGAAAACAGTTTCACTAAGATTATTTTCAAGGGCTATCCTTTGCATCAGTTCCGTATCCAGCCATCTTTTTAACGGTATCACCGCCGCAGGATTGCCCCCAAATAACTTATTGGTAAAAGCATCCACCTGGTAGAGTGTAAGTTTCATTTTTCAATAGTTGAATTATAAAATTGAGGCAGAGATAGTTTATACCTGACTGCCACTAACCGAATCGCAAAAATAATGAGGATACAAAGTATTGTTGACAGATCAGGGTTTACATTCATTTCTCTCAGTAAGAAATAAACCGCACCCCCGGCAATACAGGCCATTGCATAAATCTCTTTACGAAATAATAAGGGGATATTATTCAGTAATACATCCCTTACAACACCCCCAAAACATGCCGTAATGGTCCCCAGGGTGATACAAATACCTATACTGAAATTCTTATCAATTCCTGATTTAATACCAACCAGGGTAAATAAGCCAAGTCCTAATGCATCAAAAAGAAACAAAGTGGCAGTAAGTTGCTTCAGGTAACGGCCAAACAGCATAGTAGCCACCGCTGCTGAAAAAATTACAATAGTAGCTGTTTCATTTCTTAACCAGCTTACCGGCAAGTTGCCTATCATTATATCTCTTAATGTACCCCCTCCAATGGCCGTGACAAAAGACAATACTAACACTCCAAACGGATCCAGTCTTTTTTCCATGGCCAGGAATGCACCGGATACCGCAAATGCAATAGTACCCAGTATATCTATTATTTGCAGAAAATGAGTAGGCATGTCTTATAAAATTAAATAATCCTGTCTTCATAAAGCAAGACAGGATTATCAGACATTTATTTCCCGTGTGATTATTTATGCTTCGCTATCCTTCTCTTTTTCCTTTTTATCTTTATCAATCCGGAATGAAACCTTGCAGATCACCCCGTAGGATTTTATTTTCCCTCCTTTTACATGCACTTTCATATCCTTTACCCACACAGAGTCAATATTGCGAACAGTTTTAGAGGTTTCTTTTACAGCCTGTTTTACAGCATCATCAAAACTCTTTTCAGACGAAGCGATTACTTCAATAACTTTTACGATGGCCATGATAAACGGTTTGATGGTTAAGAATAAGTTTACCTGTATAAGGTACAACTAATTTTTATTCTGCCACCATTTGCCTGATCACCGCTTCAATTTCTTCTGCATTAGGTTTACTGAAATAATCTCCATCACTGCCATAAGCAGGGCGATGGGCTTTACCGGTAATAGTCCTTGGCGCCACATCCAGGCATTTATAACCTCCCTGTTCCTCCATCACTTTGTTGAACATGTATGCTGCAGCACCCCCTGGTACATCTTCGTCTATAAATACAATACGGTTTGTTTTTTTGAGAGAATCAAGAATCAGGTGATTTATATCGAATGGCAGTAAGGTCTGTACATCCACAATCTCACAACTGATACCTTGTGCTTCCAGCATATTTACTGCATCATGTATGATGCGCAGTGTTGAACCATATGATACAATAGTGATATCTGTGCCTTCTTTTATTATTTCAGGAATACCCAGTGGTACGGTAAACTCCAGCAGGTTAGATGGTAATTTTTCTTTTAACCGGTAACCATTCAAACATTCAATTACAAGGCCAGGATCATTACTCTTCAGCAATGTATTATAGATACCTACCGCTTGTGTCATATTTCTTGGCACACATACAAACATACCCCGAAGTGCATTGATCACCATACCCATCGGAGAACCGCTATGCCAGATGCCCTCGAGTCTATGCCCTCTCGTTCTTACGATGAGCGGACAACTTTGCTGACCCGCCGTTCTGTAATGCAAAGTTGCCACATCATCACTTAGTGGCTGCAACCCATACAACAGGTAATCCAGGTATTGTATTTCTGCAATTGGCCTTAGTCCACGCAAGGCAAGACCTATTCCCTGCCCCATAATGGTTAACTCCCTGATGCCCGTATCAAAAATTCTTTCACTGCCATGCTTTTGCTGCAATCCGCTAAAACCCTGGTTCACATCGCCTATATAGCCAAGATCTTCTCCAAAAGCCACCACTTTTGGATTTGTTGTAAACAGTTCGTCAAAGAATTTGTTCAATATCTCAAATCCATTAAGCATAGGTGCATCAGCTTCAATAACGGCTTTCACTTCATGCACATTCAGAGCACTCCTCGGACCTTCGTTATACAAATGTGTATTATAAAGTTTTTTATTCTCCTGGAGCAGATCATTGTAATAATCTTTTGTCCAGTAAGCAGCATCCGCACTGCCGGCAATATTCAAAGCATGATTCAATGCCTTTAAAACATCCCGCCTCAATGGTTCCCGGTTAGCAGATATTTCGATTGCAATTTTTTGCAATTCAGTCGTATGTTCTGGCAAAGCATTAGCCATTGCATGGATAAGATCTGTAGCCCTTGCCACTTGCTTTTTTACCGGGGTAATAAATTTAGCCCAGGCAGATGCCTTGCTTTCACGTACATACTCCTTTGCCTTTTCAATAATCTCATCCAATTCACTTTCTTCTGCCAGCGCATTCGCAACGATCCATTCTTTCATTTTCTTTATCCCATCCCACTCTCTTTCCCATTCCAAACGCTCCGGGCTTTTATATCTTTCATGACTGCCTGACGTGGAATGCCCCTGGGGTTGTGTAATTTCCTCCACATGAAATAGCACAGGTGTATGCGTTTCTCTGGCCAACCGGATACCCTCTTCAAAGACTTCACACATCCCTGCATAATCCCATCCTTTTACCTTGTAAATATTGAATCCATTTGATTCTTCTGTTTTTTGTATACCACTCAGTGCATCAGATACTGAGCCCTTGGTAGTTTGATATTTCTTGGGAACGGAAATACCGTAGCCATCATCCCATACAAAAACTGCAAGAGGCACCTGCAATACACCTGCAGCATTGATCGTTTCCCAGAAATGACCTTCGCTGGTAGAGGCATCCCCAATTGTCGCAAAGCACACTTCATTACCGTTGAATGATAAATTCCTGAATTGTTTTAATTGTTCAATATTTCTGAATGCCCTTGATGCAAAAGCAAGGCCCAGGGCCCTGGGCATTTGTCCCGCCGTGGGAGCAATGTCACTCGATATATTTTTAGCATTTGCCAGGTCAAGCCACTCGCCATCTTCATTCACCATCCTTGTGGCAAAATGGCAATTCATCTGGCGGCCTGCACTGAAGGGCTCCCGGTCAGTATCAGGATCAGCATAAAGCTGTGCAAAGACCTGTTCAACGGTAGCCAACCCCGCAGCAAACATAAAGGTCTGGTCACGGTAATACCCACTACGAAAATCCCCTATCTGAAAAAATTTTGCCATAGCCACCTGCGCCACTTCCTTACCATCCCCAAAAATGCCAAATTTGGCTTTTCCCCCCAGCACTTCTTTTCTGCCTAACAAACTGGTTTCCCTGCTTATGCAAGCAGTACGAAAGTCCTTTAATACTTCATCCCTAAACCTGTCAAATGACAATTTACCTGCTTCGGTCAGCATATCGGGGTTGGTATTTTCCATATCGCAAAAATAGGGAGAATGACTGCGCCTAATTCCGCTGTTAAAAAATAGGTACTAACCCATGCAACCCCACTATGTAATATGCCATCTTTCCCGTAAATTTGATGTCGCTAAAAGCTTCATTATGAAGAAAAACACCCTATCGCTTTTATCTTTTTTGATCGCTACCAGCCTGGTAGCACAGCAACCTGCTCATTCTGAAAATGATGGTCATAATCATGGAACAGCCGTTAAACCAGTAGCTGTTGCTGAAGATGTGATCAAATTAAAAGAAACTGAGTTTGAATTTGGAAAGATACCACAAGGCAAACCTGTTTATCATACTTTTGAAATTGTGAACACAGGTAAAACCGCCCTGAAGCTGGATAATGTGCAAGCCAGTTGCGGGTGTACAACGCCAGAATGGAGCCACGATCCAATTGCTCCCGGAGCAACAGCCAAAATAAAAGTTGGTTATAATGCCGCTGCAGAGGGTCCATTCGACAAGTTCATTACTATAACATATAATACAACTCAAACTAAACAAATCAGAATAAAAGGCACTGTGTGGAAGGCCCCCGAAGGACCTGCACCTGCCAATGCATCTGTTGATTTATTAAAAAAGCAATCTTTTTAAAATTTTAAAACCATGAAAAAAATTCTTTTGCTCGCAACTGCATTCGTTTTTACTCTCGGAGTATCTGCCCAGGTTAAGATTGATGAAACAGTAAAGATCAATACCGAGAACCATGATTTTGGCAAGGTAAAACAGGGAGTTCCCGTATCTTATTATTTTGAATTAAAGAATATCAGTGATAAGCCTTTAGTGGTGGAGAATTCATGGTCTACCTGCGGATGCACTACCCCGGAAAAAATTGTGGAGCCTATTATGCCCGGCGCTACTGCCAAATTAAAAGTAGAATATAATGCCGCTGCCGTTGGCCCTATTAACAAAGATGTGTACATTAAATTTGCCGGTATAGATCAGACAAAATCAGTGAAAATAACAGGCGAAGTGTTAACTGCTGAGGCTTATGAAATCTATGTGAAAGAGAAAGGAGCTAAAGTTCCAACTCCGAAAAAAGGTTAATTGTTTTTCATAATAATATAAAGGTCCCCTCAACTATGTGAGGGGATTTTTAGTTTGACCGATTCCTTCTATAAAATACGATCCGGGAAATTGAGAATAGCATTATCTGTTTTCAAGTACCTGCATCACAAAATCTTTTTTTCGCTGCGACACTGGTATTGACAGTCCTCCCTCGAGAATTAAAAGACCACCATCTGTTTTATCAAACAATTTTATTTTGTCAGGATTTGCCAGATAAGAATGATGTGTTCTCAAAAAGCCAAGCCCCTCCAGCACTTCCTCGTACTCCTTCAGGTTCCTTGAAACAAGTATCGGTGGATTATTGGTAAAATAAAACCTGGTGTAAGATCCCGCCGCCTCACAATACAATATATCAGACACTTTGATAAAATAGGTATTGTCAATATCCCTCAACACAATTTTACGGTCCTGGTTCTGAATGCCTGCCAGTTGCTGCATCAGAACAATGAGCTGCTCCTTCAGGCTATTGTTCTTAATATTGGTTACTGCTTTACCCACTGCTTTCTGTAATGCATCCGGATCGACCGGTTTTAATAAATAATCAATTGCACTGAATCGAAATGCATTAATAGCATACTTATTATGAGCTGTAATGAATATGAGTTGAAACCCAGGATCAGCCACTTGTTTCATCAGGTCAAACCCGGTACCATCACCTAATTCAACATCCAGCAGAACAATATCAGGACGATACTTACTGATCAGTTCCAGTCCCTTCTTTACACTTTCAGCCTCCTCTATACTATCAACGCCAGGACAAAATGATTTTAGCAATTGCTTTACTGCATTCCGCTGATTGGTTTCATCATCAATCAATAATACTTTCATGCTTATTACTTTTCAAATAATGCACAGTACACGGTAGTTATACTTCCGGTGCACAAGCTGTATCATTCAAATTTCGATAACATTGCGTCAATCAGCAAAAAAGTTCTTAACACTTCCGCTTTGCTTACTTGTGAACAGCTGCAGATATCACACCTTTTTTGGCAATTATATATTCAAAAACTGCACCCATCGATTTTCCGTGATCTCATGAAAATAAGAGATTTACTTTATTCCAAAATCTGTGTATTATGAAACAAATTATCTTACCCATTTTCTGCCTCTTCTGTATTGTAAACTCCCATGCGCAAGATGCCAGCTATGCTGGCCCGGCAAAAACCCAGGTAAAATCATTCTGGGGAAAAATTGAGATGATGAAGCAGGGTAAAAGCGTTAACTCATACCTGATAGGAGCAGCAAATCTTTTGAAAACCGTAAAGGAAAAAGATCCTTCCTATAACACCTCTGCTATGGAAGCTGAATTGAAAATTTTTCAGGATATGGTTGCAAAGCAAGAAACTGAGTTACAAAAACAAAATGCTGAAAAGAAAGCAGCAGGTGTAAAGGGGGAAGAAGAAAGAAATTATTTTGTTGATTTCTGGCAAAAAATAATCGGTGTGTATTCTTCCGGTAACAATATTGAACCCGGCATAACCGGGCAGGCATATTATGACAGAGTGAAAGCATTGAACCTTGCTGAATACTTCGAAAGAAAAGCAACTAACACAGGAGCTGAAGGTAAAAGTTTTATTGCCAAGATAGATCAGGTGCTTGCGGATTACGATAAATACCTTATCCGTTCAGATCGGTTGAAATGGAATGTTATCCAACCAATGACAGACAGCAGGGGGGCTTCCAATCCGCAAAAGAAAATGGCCTTACTGGAGCATGCAAAATATGAGTGTGAAGCGGTGTTGATACTTTCTCCCAACAATGAATCTTTTAAGAAAAAATTACAGGAAATAAATAAACTGCTGGGCAATGCAGAAGGAGAAGCATCCAGGTTTTTTACAAGCGACTTTCATAAACAAAATTTAAACAAAATAATCTGGAGCAGTAAGCCCCTGGTAATCGGCAAGGAAAGTGAAATGTCATCTTTTATTAAAACTGAGTTTAAGACCGGAGAATATATTTATGGAACAGTATACCTGGGAGTAAATGTTAATGAGGCTATGAATGGTAATACAAACCTGCGGGTAAGAATAAAAGTGGACGGAGGTACCGCTATTTGGGGAGGCGATTTATCATACTTTGAATTGCCATTAAATGCGCAAAACAATTCATATATCCAGTTCGCATTATTGCCCGATGCACAATGGCTGAAAGACAATTATGCTCCTTACATTGCTGAAGAAAACTGGACCATCTCTTACTTTTTAGATGAACTGGTTCGTGGAGGTGATGTAAGTCATGCTATTACCTGTGAACTGATCTTTCCAACAAATAAAATCGGAAATATTAAAAGTGAACTTTCCCTGGATCTGAACGATGGCATAACTGAGATTAAGGCCATGTCAGCCAAACTGCACAATGAGCTGATGGCCAGCAGGACATTGCCGAAAGCAGGAATGAAAAATACAACCATGGAACAGCAAATGGTGGCAGCATTAAATAACCTTGGATGGAAAGAACATTTTACAAAAGTCATTATTAATTCCCCCGACTGGACAATAAAGAAAAATGAACTGGGTGTTATTCTTTACCGTATCGTAAGTGCAGTTGGCATTTTTAAAGACCATAACGGGAAATGCATGTACCAGGAATTTACATTCCGCCAGGATTATGCAGGAAACGGAAAATTCGATAATACCATAAAGTATAACAGTTACGGCAGCAAAAGAGAGATTGGCTGTGATAAAGTAAAATAATCTGCAATCAATACTAGTAAATAAATAGACCGGAGCATTTAATGTACCGGCCTATTTATTTTTTTGGGGTGTTTGCATAGCTACTCTTGAACCACTGCCACAAATCAGGCAAAAAATGTCATATAATTCTTTACAGGAAGGAGGCCAAACTATCAGGATTTAATATCCTGCTTAAACAAAAGGGGCAGTCGGATCAGAACGGCTACTCCTCTACCCGCTGAATTATTACCAATACTGAAAGATGCTTTTGTCTTAAGCTTAATATTCAGTAGGTAAATCCTGTCTTTAATAATCTGGCTGGCTCTTGAAATATGCTCGTTATTATCCCTGGGCCCATTTATCAGTCCTTTACCGTTGTCGATAATACGAACCTCTAAATCCCTGCCTGACTTCTCAAACTCTATTTGAACCAGCCCGGTATAATCAATTCCTGCAAAGCCATGTTCTATACTGTTTTCAACGAAAGGCTGAAGAATCATAGAGGGGATTATTATTTCATCAGCATCAATTTCCTGGCTTATGGTTATTGAATAAGTAAATTTTTGTGGATTCCGGATTGTTTGCAGTCCGAGGTACTCCTCTAAAAATTCCTTTTCCTGCGCAATAGTTACATATTCCTTATAAGTACTTTCAAGGGTCTCCCTCATGATATGAGAAAATTTGGAGATATTGGTGGCAAGAGCTTTTCCATCGTTCTCTTCCAGTGCATATAACTGCAGTGATGTAAGTGCATTAAAAAAGAAATGAGGGTTCATCCGGGCCCGGTTCAGTCGTTGCTCAGTTTCAAGTATTCTCTGCTTATTTTTTAAGGACTGTTGACGAATGAAAAAACTAAGAGCTGTTAATCCTAATAAACCGGCTACTGCTAATAATAGGTAAAATCGTTTCTGTTGTGCAAGGCTTTTTATCTTCTGTTCATTTTTTTCCTGGCTGTACTTTCTTTCCAGTTCAGAAACCTCTTTTGCCTTTTCTACATTCCTGACACTATCAATAATAGTCCTTGCCATTTCTTTGTACTCATATGCTTTCTTGTAATTGCCGCTTTCTTTGCCTATTCTGGCTATCAAGTCGTAAACTTCTGCAATATAGGTCCTGTTATTAGCCAGTTTCCTGTAATGCAATGAAGAATCAGCCATTTTTGCAGCATTGATATAGTCTTTGAGTTCAATATAAATATCAGCCTTATCAAAAAAATTAGTCCCCAGCACATCATAATTCTGACTGCTGGTATATAGAAAGGAACTATCAAGAAATACCAATGCCTTTTTTAAGTCACCTCTTTCCCAGGCAATTCCCTCCAAATTGCTAAATGCAAAAGAAATTGAACTTTTTCTGCCGGTTAATCTTGCCAGGTGAAGCAGCTGATAACTAAATAGCTCTGATGAATCAAGACTGGATGAAGTTTTAGTATCCTGGTAGTGCCAGAGGTAACGTTTGGCCAGTTTAGCAAGCAGGTCAGATTTTTTTAACGTATCTTTTATTCTTTCCAAAAAAAATACCGCTTTTCTTGAATAGACTATCCCCTTGTCAGCCTGACCTGTCTGGTTAAACAATTGCGCAACCATAGTATAGCTAACACCAATTTCATGTGGGTTCCCGGATATTTCTGCTGCTTTGAGCAGTTTAAAGCTATACTCCTGTGCTTTGCCAAAGTCTCCTTTTGTATAATGCAATTGAGCCCAGTTCTTATATAGGCTTACAAAAACGCTGTCACTACACCCCGACTGTTTATATGATTTTTCAGCCTTCCGAAAATAAATTTCGGCTGTATCAAAATTACTTTCCTCTAAATACTCATTGGCTATCCATTCATCACCTCTTGCCTTGCAAATGATATTGTCAGATAATAATAACTGCCCGGAGAAAGGCCTGGCATTTGACCCACTCTGAATATGTTTATTTCTTAGCACATCATACTCCGGGCAGGAACAATCCTGGGAAAAAATTGAACTAAATTGAACCAGGAATATTACTAAGAGTAAGAAAAACCGGCTTCTCATTTCCAGAACATTAAGTTGGTATGCACTTAAAAATAAGTAAGGATTCTCAATGTTATGAAATTAATTATCCGTTTCTTCCAACAGTCATTCCACCCTAAATCGATTATAAACCAGTAACAGGCAATTATCATTTTCTTATGATCAATAAACAATCAATACCTGATTATCTTCTATAAAATACAGGTTAAAATACGATTCTTGTATAAAAAATATTCCCGCCGTGGCGGGAATATCGGAGGATAAGGAACTAATGATTAATGGCCCTTACTTTATCTTCTTCTATTTTGCTTGTTTCCATTTAGCAAGGAGTAGTTTTACAACCATCAATACCAAAAGTGCCGGAATGGCCAACAGAAAAATCGTCAATGCCGGGAAATACTCATCCCTGCCCATCATACCTGATTGCCATTTACTGACAACGTATGCCAGTGGATGATGAGAAAAAGTCAGGTATACTGCTGCAATCAGTATGCCCAGTGCTATACCTCCAAATACGGTATTCATATTGATTTGCTTTTTCTTACCGGATGTTGTCATATCAGGAATTATTTATGCTTAACAGAACTGTCATTTTTATTCCCGGGCTGGTATATCCAGATAGCAATAAAGAGAAATGCAATAACCATGTATACTTTCTTTGATAACCGTAGCCCATTCTTCTCCTCCAGTAAAGCAGCGGTCAATGATGATACAATAACAATTGCCAGAATTATCAGTCCTTTCTTTAGTTTTCCTTCTTTTGGCCAGAATTCATTTTTATTCATCCTGTAATTTTTTAGTCAACAATTACTTTACGTATGCGATGATTATTAAAATCGGCTATATAAATAGCGTTCTTATTAAAATCACCACAAACTGCTAAAGGAGTATCAAAAGCAGCACCGCTGCCGATACCATCCGTAACACCAGCATTATTCCCTGCTAAAGTGGTAACAACTCCGGCAGAAGTAATTTTCCGGATTCGATGGTTCATGGCATCACAAACATAAAGATTGCCGTTCCCGTCAACTGTTATACCAGATGGAAAATTAAAGCGGGCTGCTGTACCAGTGCCATCTACTGCACCCCCTGTACCGCTTTGACCTGCTATGACAGAACTAGCACCCGTGCTGCTGTACTTCATTACCTGGTGATTGCTGTATGTTGTGTAGTACAAATTGCCGCTGGCATCAAATACTAGCCCAAAAACCTGGCCTGGACTAACTAAAGTTGTTACTACACCTGCAGGTGTAACTTTCCTGATCAGTCCATTTAAATAATCAGCGACATATATGTTTCCGGCAGCATCTGTCGCAATGCCCAAAGGTTCTGCAAATCTTGCCGCACTGCCTGTACCATTTTGATTGCCAGGAGTACCATTGCCTGCCAAAGTGGTAACTACTCCGGTAGGTGTAATTTTCCTTATGGCATGATTCATCCTGTCACCAACATATAAATTTCCGGCGGCATCAATTGTGATACAATATGGCTGATCAAACCTGGCTGCTGTACCAGTTCCATCTGTAAAACCACTGGTTCCTCCCGCAAATGTGGATACCACACCTGCCGGGGTAATCTTTCTGATACGATGATTATCCCGGTCGCAAACAAATAAGTTTCCTGAAGCATCTTTTACAACACCACTTACTATATTAAACCGGGAGGCTCCTGCATTCCCATCGGCGTAGCCAATACTGCTTCCGGCGTAAGTAAGTACTCTTCCTGTCACTAAGTATTCGAAAGATGGTCCATTTACCAGTGTACCATTTTTTTCCACTTTTACTACCCCTGTTCCTGCATTTGCAGGTACTAAAGCTGTAATGAGTGTATCATTGGCCGATTGAATGGTTCCCTGCACATTATTGAAATAAACTTTCAGAACCGTAGTATTGGTACCAAAATTGGTTCCGCTGATGTTCACCACCGTATTCTTAGGCCCCGAAGAAGGAGTGATGGTTGTTACAGTTTGTGAAGGTGCGGGTTGCGGAACTGGTTCTTTATCCTTTTTACAGGAAACAAAAAACAAAGTACTGCTGAGATAGCAGAACAGGATTAATTTGATTTTCATACGTTCAGATTTGATTTTATGAATATTGGAATTTAACAATGCTAAAATATTCACCGTTTTTTCAGTCTTCATAGATGATTGTCCGTCGTTAGTCCCGGGTTCTCATCTGCAAAAAGATGGTTGATAAGTGATAAAAAATCCCCGGCTGAAAAACCGGGGATACTCATTGCATACCAAACTGCCTGTGCAGCTAAAATTTTTCATTTCAGGGCTGATACATACCTGCAAATGAAAATATATCGAAGTAAATGTTACAAGGCAAAAATATACAGTTGCTTATTGCTGTTCCTGTCTAATGAATATCTGCCCGGCAATATGTCACAATTGCAAGATGCTGAAGAATAAATGAAAGAAATGACGAAAATTATAGTGCATCCACTTTGGGCTGCAGGGAACTTACATGTTTAGAATTTAACGCTTTTAACTCATCTACCATTTGCTGCGCTTTCACTTTGTTTTTCTGGCTAATATAGATCAATACCAGGTAGTATCTTGAATTTTCATTACTTGCATTCAAAGAAATGGCCTTGTTTAAATTTTCAATGGCTTCTGTGATCCTGTTGACCTTAAAATAACTGTAGCCTAATTCCACAAAGGCAGCGGTATAAGTTGGTTCCTTTTCAATAGCCGTTCTGAGGTACGGAATGGCATCATTATATTTTCCCTGGCTATTCAGGCAAAAACCCATCCCAAAACAAGCCTTTCTTTCCGTTGGATTAATCGCCAGGGTTTTCTGATACCAGGTCTTTGCCAGTTCCCTGTCTTTTTTATTATCACGGTACACTTCTGCAATGCCGTTATAAGGCACATGACTTTTAGGGTCTATTGCTATAGCCTGGTTATAATAACTTATTGCTTCCTCATCCTCTTTTAATCTTGAACAGGCAAATCCAAGTTCAAGAAAAGTATTGATATAATCTTTTTTCAGAGAAAGTGATTTCAGAAGAGCAGTCTTCGCACTGACAAAATCTTTCTGAGCATTGTATGAAAATCCTTTTCTGTACCAAAACAAGTAATCAGTTATTTCTGTTTTTGCAGCTTCCTCATATTTTTTAAATTGTATGATAGCATTGGTATAATCTTCTTTTATATAGGCTATATACCCCAGCTGTTTAAAAGCCAGACTATAATCCTTCTTCAACTGAAGACAACGGGTATAACAGCTAATGGCTGAATCTGTCTTATTGGATTTTTCAAATGCATATCCAAGTTCAAAATGAACTTTTGGTATATGGCCCCAGGCATTGCGTACATTGCGGAGATTTATAATGGCTCCCTCATAATCTTTGAGATCATTCTGACACCAGCCCCATTCATATCGGGCTTCAGTATAATCGGGTTTTATAGAAATAGCTTGCTTGAATTTATCGATTGCTTCTTTTATTTTCTTTTCATTTTTTAATTTCACTCCATCATTATAAAGGGCTTGTGCATCCTGTGCAGCACCAAAACTGACAAAGAACAGAAAAGAAATTATAGAAAGTACTGTAAATCTTGTTTTCATGCTACTAAGGTAGTTAATTATGAAAGTAAAGAAATACCGGCTGCAGGGTATTTACCGTATTTGTAAAACGAACATCTTATACATTTATTACCGGATAAGATTCAATGTACCTTTCATATCGGGTGTTCCATCAGTGAAATGAATGTAATAAACATAAGTGCCTGTAGGTTGCGGGATTCCTTTTAGGGTGCCATTCCAATCAACAGCCACTCCTGCTGCATGATATACCAGTTGCCCATACCTGTTGTACACATTAACGGTGGCACCCAGGTCGGGGTCAAGAAAAGGTATCTTCCAACTGTCATTTTTCCCGTCATTATTGGGGGTAAAAGCGGTTGGCACAAAAATACCAGCTACTACTTTAATCATAACCTGGTCCTCATTCGTACACCCAAACTGCGATTCAGCAGATAATGTATACAGTATATCCTGATCAGCCGTAGTAACCGGGTTAAGTACAGTTACATCACTCAAAAAATCAGGGGGCGACCAGTTAAAGGTTGGGTTCTCTCCCAAAACAGTGCCACCAAGTGTTGCCGGCCGGCCTGCAATAATCACTTTATCTGGCCCTGCATTGACAATGGGTTTGGGATGTGCATTCACAATAAGTATATTGGAAGCGATACGACAGGCAGTTATGGAAGCATTACCACTCTCCGCTACAGTAAGCCTGTACCAGAAATTACCTGCCAAAGATGGCTGGCGCAGATATGTAAGACTATTGGCTCCTGCAATATCAGTCCATATAGTGCCGGAATCGGTACTTACCTGCCATTGAAACACCGGTAAAACGAAGCCAGGTGATATACTAGCTGAAAAAAAATAGTTAGTTTGTTCATCAGTACAAACATCTATCGTATCATTAATGTTCCCCTGAATAACAGAGCTAAGTACAGGTCCGCAAGGGCGAAATGTAATATCATCCAGTGCAAGATCATTACCACCCCCACCCGGTGCATTATTTGTCATTCTCAATACAACATCAGGGTTGCCCGCAGTAGTTGTAAAAAAGAATCCATATTGTTCCCACAAAGGTTGTGCGGTAACACTAATTCCACCGGTATTGTATTGATTCAATATGGTACCAGATGGAGTTTCAATGCTAAATGTGATATCAGGCCTAATACCGCTGGCTGACAACAGTACATTCATTATCCAGGCAGAGAATTCATATGTAGTATTCGGGCAAAGACCGGTTACAGTACCTACGTAAAAATCTCCCGGTTGAAAAGAAGCATTTACCAGCATAAAAGCTCCATTACCTGTATGATCGGCATTAACTGTATGCCAGGCATTGCCAAAGCAGCCGGATGTAGAAGAAGTAATAGTATAAAAACCATCATTAGGACAAGAGGAAGATGTATAGTTATATCCTGGTGCAATAAAGCCAGAGCCGGAGTTTCCACCTGTGCCAAAAGTAATATTAACAACAGGATCCCCTAAACTGCCTGTACATAGTTGTGCCGCAGAAAAAAAACAACTGAAAATACCTGTCCATACAAAGAACATCCATCTCAAAAAAAATGAACGGGTTATGTTACTCACTGATCGTTTGTTTAAGCCTGTACAAAGTTAATCAATTACGTTTGCTTCTTACAGGTACTGGTTATCGACCAGCCATTGAGTAATACGCTTTAGTGTGAACTGGTTTTTATCAATACTGATATCTGCTGCGAGTATCTTCTCTTTCTGAGGAATAGGAACTGTCCTTTTGAGATTATCTTTCGCTGTAAAGAGTTCCATGTTCTGAGCATTGTTACCCCCGGTAAAGGAAACCTTTGCTACAACAACACCAGAAGGCAACATGAATTCATACATATCAAGGCCATTCTGTGAACCTGATGGCTTAAAACTGCCAATGATTTTTGAATTCTGCTCAATATTTTTATCCTGTTGCAATTTAATTGGCCAGGCCCTGTTGCGTGCTACTGTTGTATAGTTTACTGCAATAGAGGGACTTGCCCCTTTGGCAGCTATAAACTCTTTTACCTTATTATCATCAGTTTTATCATTAATAAGAATTCCGCTTCCTCCTATCAATTTTGCAAACGACTTCTCCTGACCTAAAGAGGACACTTTAAATATCCCTACCTGGTTAGCAGTTAAAAAAGTGACCCGGTAAAAAAGATAAGAGTTGTCATTCTTATCTGATTCAAATTCGGTGGCCGGGGCTGCGATGATAATTTTTTCTCCGGACAAAGAAAATACCTCAAATGATTTAGTAAGACCAAAATTCTGTTTAGTTACTTCCATTTTTGCATATTCCTTTCCATTAACCAGTATCATGCCTTTCTTGTAATCAATATCCTGTGCCACCATCCGGATTGACAACGACAGCAAAAATGTAATAATCAAAATTTTCTTCATATATCTTATTTTAAACGAAAGATAAAGCTTCTGTATTATCTCATTATGTTTTACTCATAAATTATTTCTGCCGGGTATATACTGATATTGCCTAAAAAAATATGACCATCTGTTAATGGTCATATTTGCAAATTATTCAGCACCCGAACTATTTTTTGAATCTCTTTTCTTATCCCGATCATGCACAAATACCAGTATTGTAATGATCAGAAATATTGCCCCTAATAATACCAATGCAGTTATTAATGTTGGATTCATAACCTTTGTTTAATAAATGAAAGAATAACGTATCTGGCCTTGCACATACCCCGATAATAAAATATGAAACTGGCAGGATCACCAAAAGTTATGAGTAGGATATATATGTAAGAGATAATCCCTGATTAAATATGAGAACCTCTTATTATATGAGCTTATTGAAGATAAATGATGTTGATGAGTAGTAGCAGACAGTACAAAATCCTGTTGTAGCAGGTTTTTCTGAACTACAACCTGCCAAACTATCGTTACGGGAGTATATAATATTTCCAGGTCCTTATTGGGAAACTGCTGCAATCTTTCTGAGAATTCCCTATCAACAGGTTTATGAGCAACTGGCGCAGTATGAGCAGTTTTAACACTCAAACAGGCAATAAAGAGAAAGAAAAAGAAAGCTGAAATTCTTGTATTGCCAAATTTATTCATTGCTGCAAAGGTAACCAAAGTAAGCAGTTCCAGCTAATGAAACACTCACTTAATTCTGCATAAAATATTATTTATAATACAAACTATAAAAAGGCAGGTAATTTTTCTCTTACAATATTCCTTTCTCTTCTTTCGTTGGTTAAAAAACAATTGCATGATAAAAATCACTCTCCCTTTACTACTGGTAAGTTGTTTTACCCTTGCACAGCAAACAACAGTTGTTAATGATTCTTTTCCCCGGATAGCCACCGTAAATGTTACTGTAACTGATATGAGTGCAAAGCCAAGAAAAGGAGAAGAAGTGATTTTCCGGGGAGAGAAGACAGGAAAGATTATCAGAGGTTATTCTGATGCTGCCGGAAAAATAAAGCAATTGTTGCCGCCCGGGGACAACTATCATGTGAGCCTGAAAAGTATTTCTGATACAACTCAATACACCATCATAAAAGTTCCTGCCCTTGCTGAAGATGAATATTTTACTGATCCATTTTGGGTGAATATTAAATTTGCACCTCCAAAAAACTACCGGCTTGATAATGTGCATTTTGATTTTGACAAAGCCTCACTCAGGGTTGATTCATATGCTCAGTTAACTGAACTGCTGGAATATCTGAAACGACATGAAGAGATAAATGCAGAGATCGCCGGCCACACCGATAATATGGGCACAGATGCTCATAACCTCAAACTATCCCAGGAAAGAGCTAATACTATTCGTAATTACCTTATCAGTAAAGGTATAAAAGCCAACCGGTTAACAGCGAAGGGGTATGGAGCAAGCCAGCCTGTGGCAGATAATAACTCAGAAGAAGGAAGACAGTTGAACCGGAGGACGGAGCTGAGAATCCTGTAGTTCAGTAAACACTATTAGAAACCGGTTTTTTCTATTATTTTAGCATCAAATCCAGA
The DNA here is from genome assembly GCA_029558715.1 of Bacteroidota bacterium. Classification (GTDB taxonomy): domain Bacteria; phylum Bacteroidota; class Bacteroidia; order Chitinophagales; family Chitinophagaceae; genus JJ008. The sequence goes on along the minus strand of JAKQEA010000075.1, from coordinate 27,412 downwards.
CCTGTGAAAAGAGCTATCCTCCTTTCTGTACTCACCGTATGCACATGCTATTTGCCTGCCCAGCCATCAGCAACCACTGATACATCCGGCACTTTAGTACCACAAAAGGATAACATTATTACGGCGGGGACCATTCTTAAAATTGAAAATATTGGAATAAAGATCAACTCCAATCTTCCGGAGTTGCGTCCAACAATTTCTGCAGACGGGAACATACTTTTCTTTATTTGTGAAAATCACCCTGCTAACAAAAAATTTGGCGAGATACGAAACTCACAGGATATCTGGTATTCGTTTCGGGATAGCTCTGGTAAATGGGGTGAAGCCCGGCATATGGAATATCCCCTTAATACATATTATTACAACGCCGTATTCTGGATATCACCAGACAATAACCGTATACTGATCCGGAATGCTTTTATAAACGGGGATTATGTAGGAAATGGTGTCAGCATGAGTATGCTGAGAGAAGATGGCAGTTGGGGTAAACCAGAAATGCTCAGGATAAAAAACTATGAAAAATATGACCGCGGCCACCAGTATGGAGCCAGTATGTCACATGACGGGCAAACTCTCCTGCTCTATTTTGGTGAAGCAAAAGGAAGTTTTAATAACGATATTTTTGTTTCCTTTTTACAAAAAGATGGTAACTGGTCAGAGCCAAAAAGCCTCGGTAAAAAAATTAACCTTCCAAAGTATGATGAACTAACTCCCTATATTGCTGCAGATGGAGTGACTCTTTACTTCAGCAGTAACAGGCCGGGTGGTTTAGGTGATAATGATATATGGATGACTAAAAGGCTTGATGACAGCTGGCAGAAATGGAGTGATCCTGTAAATCTTGGTGCTCCTATTAACAGTGCTGATTGGGATGCTTTTTTTACCCTGGATGCCGGCGGAGAATATGCATACCTCACCACCAGCCAGGAAGGATACGGTGAAAGTGATATCGTAAGAGTAAAATTATTGGAAAGAGAAAAACCGGATCCGGTAGTATTGGTGAGTGGTAATGTGTACAATAAAAAGACAAATCAACCAATCAGCGCTTCTCTGCTGTATGAAACATTGCCCGGGGGAACAGAAGCTGGTAATGCAATCTCCAACCCCGGAGACGGGTCTTTCAAAATTGTATTACCGTACGATAAAAATTACCTGATAAGAGCCACGGCCGATCATTTCTTTGCCCAGTCAGAAAATCTGAATCTCGACTCCCTGGTTAAGGCAGGATATAAAGTAATACATAAAGATCTGTATCTCGTTCCTATTGAAATAGGACAGGTGGTACGGTTGAATAATGTGTTTTTTGATTTTGATAAATGGGACCTTCGGCCCGAATCATTTATAGAGCTGAATAGTGTGGTCAGGTTGCTGAATGAAAACCCGGCCATAGAAATTGAAATGAGTGCACACACGGATAGCAGGGGTTCAGATAATTATAATATCAAATTAAGTGATAACAGGGCCCGGTCTGTAATGGAATATATTTTAGCAAAAGGTATAGCCCCGCACAGAATTACTTCGAAGGGATATGGAGAGACTCAACCGGTAGCTACTAACGATACAGACGAAGGACGCCAATTAAACAGAAGAGTGGAATTCAAGATCATAAAAAACTAAAAAACCCCGCTTTGGAGCAGGGTTTTCTAAAAAGGCTTTTGTTAAGTCTTCAAAATAATTTCTTGCCAACTAACCGATACTATTGTCTTCCTCTTTCTGCTTCCGCTTTTACAGCAATAACAGAGGCTGTAAAAAATGCCACAAAAAGCAGGCAAACAACGATTGTAATGGTAATCATATAGTTAGATTTTAATCATATAAAGTTAACAATTACAATGCCATTTTTTTAGTAATTGGGTTGATTAATGTCAAAAAATTAGTGATTTTCAATCCTCGTGGCCGATTTTTCTAAGTAATTACACTGATTGAACAGGCTTCAATGGAAAGCTGAAATCTCCTTCACTTTAAAAAAAATTGTTGTAATTCAGAAGTAGTTATTCCAATATTTACGCAGCACCCCTTGTCCTATGCTATTGCCCATTAAAAATCTAATGAGATTATTTATAGTTCATAAGCTATTTCTTCAAACCACTATTAATTCCCCTTTCAAATGAATCACCTGGCTCTAATGAAAAACTTTGCCTGATAAATGGCAGTTTTTACAGGTATTAGTCATTCATCAATGAACCCTACCTTTGTCCAATGTTAACAATCTCGCAAAGGGGTAATCAAATGCCCCCCTCCCCAATCAGGAAACTGGTGCCATATGCCGAAGCAGCCAAGAAGAAAGGTATTAAAGTATATCACCTGAATATCGGCCAACCCGATATAGAAACACCACCAGCTATTATGGATGCGGTGCGGCATGCTGACATCAAAGTGTTGGAGTACAGTCATAGCGCAGGTAATGAAAGTTATCGCCGCAAACTGGTACAGTATTATAAAAAAGTAGGTATCGAAGTAGCTCATGACCAGATACTGATAACAACAGGAGGAAGTGAAGCCATCATGTTTGGCTTTTTTACCTGCCTCAACCCGGGTGATGAAGTGATCATTCCTGAACCATTTTATGCCAACTACAATGGCTTTGCCTGCGCCGCTGGTGTGAATGTAGTTCCCATCACATCCCGGATAGAAACAGGTTTTGCCCTGCCCCCTATTGCAGATTTCGAAAAAGTAATCACAGATAAAACCAAAGCAATCATTATCTGCAGCCCAAATAACCCGACCGGCTACCTCTACAGCCGCGAAGAAATGGAAGCACTGAAAGATATTTGTATCAAACATAACTTATACCTGTTCAGTGATGAAGCCTACCGTGAGTTTTGCTATGATGGCGATTATGTTAGTGCCATGCATTTACAAGGGCTGGATCAGCATGTGGTACTGATGGATACTATATCAAAAAGATACAGTGCCTGCGGAGCAAGACTGGGTGCATTGGTGACCAAAAACAAAGTGGTATATGATGCTGCCATGAAGTTTGCCCAGGCAAGATTAAGCCCCCCCGGGCTCGCACAAATTATGGGTGAAGCAGCGGTGGATCTGCCGGACAGTTATTTTGACGCCCCTAAGAAAGAATATCTGCGGCGAAGAAATTTATTGGTAAGCCGTCTTAATGCAATGCCCGGCGTTTTCTGTCCAAACCCCGGCGGTGCTTTCTATGCAATTGCCCGGCTACCCATTGATGACAGCGACAAATTCTGTCAATGGCTTCTCGAAGAATTCTCTTATAATAATCAAACTGTCATGTTAGCGCCTGCCACCGGATTCTATGGTACCCCCGGATTGGGTAAAAATGAAGTACGACTGGCCTATGTGTTAAACCTTGATGCAATTAATGCAGCGATGGACTGCCTGGAGAAAGCGCTGGAACTGTATCCCGGTAAAATAGCTACACAAAGGCAAGTCGAAACAACTGCACAATAAAATTCATTCACAGACATTACGCAATTAAAACAGGTAACTAAAAGTGCTGCCATCTATATGCTGGCAGCACTTTGAAAAAACCGTCAGGTCAAACCAATATCCACATTGGTTAACAGAAACTCATTTCATTTAAATATATTTTACTTTATATTTAAGTTATCTTTTAACCAAACTAATCAATATGAGAAAGGCTCTCTTTCTATTTTTCTCTTTCTTATTTACGGGTATTGCGGTAATAGCACAGCAAGCTGTGACTGGTAAAATAACCGATGCCAATGGCCTGCCCATTGCAGGTGTAACTGTAAAATCGAAAAAAACCGGTAAAATGGCCTTAACCGGTGCCGATGGTACTTTTAGTCTTACAGTAAATTCCGATGATGAGCTGGAGATATCCTCCATCGGGTTTGTAAAGCAAACCATAAAAGCAAATGTTTCGGGACCAGTCAATATTACCCTTGCCCAATCTATCGAAGAACTTGGACAGGTGGTGCTGGTAGGATCCCGGAGAGCAGGACGGGTAAAAACTGAAACCACAGCGCCGGTAGATGTGATAAATGTAGCACAGGCTGCAGCTCCTACTGCCAGAATGGATCTGACTTCTATACTAAATTATGCTGCTCCTTCTTTCAATTACAATAAACAAAGTGGCAGCGATGGGGCCGATCATATTGACCTGGCAACTTTGCGTGGTCTTGGCCCTGACCAGACATTGGTTCTGGTAAATGGCAAGCGTCGTCACCAGACTGCGTTCGTAGCCATGTTCGGAACAAGAGGCCGTGGCAATACCGGTACTGACCTCAACTCACTGCCCTCGTCCGCCATTGACAGGGTTGAAATTTTAAGAGATGGCGCCTCAGCTCAATATGGTTCTGATGCTATCGCAGGTGTTATCAACCTGGTTACCAAAAAAACAGTTAATGAAATAAACGGATCTGTAGGTGTAGCTGCTTATTATGATCCTAAATTCAATACGGCTTTTGAATCTGGTTTACACAAGGATTATGAACATGCAGGAAAATTTGATGGCAAATCAATCGCTGCTAATGTAAATTTTGGCCTGCCTTTAGGTAAAAAAGGAGGATTTATCAATCTTACTTTTGATGGAGTTAGCACTTCTAAAACATTCCGCCAGGCATTAAAAACAGCCAATTACCAGACTGATGATGAAGCAATGTATTTAAACATCTATCGTCGTGGCCATGGAGATGCAGGCGTTAACACCTTTGGAACTTTTTATAATCTTGAATTGCCGGGTAAAGGGAAAACATCTTTTTACTCATTTGGCGGGCACAATAGTAAATCATCTGATGCCTACGCATTCACCCGCAACTGGTCAGCCAGACCCGATCGGTTTCCCACCGATGCAATGGGGGATCTGATATTTGTACCCGAAGTAATGAGAGTAGGCAGTGACGGAGAAATATGGTACAGCCCCCATATACAAACAAAGATCAAAGACTTTTCTATAACAGGAGGTTTTAAAGGAGTGGCCTGGGGCAACTGGAACTGGGACCTGAGCAACACTGTTGGAAAAAATAATTTTCATTTTTATGGCGACAAAACTTTCAATGCCTCCCTTGGCTCAGCTCAGAGACATTTTGATGATGGTGGTTTTTCTTTCTTACAAAACACCAGCAACCTGAACTTTAGCCGGGAATTTGCAAAAAACTTTAACCTTGGATTAGGTGTAGAGTATCGCTATGAAAACTATAAAATATTTGCCGGTGAAGAAGCTTCCTATACCAATTATGATCTCTCTGGCAACAAGGCTACCGGTGCACAAGGGTTTCCGGGATATCAGCCCAATGATGAAGTGAATGCACAGCGTAATGTTTTAGGATTTTATGGTGATGCAGAATTTGATATCGTGCCAGCCTGGTTAGTCAACCTCGCAGTTCGCCTCGAAAATTATAGTGATTTTGGATTTACACATAACTATAAATTCGCTACCAGGGTAAAAGCTTCAAAAAATGTTAACCTGAGAGGTTCATTCAGTACCGGCTTCAGAGCTCCTTCTTTGCAACAGATCAATTTCAGTTCTACTTTTACCACCGTACAGGCCGGTAATATTGCCGAAGTAAAGATTGCCCCGAATTACAGTTCATTAGCCAAAGCCGCAGGCATACCTGACCTTACACAAGAAAAAAGTATAAGTGCCAGTGTAGGCTTTACCTGGAAGGCTACCGCTAATCTGAATGTTACACTGGATGGTTATATGACCAAAATAAAAGACCGGGTTGTGATCAGCGGGCAATTCGATGGCAGTGACCCAGGTCTTGATCCGGGTCTTGCTTCGCAAATGGCAGCATTAAATGTTAGCTATGCGCAGTTCTTTGCGAATGCTGTTAATACAACCAACTCTGGTATTGATGTGGTGATTGATTACAATAAGAAAGTTGGCGACAGCCGCTACCGTGCTTTATTTGCAGGTAATATTCAAAACATGGAGATTGATAAAATCAATGTTCCGTCCAAACTCAGTGGTTCAGCATTTCTGCGCCAGACTTTTTTGAGTGACAGAGAACAAAAATTTATCCTGGCTTCTGCACCCAAAATGAAAGGAGCGTTCAGTTTTGAGTATGGAAGGAAGAAACTTACACTGGGGACAAGGCTAACTTACTTTGGAAAAGTAACCTTGTTGGGTTATGGACAGGATGGATTAGGAATATCACCTACTGTTCCATTGGATAATGGTAGTGGTGATGTGCCTGATCAGTTTGATTATTCCGGAAAACTGGTAACCGATATTTATGCCAGCCATCCTTTATTTAAAAAACTAACGCTGCATCTTGGAATTGATAACCTGTTGAATGCACACCCTGATTTTGGCGTGGTGAAAGGGGCTAAAGACTGGGCCTATAACACTGAAACAGGCGGTGCCTGGGATGCGGTGCAAATGGGAACAGCCGGACGTCGCCTGTTTGCCCGTATTGCTTTTAGCTTTTAGACGATTGCCAGCTATAACTAAGCCGCTTCTTTCGGGGGGCGGCTTTTTTATTATGGCCAAAAATTCTGATTAAGTTTACAGTATGCAAATCGTCAACTGCACCATTGCTGACATACCTATGATGCTTAGTTTGTATGATGCAGCAAGAGAATACCAGAAAGAAAAATCGAACAGGCATTGGCAATCTTTTGACCCTGCCATGATCAAAATTGAAATTGAAGAACGCCGTCAATGGAAAATACTGGATAATGATACCATAGTCTGTATTTTTCTAACAGTCTATGATGACCCCTTTATCTGGGGCGATCGGAATAATGATCCTTCTGTTTATATTCACCGTATTACTACTCACCCAAAACACCGGGGCAATAATTATACAAGTAAAATAATTGATTGGGCCAAAGAACATGGACGCCGGCTGGACAAACAATTCATACGGATGGATACCTGGGGTGATAATCCGAAACTAATTGAGTACTATGTAAAATGTGGTTTCACTTTTTTGGAGACCATAACACCTGACACAACAGCTGATCTGCCTGCTTATTACAGTTGTATTTCGCTAAGTCTATTTGAAATAAAGATTGATTAATGCTATAAAGATGTTGTTTGCTGTTCGAACAAAGCAGGCAAAAATTCTTTATCAAGCAGGGAAAATAATACGGGAGCTAAAGGCTCATGGTCGAATTCATTTACTATCAGTCTCCACCAGCCAACATTTTTCCATTGACCCAACTTGTATCCTACTTGTTCGTAAGTGGCAAAATAACTGAAGCCCAGACTTTCATGAAAAGCCACACTTTTTTCATTTGGCAGATTGATAACCGCATATACATTACGAAATCCCTGCCTTTTTAAAATTTTGAACAAAGCAGAGTACAATATTCTTGCTATACCCTTTCTTTGATGATCATCATGTACATACACCGAGGATTCAACCGACCATTGATAGGCCACTCTTTCCCGGTAGCGGGCAGCATAGGCATACCCCACTATTACTCCATCTACTTCACACACCAACCAGGGCCAGCTTTCCAGGTATGAGCTGATCCTTTCGGCAAATGCTTCCGGGGATGGCACATCTGTTTCGAAAGTAAAAGAGGTTTTTTCAATATAAGGAGCATAGATAGCAAGTATATCTCCTGAGTCAGCGGGTTTTGCAAGACGTAGTTTAATCATGGTAATACCATAAAATTAAGGGCAAATTTCATTTCAATCTTTAGCCCGAAATGGCTATTTTTGCCGCCCATTCGCCGGGGTAGCTCAGCTGGTTAGAGCATCGGATTCATAACCCGAAGGTCGGCAGTTCAAGTCTGCTCTCCGGTACAGTAAGGCCCCTTTCCGGGGCCTTAATTTTATGCCATTCTTTGTTTACATATTATTCTCTGAAAAACATAACAAGCATTATACAGGTTTTACCTCTAATCTTCCCGAAAGATTGTTATCCCATAACAAGCTGGGCAAAGATTGGACAGCCAGATATAGACCATGGAAATTAATTTACTCTGAACAATTTGATAGTAAGACTGCTGCAATGGCTAAAGAAAAATGGCTAAAATCAGGAATCGGAAGAGACTTTATTAATACCTTAATTCATTAATCATCGGATTCATATCCGCCTCGGCGGACGGCAGTTCAAGTCTGCTCTCCGGTACTAAAAAACCCCTTTTCAGGGGTTTTTTTACATCATTATCGAACCGTCCTTTATTAATTAGTTTTTCGCAATATCAAATTTTTTAAAGATCGACCTCACTGCATATTGAATTTCTTTTGAAGTAAGATTTCTGCTATTTACTTCCTCTGTTGTCCATCCCTGCCAGACTGTTTTATCCGTCTTTGTATCAATCATTGAAATAGTAACGGTGCCTTCCTTAACAGGCCGTTCATCCCGTTCATAGCCTACAAATTGTGAAGGATAGTAAATGGTAGTATAGCGGCGGGTATATGGATTATATATTACCCTTGAGAAAGGTCTTGAATATACAGGAGTATTCTTTTCTTTTGTTATTCCTTCCACCAGTACATCATAGCTCAACAGAACATCCGGCCTGTTTTTCACTTCTCTCCAGCCCGATCTCTCTAATTCCGCATTGACTGCATCCCGGATTCGCTTTTCGGTAAGGTCATTCTTTTTATTCAGATCATCCTTTCCCTCCCCATCTTTATCTATCCAGGCAAAGGTTTTATAGCGGCTAAAATCAGCTTTATCATCCTTTTCTATATGTGCGGTAGTACCACAACTTGCGAGAAGAAATAGCAAAGACACATACAATCCGCACAGCTTACTTATTGTTTTCATAGCTTTCCGTTTAATGTTAATTAAAACTCAGTCGACAAATAATAAACGGAAAAATGATGCAGTAGTTTATTAAAGACTTGTGAAAGTATACGGCGGTCATCAAGCCAGCCCCACTTCAAAATGTGGTGCAGGTATATCTACATCGGTAAACCCTTTCTTTATAAGTCTTTTTGCGAAATCCTGTTGCACATCATACTCTCCATGCACAAGAAATAGTTTTTTAACCTGCCGGGGATCCTGGCATGCCAGCCACTGGCTCATATCTTCATAATCTCCATGAGCACTCATGCTGCGGATAGAACCAACTTCCGCATGCACTTCATGCATTACTCCAAAAATGCTTACATCTTTATCTCCTGACAGCAACCTACCTCCCAGAGAACGGGGCTCACAGTAACCGGTAAGCAGGATAGTATTGTGGCTATTTTCAATATTGTTACTGATATGATGTTTCACTCTTCCTGCATCGGCCATCCCGCTGGCAGAAATAATAACCATTGGGCCGTTTTGAAAATTTAACAGTTTTGACTGCTCAACCGTCTTTACATATCGCAGCCCTTTAAAGGAGAATGGATCATTATCATTCTGCATGATACGCTGAATAGTCTTGTTAAAATAGTTGGGATATTTTTTAATAATCTCCGTCGCTTCAATACTAAGGGGGCTGTCAACATAATAATCAAGCTCAGGCAGGCGATTTTCAATTTCAAGCTGATTTAACGAATACAAAATCTCCTGGGTGCGGCCCACACTGAATGCAGGCATAATAAGCTTCCCCTTCTTTTGCAGGCAGGCTTTCTCAATCCAGCGCAGTAACATATCCGGTGTGGTTACATGAGTATCATGCAGGCTGTTGCCATAGGTTGATTCCATAATGATATAGTCTGCCTGAGGAAATGTTTCGGGAGATTTGAGGATTGCATCACGGTAACGACCAATATCTCCACTAAAAGTGATTCTCGTTTCTTTCTTATCCTCAACTACTTTTAAGTGCACACAGGTACTGCCGATGATATGTCCTGCATCTGTAAACATAGCCTGTACTCCTTCCATCACATCAAACCACTGTCCATAATCTGCTTCCTCAAAATACTTAGTGGCATTTTGTGCATCTTCCACAGTATACAAGGGTCTCAAATAAGGTTGTCCCGAAGCCGCCCTCCTCTTATTAATATATTTTATATCATCTTCCTGTATCTCAGCAGAATCCTCCAATAAAACAGTGACGAGTTCTCTTGTGCCATGTGTGCAAAATATCTTGCCGGCAAATCCTTCCTTCACCAGTCTTGGTATAAGACCACTGTGATCGATATGTGCATGGGAAAGGATCATCATATCTACTTCCCGGGGATCAAAACCGAAACTGCGATTCAGGACATCGGTCTCTTTTCCCAATCCCTGGAACATACCACAATCCAGTAATATTTTCTTACCACTCTTTAATGTCAACAGGTGTTTCGAACCTGTCACCGTTCTGGCGGCTCCGTGAAATGCGATTTTCATTATTTTGATTTTACTTTAAATGACCATGTAATATAAAATTCTGCTACCACTTCACCGGCTTTATTAGTTCCTACCGATCTTGCTCTGACCGATCTGGCTTCACCGGTAGCAATTGTTTCTTCTATTGCTTTCCTGAATAGTGCTCCGTCTTCACAAATGAAAGACGATCTGTCTGTTGCTTTTTTAAAATACTCAGACTCCACTTTTACCACTAGCATAGAAACAGGCGGATCGATTTTATAAAGGTGCGCCATTGCCAGTGCTCCTGTACTCATTTCGGCCGCCATGCTAAGACAGGCGAAGTAAGTAGAGCGAAACGGATTTTGCGACAGCCATTTATATGGCACTGTCACTACACATTTAGCTTCATCTGCATCCCTTACTCTTACTCCGGCAAAATATGCGGCCGGTAGTTTCGAAAACAGAAACATCCTGAACTTAACAGGATGTTTCAGCATTTTTATAAATTCAGCTGTATGAATATTTATTGCCATTACATTATTGTTTATCAAACGCCACAATAGCTGCCACCGCTTTATTATCATTGGCATCCACTTTAAAGTAGATCCTTCCATCGTTGGTATTGTTAAACCTGGCAGAACGAATCAGTATGCTTTGCAGTGCCTCATTTACTTTGCCTGCATAAGTGGATTGGCGACTCTGGCTGATAGCCTGGTTGAGACGATTATAATCGAGCTCATCTTTACTTACTACAATGGCAATATAGTCTTTGGTACCAATGCTGTCGGCTTCCAGCGATTGTGCTTTGGGAAACAAACGATAACCGGTAATTCCACAATAAGGTGAATGTTTGGAAACTGTTTCACCGGGCTTCAGGTAGGGGAATAAAACAAAACTGCTGCCATCTGCTTCTTGTCCGAAAACATAGATGTAGCATTCTGTTGCATTTTCTATTGACATTTTGAAACGGGTACCAACTTTAATTGGTGTTACGGTTTCAAATAAATTATTCCCTTTTATCCGTAAAGCTATATTCTGCTTATCATCATTCTTAACTAACCCAATATTACATTCCAAAGGAATATTTGCCACATTGCTTCTTTTTGGCAATGGATCGATACCATAAGCTTCTCTTACATACGTTTTAAAATCACCATATCTTACCCATGCCACTCCATTATTTCCCCACTCGGGACCCCAACTGTTCATGACCTGGAATGCTCCGCCGAATTTCCTGTCATCGTATCCTATTACTGTCATGGCATGTCCGCCCATTCCCATTTGTGATGCATCCATACCGCTGGGCTCCCACAGCTCCTGCCCCATCATATTCTGCATAAAGCTTTGCCCCACCATCATACCAATGGCAACAGGAGCATCCTTGGCCAGGTGTTCTTTTATGCCTCTTACACTTATCTCATTTATATTATCTCCGTTGGTGATACGGGTAAAGCCGTGAATAACATTTTGTCTTCCTGCCTGGATATCAGCCGAGGTTGGCATCCTCTCACAATCCTGGTCAGTGTACGGATATTGACTAAGGGGTACACCGCCATTTTTCTGCATGGCCTCCATAGCCCTTTGTAAATAAGAACCCTGGCAACCTTCTAATCTTATCTGGTTGTACAAATAAGAAGGGCTGAAGCGTATGGTATTAGGATCAGCACCAGTAGCGGCAGCAGTCAAAATAGTTTGCGCCCCATAAGCACAACTCCATGCCACACAGCTGCCCTGTTCTCCCTGGTTTGACCTGTTGGGGGCAAACCGAAGTAAAGAAACTGCTTCAGGCAAAGGATTTTTGCTGGCATCATCCTCCAGGCCTTCATATACTGAAGCTTTATTAAATTCAGCAGGATCAAAGTTATAGCCACTTTTTGAAAACAGCTGTTGCGCCACCTGTGCCACATTACAACCACCCCCGCCTTTTCCTAATATAAAGTAGGCCCCGACTGCAAGTACCAATAACAGAATAATTCCCTTACCCTTAAACAAGCCCATCAGCAAAGGCAAGAGGGACATTAATCCTCCTCCTCCGCCCGGAAAATTAGGACGGTTGCCGCCGCCGCCATCATCATCCCGTTGATTAGGATCCACCGGATCGTCAGTCATTCTAATAGGCATAAAAAACAGTTTTAAGGTTTAAATGTTATTTTAAAAGTAGTAAGTTAAGATGAAATATCAACCGGGAAGATAACATGTAATAACAATTATTTTTCCACCGGATTGCAACGATTATGGCATAGATTCGTCAACTTTACTGAAATAACTTATTTCTCCTAATCCTTTTCATTTCTGTATATGTTAAAACAAATTTCTTTTAGCTGTATCCTGCTGCTTACCTCAGGTATTATTTTAGCACAGCGATCAGATGGGCGATTAAAATTTCAACAAGGGCAAATCTTCGAGATCACTCTACAAACAAAGACCACTATTGCCCAGCAAGCAATGGGCCAGGCCATTGATTTTAATGTAGATGCCACCGGAACTCATGCTTACAAAATAACAAACACCACAGATGACAACCATACACTTAATCATACAGTAAAACGGATAACATTTCAATTTGACGGGATGGGCCAAAAACAATCCTTCGATTCCGATATACCTAAAGACCTGAATGGACAATTTGGAAAACCGGTTAAAGAGATGCTGGAGAAAAAATATGATATGATTATTGACCCTTATGGAAAAGTATTAATGACCATGCCTGATAGTTTTGCCTCTTCACTCAATGATAGCCGTATGGCAATCATTACAAGCATGATGAAAGATGTTGTTGAGATTGTGCAGCCTCCTAAAAAAGGTAAAGGCAGTGTATTCAGAGTAATACCTGAGAAAGAAGGCGGTGTGGGAGTGGGTGATTCATGGACAGAATCAGGTGAGACTGTAACTGAAAAATTTGATGTGACTTATGTAATTACAGCTATTACTGACACAACGATCATGGTTGATTTTACAGGTAGTTCCACTACTGTTATGAAAGCAGAAATGATGGGCAACGAAACAACTACCACCATGAAAAACAAATCAACCGGAAAGATCACTCTTGATAAAGTGACTGGTATAATCAGGGAGAAAACGACCACCACTGATTCTAATGGCAATACCGAAACGCCTTTCGGAACACTTCCTGTAATGTCTAAAACAATAGCTACGGTAATTGTAAGAGCAGTACAATAGAATTGATCAGGAACTGATCTCCGTTTGCCCGTTTAACAGGTCCTTAAGTTCATCTCTCCTGCGAATCAGATAAGCTTTGTTATCCTTTATCATTATCTCTGCTGGTTTGAACCGTGAATTATAATGAGACGACATTTCAAAACAATAGGCTCCTGCATTTCTGAAAACAAGATAATCACCCTCTCTTATTTCGGGCAATAAACGATTTTCTGCAAAAGTGTCCGTTTCACAAATGTTACCTACTACATTATACAACTTTTTTTCTCCTGTGGAGTTAGTAATGTTTTCGATTTCATGGTAGGCACCATAAAACATCGGGCGGATGAGATGATTGAGACCCGTGTCTACTCCCGCAAAAATCGCTTCGCCGGCAGGCTTTAAGACATTTACTTTCGAGATAAAATATCCCGCTTCACTTACTATATACTTTCCTGGCTCAAACCAAACCTGGAGATGGCGGTTGTATTTTTTTTCAAACCACTCAAATTCTTCTTTTACTTTTTTTCCTAATAACTCAATATCGGTTCCTTCATCTCCTGGTTTATAAGGCACTTTAAATCCACCGCCCAGGTCAATAACCTCTAATTCCGGGAAATGCTTAACCACGTCAAACAGCACTTCAATTCCCTTGGCAAATACTTCCACATCTTGTATCTCACTACCTGTATGTATGTGCAATGTGCGGATGAACAGATCCGTTTCCTTTACCACCTCTAATACTTCTTCGATATCTTCCAGTGGCACACCAAATTTGCTGTCAGCATGACCTGTCGATATCTTTAGATTTCCTCCAGCCATAATATTAGGCCGTAGCCGGATGCCTACCGGGTAATGGTGTCCGAATTTCAAACCAAACTTCCGCAGGTTTGAGATACTATCAATGTTGATATGAATACCCATCTGCTGCGCTTCCTCAATTTCTTCAAAAGCAATATTATTTGAGGTGTAAAGGATATTCTCCGGTTCAAACCCGGCTAATACAGCAAGTTTTGCTTCATTAATAGAACTGCAGTCAATATTACAGCCTGTACTTTTTATATAACGGAGTATATTGATATTAGTAAGTGCTTTCGCTGCGTAAAAAAAACGAACATCGGTACCTGCAAAAGAGGTCAGCAATTTATTATACTGCTCTTTTATCCTTTCTGCATGATATACATAAAGCGGCGTACCAAATTGATTGGCAAATGCTACCAGTTGTTCGTGGGAGAGTTCTTCTGACATAGGCTGGCGAAGATAAAAAAGAAGTGGTTCAGTAAGTACTGAACCACTCATATAATAATAGTTTATGTACTACGATCAATTTTCCTCTCCTTCTCCCTGTTCGTTATTAACGATCAGTTCGCCACCCTCTGTTACAGCCAGCGCCTCGATCTCATCAATACCATCTGTGTCTTCTGATTTTGAATCATCCTCCTCTTTCTGATTTACGTCTTTCATGACTGTTGGCTCTACCAATTGTTCTGCCAGCACTTCTTTGATCTTCGGCAGGTCATCCGCAGAATTGATCCCGAAATAATCCATGAAATTTTTTGACGTAGCATATACCAGCGGGTGACCGGGTAATTTCTCATTGCGACCTGTAATAATGATCAGTTCCTTCTCTAATAATTTCTGAACAGCATAATCGGAACTAACTCCACGGATCGCTTCAATTTCACCTTTTGTCACCGGTTGTTTGTAAGCTACAATAGCAAGGGTTTCCAACGAAGCGGCGGAAAGACGCTTCAGGAATTTATCGCCATTAAGTTGTGCAATCGTTTTATGAAAATCCTTTTTGGTCAGGAACTGCCAGCCACCACCACTTTGCTTCATCTCAAAAGGGTAAAATTCCGAGGCGTATTTTTCTGTAATTCCTTCAATTGCTGCTTCCACCTGGTCCAATGAAATTTTATCTTCCATAAAGCCAAAAGCATTATTTACCAGTTCGGTTATTTCGAGGGTAGTTAATGGCTTATCGCTGGCAAAGATCAATGCTTCAATATGCGGTATCAGATTCGTAATCTCCATATCTGTTTCAAAATTATAAAGCTTGCAACAATAGCCGCAAGCTTCATGAAAAAGTTAACAATTCAAAAATTAGTTTCTCACATTTTAGCCTTGTAACGCAGCTGCGCCACTTACTATTTCTGTCAGTTCAGTTGTAATTGCTGCCTGTCTTGCACGGTTGTAAGAAATCTTCAGCGAACGAAGCATTTCGTTAGCATTCTCGCTGGCTTTATCCATGGCTGTCATCCGGGCTCCATGCTCTGATGCGTTTGAATCCAAAACGGCTTTATATAGTTGTGTGTTGAGTATCTTTGGCATCAGCTCTGCTATAAGCAGCTCTTTAGAGGGGTCATAAATGAAATCAGCTTTACGGGCCGGCTTTTCCTGCTTGCCCGCAGGCAGGTTTCCCACCTTAGGAATTGGTAAAAATCTTTCCACTTCAAACCGTTGTGTAGCTGCATTCTTAAACTGGCTGTAAACGATCTCTACTACGTCAAACTCTTTTTCTTCAAACGCCTTCATAGCTGCCTGTGCTGCTTTCTGAACATTTTCAAAGGTCAGGTTCAGGAAAATATCTTTGAATGTGGCATCAGCTTTATAATTGGCCTTGATAAAGTTTTCGTATCCTTTCTTACCGATATTCCAGATAGTAACATTACCTTTTTTATGCTGATCAGCATATTTCTCTGCAATAGTTGCTTTTGCCAGCTTAATGATATTAGCATTAAAAGCTCCGGCAAGGCCACGGTCGCTGGTAATTACAATCAGCAATACTTTCTCTGCTGTGCGTTCAGCAGCTAAAGACATACCTGTTCCGCTTTCACTATTACTTACAATATTGCTGAGCATCTCCTGCAGTTTCTGTGCATACGGACGCATCTGAATAATGGCATCCTGGGCCCGGCGCAGTTTCGCCGCACTCACCATTTTCATGGCCTTGGTAATCTGCTGTGTACTTTGTACCGACTTAATCCGGTTACGAACCTCTTTTAACTGACCTGCCATAAATCTTACTTAAATTGGCCGCAAAGGTATGGTCTGAGGGCTAAAATTCCATAGCATCTTAAAATAAAAATCCCTTAGTGAACTGCATGTGACTTATTTGTGTAAATCCTTCTGATTCAGCTTAGTCCTTAAGAATAAACTCCCGCCTGAGCCGGTAAGTAATAGCAATTTTCCCTCCCGATCCCATGCCATTTTCTACAGGAATTTCGTACTCCCGGTTCAGCTCCAGTTGAACTGGCCCGTTCACCAGTTTACTGAAGTCGTTGACTGAAATGTTCAACTGCCCATTTTTTACAGTGTCCAGTCGGTTTATTCCATCACTCAAAAATGACGTATCTGTAGCAAGGATTCTGACATAATCCACCTCTTCTAATCCCAGCAACTCCAGTGGCATATCCTGTCGTTGAACAGTATCCGGAACATAGGTGGAAAGAACAAGCGGCTGAAAATTAAATTCATGCTTATACTGCTTCCCGGATGCATCTGTGTATGTAATAATATGCTTGCCTGCAAAAGAAGTAATGGGCTTATGTACTTCGTAGAAAATTCCTGCTTTTTTAGAACTGTCCGGGTTCAATATTTCATCGTCCAGCATTACAGAAGCCCCGCCAGGAATTGAGACTGCTTCATCGTCTTCTCCCATCAGGAAACGGACCAGTACCGTTAGATTATCATCCCCCTCTTCCGCACTTATTGTGTAATTAAAATAAACCCAGTCGGTGTTAAATTTCTGAGTAGCGGGTTTATCCGTCCTTCCACAGCTCATGAGAACCAAAACTAACATGGCTATAAGAAAGCTCTTCCGGTTATAGCAGTGTGATAGATTGAACATCCCTGCAAATTAAGTAAGCACTTTTAAACCTTTATTGGTTTTTTGACACCCTCTCTTTAAGACGGTTATATTCTTTCACAATATGCAAATAATTTTTTTGCTTCCCCTTATAATTTTCAGCTTTGAAGTCTGTGCTGATTACAGGATCATACAGGTAATCAAAAACCTGTTTCCAGTTCCTTAATAATACAGGTTTTATCTTCTCATGATCCATTTTTCTTACAAAGTAGAAAGGAGAAGGTGGTCCCGATGTTCTGCTTATATACATTACATATAGTGATGCATATTTGCCCGAGAAAATCCTGTTAAGGAAATACCATCTTTTACCATCATTGCGGCCGGAATAAATATATCGTTGTTCCTGCTCAGTCACTTCGACAGACTCAAAAACACCATCACATAACAACGATTTACCATGCTTTTTCCGGGAATATCCTTTTATGTCCCCGGCCTCGATTACCCTTATTGAATCGTTCTCAAAATGCGCCAGCAACCGAATATGACCATTCTCGTATTTCGAACCAGGCTTTACCCCCTCTTTCCGGGGCTTATCGGGGAAAATACATTGCAGTGTATCTGCATCCCAGGTTATTACATGATCTTGCGCTTGAGCACACAGAAACAATGTAAAAACCTGTACACAAAGAAGTAAAGAGTGTTTTTTCTTCATAAAATTTTTTGAACAGCTTAGCATTCAGACCTTATGGCCGCTGGACCAATTACATTATCTTTGCTGCCCCTGTAAAAGGGGGATGTTCTGTCAAATTGGCTTAAAGCAAGTTGTAGCACCTTATTTGACATTCTAAATTCCATTAATTATTACAACCAGGGAATACCCAACAACACTTATTTTATGCTTGGTTTTATTTCAAAAATTTTTGGTGGCAGTAAGTCGGAAAAAGACGTTAAAAAGATTGAGCCATATGTTGCAAAGATCAACGACTTTTTTGCTGCTTACCAATCGTTGAGCAATGATCAGCTTCGCAATAAAACACAGGAGTTTCGTCAGCGCATCAAAGAACACCTGACAGAAATTGACGCTGAAATTGCTCAAAAGAATACAGCTGCAGAGGAATTGCCTTTTAACGATCTGCTTGGCAAAGACACCATCTACCAGGAAGTGGATAAACTGAAAAAAGACCGGGACAAGAAAATAGAAGAAGCACTGGAGCAAATTCTTCCGGAAGCTTTTGCAGTCATTAAGGAGACAGCCCGACGTTTCAAAGAAAATACCGAGATCATTTCCACTGCCACACAATTAGACAGAGATTTAAGTGTAAAGAAGGACTATATTTCTATCGATGGTGATAAATCAATTTTTAAGAATACCTGGACAGCTGCCGGCGGACAAGTTACCTGGAACATGGTGCATTATGATGTTCAATTGATTGGTGGTATTGTATTACACCAGGGAAAGATCTCAGAAATGGCAACCGGTGAAGGTAAAACCCTTGTATCTACACTTCCCGCCTACCTGAATGCATTACCCGGCGAAGGTGTTCATATTGTAACAGTGAACGATTACCTGGCCCGTCGTGACCAGGAATGGAACGGAACAATTTTCGAATGGCTCGGATTAGTTGTCGACTGTATAGACAAACACCAGCCAAACAGTGAAGAAAGAAGAAAAGCATATCTCGCAGATATTACCTATGGCACCAATAATGAATTTGGTTTTGATTATCTGCGTGACAACATGGTACATACACCGGAAGAAATGGTACAACGTAAACACCACTATGCGATGGTGGATGAAGTTGATTCTGTTTTGATTGATGATGCAAGAACTCCTCTAATTATTTCCGGCCCTGTTCCTAAAGGAGAAGACCAGCAATTTCATATTCACAAACCAAGGATCCAGCAACTGGTCCAGGAGCAGGAAAGAATTATCCGTAACTGTCTTAATGAAGCAAAGAAGCGCATCGCTGAAGGTGATGATGATCCCAAAAGTGGTGGCCTCTACCTGTTCAGAGCACATCGTGGCTTGCCAAAATATGGTCCGGTTATTAAGTTCCTGAGTGAACCGGGGATACGGGTAAAAATGCAGAAAGCAGAGAACTATTACCTGCAGGACCAGATGCGTAATATGCACATTGTTGATGAAGACCTGCTTTTTCATATAGACGAAAAAAATAACTCGGTAGAGCTTACAGATAAAGGTCTTGCTATGATCACCAAAACCGGTGAAGACCCGGAATTCTTTGTTTTACCAGACATTGGAGTTAAACTTGCTGAAGTAGAAAAAAATGCTGCAACAGCTGATGAAAAACTACAGCAGAAAGAAATTATTCTGAACGAATATGCACAAAAAGCTGATCGTATCCACACAGTTCAACAATTACTGAAAGCATACACATTGTTTGCCAAAGATGTGGAATATGTAATAATTGATGGGGCCATTAAGATTGTAGACGAACAGACAGGCCGTATCATGGAAGGCCGTCGCTATAGCGATGGATTACACCAGGCATTAGAAGCCAAGGAAAATGTGAAGATTGAAGCGGCTACACAAACCTATGCTACTATTACCTTACAGAATTATTTCCGTATGTACCACAAACTGGCGGGTATGACGGGTACTGCGGAAACAGAAGCTGCTGAATTATGGAGCATTTATAAACTGGATGTGGTAAATGTGCCCACCAACCTGAAAATGGTCAGGGATGATAAACAAGATCTCGTTTATAAAACGAAAAGAGAAAAATATAAAGCCGTCATTGATGAGATTGAAAACCTTCGCAATGCAGGCCGTCCTTGTCTTGTAGGTACTACTTCTGTAGAAGTAAGTGAGTTATTGAGCAGGATGCTGCAACAAAAAAAGATCCCGCATAATGTATTGAATGCAAAACAACATGCCAGGGAAGCACAGGTGGTGGCGGAAGCAGGATTGGCAGGCGCCGTTACTATTGCAACCAATATGGCCGGTCGTGGTACAGATATCAAACTCGGTCCCGGTGTAAAAGAAGCAGGTGGCCTGGCTATTATTGGTACCGAAAGACACGAAAGCCGTCGTGTAGACAGGCAATTGCGTGGCCGGGCTGGTCGCCAGGGTGATCCCGGCTCATCACAATTCTATGTATCACTGGAAGATGATCTGATGCGAATGTTCGGCAGTGAACGTATTGCTTCGCTGATGGACAAACTCGGATACAAAGAAGGCGATGTGATACAGCACAGCATGATCAGCAACAGTATACAGCGGGCACAAAAAAAGGTGGAGGAAAACAACTTTGGTATACGTAAACGTTTGCTGGAGTATGATGACGTAATGAACATGCAGCGTAATGCTGTTTATAAAAGACGTAATCATGCTTTATTTGGCGAACGACTTGCATTGGATATTGACACTTCCTTCTCTGCCCTTGCAGAAGGCCTGGTAAGTTCATTCAGGGAGCAAGAAGATTATGAAGGATTTAAAATGGCCTGTATCGTCAATTTTGGACTGGATACCACCATTTCTGAAGAAGAATTTAAAAAAGCTGATCTTAATAAACTGTCAGATCACCTCTATAATGAGGCCACTGAAAGATATAACCAGCATAAAGCAGATATTCAGAAGCAGGCCATTCCTGTTTTCAAAAATATAAGATTGACACAGGGCAGCCATATAGAAAATGTGGTGGTACCTTTTACTGATGGAAGAAAGGGATTGAATGTTCTTACCAATCTTGATAAAACACTTAGCACAAATGGTGCAGAATTAGCAAACTCTCTTGAAAAAACAATAACTCTTGCGGTGATTGATGATGCATGGAAGGAACACCTGCGGGCAATGGATGATCTGAAACAAAGTGTGCAGACGGCTTACCTGGAACAGAAAGACCCGTTGGTTATTTATAAGATGGAAGCATATAATCAATTCAGGAACATGAATGCCGATGTCAATAAAGATATAGTTTCATTCCTGAGTCACTCATCCATACCCATTCAGCAGGAAGATGCTCCTTTGAAAGAGGGCCGTCAGCAAAAAACTGACATGAGTAAGATGAAAGCGAATAAAGACGAAGTAGATGCAGTTGGCGATGATTATGCAGCCAATGAAAAAGATAAACTGGTACCTGTAACCGTTGGCCCAAAAATTGGCCGTAATGACCCCTGCCCCTGCGGAAGCGGTAAGAAATACAAGCACTGCCACGGGAAAGATTCATAAAATATCTTGAAGTTCAGATAATAAATCCCCCTTGCCGTTAAAGCAAGGGGGATTTATTTTATCTTTAGAAAGACCAAAACCTGCAGGTAAAATGTACAAGGGTACAAAAAAGAAAGTGCATGGACTGCTGCACCCCGAAATAGTAGGCGATAAACGCTGGGACAAGATCATCAATGTTTTTATCATTGTGCTGATAATCCTTAACGTCCTGGCTGTTATCCTTGAAACGGTTAAAGAAATACATAATAAATACTCCGAATTTTTCTACTATTTCGATCTTGTATCGGTAATCATCTTTTCTATTGAATACATCCTTCGGGTATGGAGCAGCAACCATGAAGAAAAATATAAACACAGCTTTTGGGGGCGGGTAAAGTATATCCTATCACCCGGAGCGTTGATTGACCTGTTTGCCATTCTCCCATCTATCCTGGCATATTTCATTGGCATAAGATTCGATTTGCGGGAACTAAGGATATTAAGGCTGCTGCGGGTAATCAGACTGTTCAGGCTTACAGCCTACACAGAATCAGTACATATGATTGCCAATGTATTTAAACGCAGAAAAAATGAACTGATGCTTAGCTTTATACTGGCACTGTTTCTTATTATTATCTCCGCCTGTATCATCTATTTTGCAGAACATATGTATCCTACCGAAGAAACAAGCGAGTTTAAAAGTATACCTCATACGATCTGGTGGGCGGTAGTAACGCTTACCACCACAGGCTACGGAGATATGTATCCGCTTACCAACCTTGGTAAAGCAATGGCCAGTGTGATTATGCTTACCGGTATTGCCTTCTTTGCCATACCTGCGGGTATTCTGGCTGCAGGTTTCCAGGAAGAATTCAGAAAAAACAAAATAAAGAAAACGCACCGTTGCCCTCATTGCGGAGAGCATATCGAATTAGATGATAATAACGAACATCATAATCATTAAAAAACCTGATGAACAAATCAGCTCATCCGGTTGCTTCTATATAAAAGAGCTTTTAAAACCCTTTTTTAGTTTTCAATTCATATTTCTGCTCAAATCTTTCATTTAGCAGTTTGTGTTTATCTGTCAGATCAATTTTTCTTCCCTGTATAAAAGCATCTGTTACATTGCTGGTACGCATATCCAGCAAATCACCCTCACTCACTACTATATTAGCATCCTTGCCAACTTCTATACTTCCTGCTTTATCTGCCACCCCCATAATCTTTGCCGCATTCAGTGAAATAGCAGCCAGGGCTTCTTCTTTTGTTAAACCGTATGCTGCGGCAGTACCTGCATTGAAAGGCAGATTACGACCCCTTGTTTGCGCATCATCATCTGAAATAGCAAATAATACACCGGCTTTTTGCAGGGCAGCTGCAGTTTTATACGGCTGGTCCACATCATCATCCGAAGCAGTAGGCAAGCTATGTGGCTGCTGCAAAATAACTGAAACATTGTTCTGTTTCAGCAGATCAGCTACCTGGTAGCTTTCACTGCCTCCAACGATCACTACATCAA
Organism: Bacteroidota bacterium; assembly: GCA_029558715.1. Lineage (GTDB taxonomy): Bacteria > Bacteroidota > Bacteroidia > Chitinophagales > Chitinophagaceae > JJ008. Next base: position 4,619 of record JAKQEA010000075.1, on the reverse strand, counting down.
ATCCAAACTCTTTTACAAAATCCAGTGCGACCAGTATTTGTTTTACTGTATTTCCGTGGACATACAGCTTTTGACTTTTGTTGAACAATCCCTTAACTGCTTCAAACTTGAGGTTTGTTTCCTCATGTGCAGGCGCAGCATGATAGGCTTTAGCTTCTTTGAAAAAAGATTTCAATCCCTCAATCTTCCCCAGTCCTTCTTTTACAGGATCAGATGCCGGCGCCTGTGGACCGGCTCCTCCGCCACCCCCACCGAACCGGCCACCACCCGGGCGGGCCAGCAATGATGGCATATAAACATGCATTCCTGCATCGGTTTTATAAGCTGCATCCTCCCAGTTCCATGCGTCAAGCTGAACAACAGAAGAAGAACCTGCCACAAAGCTTCCCTGCGGCACTATATTGGCCAGCAGCACTCCATTTGAACGAAGTGTATTAATTACTTTCGAATCCGAGTTATACGCTACAATAGCCCTGACACTCGCATTCATATCCCCGATCTCTCTTACATCCTGGGTAGCTCTGACAGAGTTAATTTCTGACAAACCAAGATTACTTGTTGACAAGATCAAACCGGGATATACATGCTTACCTTTTACATCAAACACTTTTACATCATCTGCAGGAATAGCGATATTGGTTCCCACCTCCTCGATCTTTCCATCCTTGATTTTTATTATTCCATTTTCTATCACTTTTCCATTACCCACATGAATAGTTGCATTCTTTATAAACATCAGACCTTTTTGCTCCTTTGCAGGCAGCACGGTTTCCTGTGCATTTGCTGCTATGGTGAAGAGGGCTACTATGGCTAAAAATATTTTTCGCATTGCTGTTTGTTTTATTCGTTAGTAATATCATCTGCATCAATCACCAGTAAACCATGGCTATGCCCATGATCATGGCAGGTATGCATGATCTGGTAGCTGGGTTGTGCCGGAATAGTTGGTGCACCACTTCTTTTTTCCCCGTTCATCTTTCTCACCAGGCGAAGCCTTTCTGCATCTACCTGCTTCTGCAACTGCTCATCTTTCTGCCTGTCAAAATAGATAGTACCATCAACGATCGTATATAATGATTTTGCATAAATACTAAGCGGATGATCACTCCATAATACCACATCTCCATCCTTACCTGCTTTCAGGCTTCCCACTTTGTCATCCACATGCAGCATTTTAGCGGGGTTAAGTGTAACCATTTTCAGCGCTTCTTCCTCTGTTACGCCACCATATTTTACAATCTTGGCTGCCTCCTGGTTCAGCCGCCTGGCCATCTCTGCATCATCGCTGTTAATTGCAACAGTTAATCCGACTTTCTGCATAATCGCTGCATTATAAGGGATAGCATCTTCTACCTCCATTTTATATGCCCACCAGTCAGAGAAAGTAGAAGCAAAAGAGCCATGCTTTTTCATTTTATCAGCCACTTTATATCCTTCAAGAATATGGGTAAATGTATTAACCGTGTAACCCATTTGCTCTGCTACTTTCATTGCACCATTGATCTCGCTTTGCACATAAGAGTGGCAGGTAATGAAACGCTTTTTCTCTAAAATTTCAACCAGCGCATCCAGTTCAAGATCACGGCGTGGCATCACCAGCGAAGCGGTTGATTTTTTCTCCCTGGTCAATTTTTCTTTAGCTGTATTATACTCCTTCCATGCTTTCTGGTAATCCTTAGCCCTGGTGAATGCATCGATCAGCACCTGCTCCACTCCCATTCTTGTATCAGGATAACGGTTATTACCCCCCGGAACATTAAAATTGGAACGCTTTACATTTTCTCCCAACGCAAATTTTATCTGGCCCGGCCAGCCTTTAAACTTCAGCTCATCATCATTAGCACCCCAGCGAAGTTTAATAAGCTGTGTTTGTCCGCCGATTACATTGGCAGAACCATGCAAAATATGGGAACTGGTAACTCCGCCGCTCAACTGGCGATAGATATTTACATCATCAGGATTTAAATTATCTGAGATCCTCACTTCAGAAGTAACTGACTGCCCGCCTTCATTAATAGATGCAGCAGCAATGTGTGAGTGTTCATCAATAATACCGGCAGTCACATGCTTCCCGGTGCCATCTATCACCCTTGCTGTGGCATCCGTAAGGTTTTTGCCTACTGCCGAAATTTTTCCGTTTTTAATTAATACATCTGCATTTTCCAATACTCCTTCACTTTCATTCGTCCATACAGTTGCATTTTTAATAAGAATATTTTCCTGCCTGGGTTGCTGGCTTTCGTCCCATCCAAATGGCTCTAGTGGATATGTTATTTTACCAACAACGGGAATGTCTTTTTTCTTTATACTATCTGGTTTTATTTCAGCCGCTTTTACAAGGCTGGCTGTCCATGTTAAAGGATTGCCCAAAGAATCTGTACCTGTACCGCTCCATTCTGTGCCGCTGCTGATACCACTTAATCTGGTAGCAGTTACAGGTAGTGTTTGATCCGCTGATGCTCCGCCTCTTCCGGGAAAACCACCACCGGGTCTGCGTGTCGTATCAGGCATTTGCCCGGGATTCATCGCAGGCCTTTGACGACGCAACATGGGAGCATAACTGATCTTTACCTGCTTACCATCAAAACTGAATCTGGAATTCAGGGTATCTTTCGCATACATAGTCACACTGCCCGCATTTTTCACATCCAGAGTATAGATCTCCTTTCCGGAAGGAGTGGTAACAGCCAATGTATAAGTGCCGGCGACACTGGAAGCATCTTCTTTTACTGTGTATTTGATTCCTTGCACCCAGTTTTGCAGAATAATCGTTTTTTCGCTAAAAAGAGGACCATTGGTAATTAAGAAATTACCGAGTTTTCCCGCATCAAGACTACCTACTTTATCATAGATACCCATGATAGTAGCAGGTGTTTTTGTCAAAGCCTCCATTACTTTATTTTCACTTAACCCATACTCCATTGCTTTGCGAAGGTTTGTCCAGAACTGGCTTACACTGCGCAGGTCAGCAGTAGTTAAACAAAACGGAATTCCTGCTTTCTCAAAAGATGCTGCATTAGCTGGCGCCAGTTCCCAATGTTTCATGTTACCCAGTGAAACAAACCTGGCATCATTGGGATCTTCCACATCCTGTGCCTGGGGATAATTAAGTGGCAAAATGAAAGTGGCATTGGTCGCCTTCATTTCCTTTATGCGTTGATACTCGTTTTGCCCGGCCTTGATGATGTATTGTACACCAAACTCATCGCCAATTCTGTCTGCCCGCAGGTTATTCCATTTATCATTTGCCTCAAAAACCTGGGGCAATCCCTGGTTTTCGTTCCATGCTTTCAAACTGAGATTAAGACCTTCAGCAGGTGGTTGGGTCTTGTACCATTGTGCATCAAGGTAAGTCTGACGCAATAGTGCAATCATACCCATCATAGAACCCGGATAGCTTTGAGTAGAAGTGCCCTTATTAAAAGAATAATGAGCAGAAGCATTTTCCTTTACGATCACAAAATTCTCTTTCTCATTGGCCAATGTTACCACAGCCCCTGTTCCCCTGGCAATACCATCCCTGATATGGGAAAGTACCGTTCCAAAACCTGCTTCACGAAGAGGCTTTGCTTTCGCATCATCCACGGCAAACACCCTGTACGCATCCGCATCACTCTTAATAGCCTGGTTCCAGCCATAAGCTCCTTTCACCGCAGTTTCTAATTGCGGTTGCTGGTTGAAATTAAATTGGCCGCCCTGTCTTTGTGGCTGGGCAATACCATAATCAGCATACAGGTCGATAAAAGAGGGATAAATGTATTTGCCCTTGCAATCCACTTCTACTGCACCTGCCGGGGCTTTTAAGCCTGTTCCGACAGCAATGATCTTACCATCCTTAATAACGAGTGTGGCATTGGTAAGTGTGGTAGTGGCATCCTTTACAATGGTGGCATTAGTAAAGGCATAGTGTCCATGTCTGGGATCGGCCACTCCATTTTCCGGAAATGTAGGCTGGGAAAAAGATGCGCAGGCGAGCAGTAGGAACAATCCTGCCCCGGCTAGTCTCTTCAGTTTTCTCATACAGTTGTTTGATTTTAATGAAAGTTATCGAAAAACGATTTTACTTAAAAAACTTGTTCAATCACCGGCATTGGGATGAGCGGCTGTAAACGGACCTTTGACGCAAAAGTTATAATTACCTTTCAGTGAGTTACACTTATTCTTTCCACATTATTAATCCCCATAAATAGTTTTACTTTTGAAGACCAAGAAAACAGAAATATGCCTGTAACAAAGGAAAGAATTGTATTACCTGATTTTGGCCTTTCCCCCCGGATAGACCAGGTGGGTGTGGAAGAAAGGGCTTCCCGTTTTACCAAACGCAGTATTAAGAATGAAGCCAAGATGAACGGGTTGAAGCTGGTACTGAATATGATTGACCTTACCACCCTGGAAGGAAAAGATACTGATGGTAAAGTGAAACAGCTTTGCTACAAGGCCATGCACCCGCATGATGCAGTAGCTGATATTCCGGCAGTTGCAGCGATATGTGTTTATCCTTCCATGGTAAAAGTGGCAAAGAAAGCCTTAGGTGATTCCGGAATAAAAGTAGCATCTGTGGCCACCGCCTTTCCAAGCGGTCAGGCACCAAGGGACATTAAAATAAGAGATACAAAATA
>JAKQEA010000068.1 GCA_029558715.1 Bacteroidota bacterium | reverse complement strand
ATGGCTATCGATCCAAATAATACCAATAATTTATGGGTTGGTTCAGCCAGTGGTGGTATATGGAGGTCTACGAATGCTGGTACAAGCTGGACAGCTGTTCCGACTAATTTGCCTGTGCTTGGTGTGTCTGCAATTTTAGTGGATCCTTCTAATTCAAATATAATCTATGCAGGAACCGGCGAAGTTTACCATACTGAAGTTCCGGTAATGGGATTCAATGTCTGGAAAACAAGAGGAACATATGGAATAGGAGTAATTAAGAGTACAGACGGAGGATCAACCTGGTCACAGGTTATGACCAAAGTATCTTCAGATCTTTTTTCCATTCAATCAATGGCTTTTTTGCCTGGGAACAGTAACACTATCTATGCCTGCGCAACTGATGGTGTATATCGTTCAACGAACTCCGGAGGTGTCTGGAGCCAGATCTATACAGGTATTAATGTAAGAGATATTGCAATCAATCCTTCTAATACAGACCAGATAGTTATCAGTGTAGGGAACATGACGAATGCCACCAAAGGAATATTTCGAACAACTAATGGAAATAGCGCCACACCAACATGGGCCCAGATTACAACCGGATTGCCAGCTTCTTTCCAGGGATATATTAAAATGGATAATGTAGGGTCGGGAGAACTGATCGCCAGTATTGGAATCAGTTCAAGTACAGCCAACTCAAACCGGGAGATATATAGATCAACGGATTTTGGATCTACATGGGCTGTTGTTGGTGGTACTACATCAGGAAGTACAACAAATCATTGTTCTTACCAGTTTTGGTTTGCACATACAGTAGCTATCAATCCTTTTGATACTGATTCATTGATGTTTGGAGGGGTAAATTTATACCGTTACCGCAGATCGACAACTGTACGTGTTGCAGAGAGTGGACCTCATGCAGATCACCATGACATTAAATTCGATCCGGTTCGCAGAGGTACTGTTTATGTGTGTAATGATGGAGGAGTATATAAAAGTACTGACGGCGGGAATAATTTTACAGCTATTAATAATGGCCTTAATGCCACACAATTCTATGCATCATTGGGAGTTTCTAAAACAAATGCCAATAGAATGGTTGGCGGCCTGCAGGATAACGGGCAGGTTGTATATAACGGTACAAATTGGGTGGCGCCAACCGGGGCCGGTGGGGATGGTACGGCTTGTGCAGTTCACCCTACAAATGATAACATCATGCTAGCCTGCAGGGATGCAAGAGCTATTAAGCGTTCAACAAATGGGGGATCAAGTTTTAGTGAGTTAGCCAATAGTTCCTGGGCTTTTGATGGCGATTCGAGAACAGCTTTTGTGGCGCCAATAGCATTTGCCCCATCCAATGGCAATATAGTATACCAGATATCAGATAATATTCACCGGAGTACGGATGCGGGTGCAAGTTTTAGCAATAATACGCTGGGTGCCACACCACCATACCCGGCTGCCACACCTAATGCTTATGTTGAACAACAGCATAAAACTGGTATTGCATTGGCAGTTTCGCATACCAACGAAAATAAAGTATATGTTTCTACCTCTCCTTTTGCACAGGCAGATAATGATGTAAATACGATATTTATAAATGGTAATCCTAATGTATTTAAAACTACCACACCAACCACCACACCTTATACAAGCATAAAAGGTTCATTACCTGACAGGTTTGTTATGGATTTTGCCATTAGCACAAACAATGATGATAGCGTATATGTAGTGCTGGGAGGTTTTGGTACTTCGCATGTTTATTTAACTCCTGATGGAGGTACTACCTGGATCAGCCGTGGAGCCGGATTACCAGACGTACCGTTCAATGCTATTGTAATTGACCCCATTAATGAGGGATATATTTATGCCGGATGTGACTTTGGTGTTTATGTAAGCCCGGACAGGGGAGCTACCTGGTATGATTATAACACCGGGTTCTATGATGCTACTCTTATCATGGATCTGCAGATAGATGCGAATAATAAATTAATTGCGGCCACACATGGCAAGGGAGTATTCAGAAGTGATCTGTATCAGCATAGTGTACTTCCTGCTACACTGACTGATTTTAGTGGAACGGGGCATACAGACTATAATCAATTAAAATGGACAGTGACCCAGGAACAAAATCTATCCAGGTATGAGTTGGAAAGAAGTATTGATGGATCTTCATTCGCAAGAGTGGCCACTGTTACGGCTCAAAACCAAAACACAGAGACTACCTATACGCACAACGATAATACTGCACTATTCGAAACTTATTACCGGTTGAAAATAATTGATATTGACGGCAGCTTTACTTATTCGTCAATTGTGTTTATCAGGAAAACTACTGCCAAAAATGAATTTAGTGTATTGGGTAATCCTTTTGGCAGCGAAATTGTGTTGCAGTATAAACTATCCCGTGATCAAAAGATCTCTGTTCAATTAATAAATGCCGCAGGTTCTTTGCTCAGAAAAGAAGAATATGCTGCAACGGCCGGTACAGGTATATATACAATCGGCGGGTTCCAGTATCTGACTCCCGGAATGTACCTGCTAAGAGTCGATAGCGGCAATGATCGTCAAACAATAAAACTCATGAAGAAGTAATCTGATTATAAATCGGTAGCTGGTTATTACCGCAGGGTAATACCTGCAAACCTCCTCTGCAAAGGGGAGGTTTTTTATGCTGGATTCCTATCAACTACCTTTGTGCTATGTACACTCTGAAAAAATCACTAGGTCAGCATTTTTTGAAGGATGAGAATATTTGCCAGAAAATTATTTCGGCTTTACAGCAACAATCTTTTTCTCAATTACTGGAGGTGGGTCCCGGGGGCGGCGCATTGACAAAGTATTTACTGGAATTGGAGGAAATTAATTTTAAAGCTGTAGAACTGGACGAGGAAAAAGTATCGTACTTATTGAAAGCATACCCGAAGCTTGAAGGAAAGATCATTCATCAGAGTTTCTTAGATATTGAAAAGCCCTTTAGCGGAAATTTTACTGTAGTTGGCAATTTTCCATACAACATTTCTACACAGATATTGTTTAAGTTGCTGGAGTGGAGAGATAATGTGGAATGCATGGTAGGAATGTTTCAGAAAGAAGTGGCGCAAAGGGTAGCTTCAAAAGAGGGTAATAAGATCTACGGTGTGTTAAGTGTTTTGGTACAGGCATTTTTTGAAGTAGAATACTTGTTTGATGTACATGAAAAGTGTTTCCAGCCGCCTCCTAAAATAAAAAGCGGGGTGATAAGATTGTTACCGAAACAAAGCCGGTTGAATATGAAAAGTGAAAAAGAATTTTTCCTGCTTGTGAAAACCGCCTTTAACCAGCGGAGGAAAACACTAAGAAATGCTGTAAAAGGGCTATTTGATGCAGCAATTCTGGAGGAGGAATTGTTTAATAAAAGAGCAGAACAGTTAACAATTGAGCAATTTGCAGAACTTACTTTTAAAATGAGATGAGCAAAGTAATTATAACTGGGAAGTCACATCAATATTTGATTGATCAATTACAGCATAAGGGATACGAAGTAGTATATGCTCCCTCAATTTCATACGAGGAATTGTTGGACTCGATTGACGGTGCAACAGGAATAATTGTAACAACCAGGATCAGGGTGGATCAAAACCTTATTGATAAGGCTGTAGCATTGAAATGGATCGGAAGATTAGGCAGCGGAATGGAATTAATTGATGTTGAATATGCAGAAAACAAAGGAATAAGCTGTGTCAGCAGCCCGGAGGGTAACCGGAATGCTGTGGCAGAGCATACCCTCGGATTATTGCTGAACCTGTTAAATCATATATCCTCCTCCCGGGATGAGATAAAGAAAGGAATCTGGAAAAGGGATGAGAACAGGGGTATTGAACTAAGTGGGAAAACAGTCGGAATTATTGGTTATGGAAATACGGGCAGTAGTTTTGCAAGATTATTACAACCTTTCAATGTAACAGTATTAGCCTATGATAAGTATAAATTCGGATTTGGTGAAGGATATATAAAGGAAGCTAACCTGGATCAAATTGCACGGTATGCAGATGTTATAAGTCTTCATATTCCACTGACTAATGAAACTGCTGAAATGGCAAACACTGTTTTTTTTACTTCACTTAAGAATAAACCATTTTTTTTAAATACATCCCGTGGAAAAGTGATCAGCCTTGACGCTGTCATACAGGCTTTAAAAGAAAATAAAATTTCAGGTGCAGGGTTAGATGTATTGCCCAATGAAAAATTATCTACTTACTCGGCCAGGGAAAAAGAGCAACTGGATTGGCTGCTCGAACAACCCAATGTGCTCATCACCCCACATATAGCCGGCTATAGTGAAGAAGCTTCTTATAAGATGGCGGATGTTTTACTTCATAAGTTGAAAATAATCTGATGGCGGTAATTCTTTGTTAATTTCTCTTTATTTAAAATGAGAGGTACTATTTTTTAGGGAAAACAGGAAACAGTTTTATGAGAAAAATTTTACTTCTTCTATCAACTGTGGTAGTTCTTCTATTGTTCTCCTGCTCAAAATCACTGGAAGACAGGCTTATTGGGAACTGGCAGCTTGAAGATGCATGGAAAAGAGTTTTTTTGGGCCGGGACCATTTTCAAACAGGATATGAATCCGGAGTTTTTACATTCATGGAAAATGGAGATGCCAGCTATACCAGCAATACAGATACACTCACTGGCTTCTGGAGAGCTAATAACTATACTAACAGCTTATTACAATAGCGTCACAGATCAATGGGAATCAAGGCAAATGAGAAGGTTGAGGATAAGCCTTGTCAATTTTCAGCAAAACCGGAGGCTTGAATGGGAATTTGATGATTTTAGCTTCAAAAATGACTGGGAAAAAATAAAAGCAGAACAATATTCCCTTAGTAATGCAGAATATATGAGTTTGGCAGGCTGTAAAAATTTTAAGGGTATTCCCTTTTTTTAGTCAAAAAAAGTTTTTTATCTTCATTATTCAATAATGCAACGCTTCAGTAAGTAAACTGAGGCGTTGTTATTTTTTTATTTTATCAAAGGAGGTGAACATGAGTGGTATTCAATATGTGACAAAAGAGACGTTGGAACAAATGAAAGCTGAGTTACAGCGGATGAAAGCAGTAGATCGTCCTGCTGCCAGTAAAGCTATTGCAGAAGCGAGGGAAAAAGGTGACCTGAAAGAGAATGCTGAGTATGATGCAGCTAAAGAAGCCCAGGGTATACTGGAAGCAAAAATTGCAGCTTTTGAAGGATCGCTGGCTAATATTCGTGTACTGGATGAATCCAGTATTGATACCAGTAAAGTATCTATTCTTACAAAAGTGACACTTACTAACCTGAATACGAAAAAACAGGTCACTTATAAAATTGTAAGTGAGCAGGAGGCGGATCTGAAAGCTGGAAAAATTTCAGTTACCTCTCCTATCGGAAAGGGTATCCTGGGAAAACAGGTAGGGGAAACAGCTGAGGTAAAGGCTCCTGCTGGAGTACTTACATTTAAAATTGAAGAGATTACAGCATAAACCATCTGCAGGAATTCAAAAATTAATAAAGCCTTCGTAAACTCGAAGGCTTTATTAATTAAAAGATTGATAGCTTTAATCTAAAATCCTGCTGTGCTTGAGAGGATAAAGTATTATTTACTTTCATTAAAGTCAAAACTATTTGGTGGTATGACAATATTTTCAAGAATCATTGCTGGCGATATACCATGTTATAAAATTGCGGAGAATGAAAAATTCTTTGCCTTTCTTGATATATTTCCACTTAGAGAAGGTCATGTACTGGTGGTTCCTAAAACAGAAGTGGATAATCTGTTCGACCTGCCACCCGAATACCTGCAGGAAATGTTACTGTTTGCAAAACCCATTGCCAAAGCAATTGAAGCTGCTTTTGATTGTAACCGTTGCGGTATCAGTGTAATCGGGTTAGAAGTGCCACATGCACATATGCATCTTATACCTATACAGTCAGCTAACGATATTAATTTTACACAAGCCAAGCCAAAGGCATCTGATGAAAGTCTGAGAGCAGTGCAGGGAAAAATTCTGAACAAAATGAACTGATTTTTATTTAGGATGATTTTTTATTCTGCCCGGATTCTTTTTTATAAATTCATCCCAGCCTTTTAGTCCTTTGGTAGTTTTTCCTAAAACATGGTTGGTTTGAAAATGATGACACAATGCTACTGCCAATGCATCTGTTGCATCATACTGTTTAGGGTTTTCCTTGAATGATAGTAATGTTTGCAGCATTTTCATAACCTGTTCTTTATCTGCATTGCCATTACCGGTAACGGATTGTTTTACTTTTTTTGGAGAGTATTCTGTTACTTCCAGTCCATGGCGCATAGCGGCAGCAATAGCAACTCCCTGTGCACGGCCCAATTTTAACATGCTTTGTACGTTCTTGCCAAAGAAAGGAGCTTCAATGGCAAAGTCAGTTGGCTGATATTTGGTTATCAATCCGCTCACCGTATTAAAGATCAACTGCAATTTTTTGTAACTGTCTTTTACCTTACCGGGTTTTAGCACACCCAATTCCAGTAAGGAAACTTCACTGCCATTGACCGTTATCAGGCCATAGCCCATTACTATTGTACCGGGATCTATACCAAGGATTATTTTAACAGGCTTTTGCAAGCGGGAACGTATTTTTACAAGAACTGCCTGGCGGCAGGTAGATTAATGAAACTAAACAAAAATATCAAAATCTTCATCAACTACTTCCTTGGTCCGATATTGTTTATCTGGCTTTCATGGTCAATTTACAGGGAAATCAAGAACCAGCCAGATATTGAAATGGCGTGGCAAAAAATTGGCGAGTCATTTTCAAGTCCTTTATTGCTTAACGTGGTGGCAGTAATACTGCTGATGATCATTAACTGGTCTATTGAGGCTATCAAATGGAAGATATCAGTAAGTGAGATTCAGAAAATAAGTTTTACAAAAGCACTAAGAGCAGTTTTATCCGGGGTTTCCTTTTCAGTAAGTACTCCAAACAGGGTGGGTGAGTACCTGGGCCGGGTTTTATATATGGATGATGGCAACCGGCTCAAGACTATTTCCGTTACCATTGTGGGCAGTATCAGTCAGTTGATTGTAACAATTTTCATGGGCTTAACCGGGTTGGTCATTCTCCGCCCTTATATTCAGGATGAACATGTTATTTCTTCTATCTGGCTTTCAATGATCATCTATGCCGGGCTGGGCGTATTACTTTTTTTAACACTATTTTATTTCCGGCTGTCTTGGCTTATCAAATGGGTAGACCGCCTGCCCGGAATGAAACGATTTGCTTACCTGGTAAAGGTTTTGGAGGGTTTTAATGCAACATTATTATTACGGATACTGTCTTTATCACTGTTCAGGTTCATCGTATTTATCATACAATATTACCTGCTGTTTCGTTTATTCGATGTGGAAGTTTCCTTGTGGCAAACTCTTTGGTCGGTAAGTGTTTCGTTCCTGGTGATGGCGGCCATACCGACTTTTGCGATTGCAGAACTGGGATTGAAGGGTAAAGTAAGTCTTATTTTCACCGGGCTATTTAGTGAGAATAAAGCAGGAATAATTTTTACAACGGCTGGCATCTGGGTTATCAACTTAATCATCCCGGCCATTATCGGAAGCCTGATGATACTGAGTATAAAAAAAATAAATACAGAGAAGAATGAAGGGACTTAAATTCTTAGCGCCGGCTTTTTTAGTGTTGCTTGGCTTTTCCAAACAAACAAGCGTACCCGCTGACACTTTTTGTGGTATCAGGAATGTATCTTTCCAGGTGGATGAGGAAGTGACTTTTACTGTTTACTATGCAGTAGCAGGAGTATATGTAAATGCCGGAACGGCCACTTTTACAAGTAAGCTGGAAAAAATTAATAACAGACCAGTATATCATGTAACCGGGGAAGGAAAAACAAATTCGTCCTATGACTGGATCTACAAAGTGAGAGATAAGTATGAAACGTATATTGATACGGCTACCATGCAACCATTGAAGTTTGTCCGTAATGTGAATGAAGGAGGATATAAAATCTACCAGAATATAACGTTTAACAAAACTGCTAATACAGCCATCGCAACAGATGGAGTGTTTAAAGTACCCGCCTGCGTACAGGATGTGGTGAGTGCCATGTACTATGCCCGTAATATTGATTTTTCCAAATTGCGACCCGATGATAAGATACCTTTTTCCATGTTCCTGGATAATGAAGTGTACAATATGTATATCCGCTATGTTGGTAAAGAAGAGATAAAGACCAAGTATGGAAAATTCCGGGCCATTAAAATAAAACCTTTGCTATTAAAAGGGCAGATATTTGAAGGCGGAGAGAAAATGACCGTTTGGGTGACAGATGATAAAAACCATATACCTATACGAGTCGAAAGTCCGCTGGTAGTGGGGAAAGTAAAAATCGATATGATGGGCCATTCGAATCTCCGTCATCCGCTGACATCATTAATCAAAAGAAAGTAATTATTTTTTAGATTTCTTCCAACTTAAAAAAATCTTTTGGGCGAACTCCTCTTTCTGTTTGTTGCAGGTTGCAACATTCATACACCGGATCATGCTCAAAGAAAAGTATATAATCACCTTCTATTGCTTCCTTCAAAAAAGATTTCTTTTCATTTAAGGTTGTGAGAGGAAACATATCATAGGCCATTACATAAGGAACGGGAATATGTCCTTGTGAAGGAAGAAGGTCAGCCATGTAGACAATTGTTTTGCCCTTGTACTTTACCTGGGGTAGCATCATGCTTTCGGTGTGCCCGCTTACAAACCGTACAGATATATCAGTGGCAAAAGCTGTTTCGCCAAGTTTACCGTCAACCATTCCGGCTACATCAACAAATTTCAGCTGGCCGCTTTCTTCAATCGGTAAAATATTTTCTTTTAAGAAAGAAGCCTTTTCCCTGTCGTTAGGATAAACTGCCCAATCCCAGTGTTCTTTATTGCTCCAGAAAACGGCATTCTTAAAGGCGGGAACTAATTTATCACCTTCTCTTTTAATAGAACCGCC
>JAKQEA010000060.1 GCA_029558715.1 Bacteroidota bacterium | reverse complement strand
ACTACTGGTAGAAACAGAAGAGATCAATGATGTTTCCATTTCTTCAAAATAACCGGCAGGAATTGTATAAGGCATTTTTTTAGACAACTGGCTTAGCACCGGAGATAAAAAAGTCAATTCATCAACCGCATTAGTGGTCTCCAGGGCTTTTATCCGGCGCATTACCTGGTCAGCCAGTCCGTCAAAATATCCTTCCGGAAGAGTATAGATATTTTCAGGGATACTGTCTGCCAGCCTGCTTTGCAGTTCTTTCAGCTCTTGTAATATGTTGTCTCTCTGTGTCATTTTTACGTTAATTCAGACGTTTTCCGGTCTTCAAAGTTTAATGATTCAGCATGTAATCCTCAATTTTTTTAACTGCATGATGATAGCTGGCTTTAAGTGCCCCTTCACTTGTTTCCAGTACCCGGCTCATTTCCTCATATGGCATTTCCTCATAATACCTTAATGCGAATACAACTCTTTGTTTTTCAGGAAGTTGTTGAATAGCCAATTGCAATTTCCATTCCAATTTATTGGCATCGAAATGCTTATCGGCCTTTATCCGGTTACTGAGCCCTGTTTCAACATCGCTCAGGCTTACGGATGCTTTTTTCTTCTGTTGTTCCAGGTAAGTCAGGCATTCATTGGTGGCTATCCGGTACAGCCAGGTGTATAGCTGGCTATCTTCCCTGAAATTTTCCAGCCCATTCCAAACCCGGATCAGAACGTTTTGCAGCACATCATTCGCATCTTCATGCTCTACTACCATCCGTCTAATATGCCAGTACAGCTTTTCCTGGTATTTTTTGATAAGGGAGGTATAAGCTCTTTCTTTCGTAACAGGGTTGCGAAACTGGACCAGTAATTCGCTATCTGAAGCAGTGGTTAATGACATTAGTTATCGGGCTTTGGGTGGCTTAGAATATTGGAAAATTGGTTTGTTTAAATCACTTCGGCTAATAAAAATAAAAAAGCAGGTTCAATTTTAAAAGAACCTGCCCGAATACTTTAAAACAATCTGTTAACCATTGTTTTTCCTGCTCATCACTTTCTCGGCAGCAGCCACAATATCCGGAACATCAAGACCGTATTTTTTCAATAATTGAACCGGTGTACCGCTTTCTCCAAATGTATCTTTTGTACCAACATATTCAATTGGGACCGGGAAGTTTTTTGCTGCTACTTGTGCTATCGCATCACCAAGACCGCCGATGATATTATGTTCTTCCGCGGTTACAACACATTTTGTTTTACGAATGGATTTTATTACCGCTTCTTCATCCAGCGGTTTTATTGTATGAATATTGATAACCTCAACACTTACCCCCTTCTCTTCTAATATTGCGCCCGCCTGAATAGCATTCCATACCAGGTGGCCACAGGCAAAAATGGTAACATCTGTTCCTTCGGAGAAATATTGAGCTTTGCCAATTTCAAAAGGTCTTTCTGAGGTAAAAATTGGCCATGCTGGCCGGCCAAAACGGAGATAAACCGGGCCTTCATATTCTGCAATAGCTTCGGTGGCAGCCTTTGTTTGTGCATAATCGCAGGGAACAATTACTGTCATACCAGGTAGCATTTTCATCAACCCAATATCTTCGAGTATCTGGTGTGTGGCACCGTCTTCACCCAATGTAAGACCAGCATGCGAAGCACATATTTTTACATTTTTACCACTGTAAGCTACTGACTGGCGAATCTGGTCGTATACACGGCCGGTAGAAAAATTGGCAAAAGTGGTAGTATAAGGGATCTTGCCACCAATCGTCAGACCCGCAGCGATACCTATCATATTAGCTTCTGCAATTCCGCATTGGATAAAACGTTCCGGGAATTCTTTCATAAACTGGTTCAGCTTAAGCGATCCTGCCAGATCTGCTGTTAATGCAACAATATTTGGATTTTTTCTTGCTGCCGCCACAATTCCGTCGCCAAAACCACTACGGGTATCCTTAGTGCCTGTTGATTGAATATCCTTTAATGACATTATTAAAATTTAAGTGTCGCAAAAGTAAGGGTTAGGGGTGAATGATGTATGTCAAATCAATTCAATTCACCTGCCTGGCTCGAGAATACTGTTTCATCTGCTTTAAGCCGTTGTTCCCATTTCCAGGCAGTTGACATCATATCTTCCAGCGAGAACTTAGGCTCCCAACCAAGCACTTTCCTTGCCAAATCATTATTGGCATAAATTGCAATAACATCACCCGGTCTTCTTGCTCCAATTTCATAATTCAAACTGAGGCCACTCACTTTTTCGAATGCATGTATTGCTTCCAGTACTGTTACACCATTCCCGGTACCCAGGTTGAAGACTTCACATAAACCTTTATTCCTTCCTTCTTCCAGGTACTTCAGCGATAAAGTATGAGCATTGGCAAGATCACAAACATGGATAAAATCCCTTACACAGGAACCATCTCTTGTAGAATAGTCATTACCATAAACATACATTTTCTCTATCCTTCCAACAGCAGTTTGTGTTATTGCCGGGACAAGATTTTGTGGTTTGCCAACCGGCATTTCACCAATAATAGCAGAAGGGTGGGCGCCGGCAGGATTAAAATAACGAAGCAGAATATGATGCGTACCTGAGCTTTTGGCAAATTCATTAATGATCTGCTCACTCATCTGTTTGGTATAACCGTAGGGCGATTCTGCCGGTTTTGGCGGAGTACTTTCAGTTACCGGTATCTGATCTGGATTACCATATACGGTACAGGAAGAAGAAAATACAAAATGAGGTATGTGAAACTCCTGTACACATTTCAGCAGGTTGATGAGTGAGGTAAGATTATTCTCAAAATACAGCAGAGGGTTTTCCACGGATTCACCAACTGCCTTGTAAGCGGCAAAGTGAATAATACCCGTGATATCATCATTTTCCTGGAAAATGGCAAACGTATCATCAAAGTTGCAAAGGTCAACTTTGTAGTTTTTTACTTTTTTGCCTGTTATCTGCTCTATCCCTTTCAGGATATTGGGGTTTGAACGGGAATTGTTATCGACGGAAATAACATCATATCCGTTTTCTATCAGGTCAACAAGTGTATGTGATCCGATATAACCGCAGCCGCCTGTTACAAGTATTTTAGCCATAAAAAATCCCGACAAAAGTCAGGATTTATTTTAGAAAAATCAGGTATTAAATTAAAATAGCCTGGCAATCTGATATACTCCTGCTGCCAGCAAAGCACTGATAGGAATAGTAAGTATCCATGCCCAGATGAGGTTGATCGTTACACCCCATCTGACGGCAGATAATCTCTTGGTAGCACCTACTCCCATTATAGCGCCTGTGATGGTGTGGGTGGTACTTACAGGAATCTTCAAAGCTTCAGTAATGAAAAGAGTCAGTGCGCCGGCAGTTTCTGCCGCTACTCCCTCAAAGGGAGTGACTTTGGTTATCTTGGTACCCATTGTTTTTACAATCTTCCAGCCACCGCTCATGGTGCCAAGCCCGATAGCAGCATAACATGCAATAGGTACCCAGTCAGGCATTTGTTTGAAATCAGTAATCGTCCCGCCAGCTATTAATGCCGCTGTGATTATCCCCATTACTTTTTGTGCATCATTACCACCATGACCAATACTGAATGCGGCTGATGAGATCAATTGCAATCTTTTGAACCACTGATTTGCTTTATGCGCATTCAGATTGCTTAAATAAAGAGAAAAAGAAGCCATTACGAGCAAAATGAAGGATAACAGTATCCATTTGAAATTCTTCGAATAAAAAATGACCTGGCTGATATAATTTTCATAATGTGTTTTTTTCGCCAGCACCTCTTTGTTAAACTCAAGACTAACAGCGAGAAAAATAATAACGAAAATTATCACACAAACAGAAAATATTTTTGATGTCCAGCCTTTTTTAAAGGAGCTTAAGAACCATAAAGACATAATGAAGGCCATCACCATACCAATGAGGGGAGCCAGGAAAATAAAACTGGCTGTTCTGATAATGATAGATGAATTAACTGCCTCAAACCCTCCTGCTGCAATAGCTGCACCGGCAAAACCGCCGATCAGTGTGTGTGAAGATGACGAAGGAATACCCAACCACCAGGTAAGCAGGTTCCAGGCTATGGCTGCTATAAGGCCGGAAAAGATAACGACCATCATGTTTCCTTCTGCAATATGATCTGGTTTAACTGTTTTAGCAACCGTATCTGCGACACCATGATCTTTAAAAATGAAAAAGGCAATGGAGTTAAATAAAGCAGCCCACAAAACAGCCTGGAAGGGGGTAAGCACTTTGGTGGACACTACAGTGGCTATTGAATTAGCCGCATCGTGAAAGCCATTGATATAATCAAATATCAGTGCTAGTGCTATGATGGTTATGAGAAAAGGTGTCATAAATATTAGTCAGATGATGGAGTAATGGCTGGTGCTTATGCGTATTTGATGATTATTGACTCTATCACATTACTGGCGTCTTCACATTTATCAGTAACGATCTCCATTACCTGGTATATTTCCCTTTTCTTGATTACTTCTTTGGCATCTGGCTCCGTAGCGAACAGTCTTTCGATACTCATATCAAAGATGTCGTCCGCCTGGTTTTCAATGCTGTTTATTTTCACCAAAGCCTCGGTGATATTGCGCATATTTTTCATATCCCGCAATTCCGTTACCGCAATTTTTACCTGCTGGCAGCTTTGTTCAATTAATTCAGAAAATTTCTGCATTCCCATATCATTGGGGTTTACCCGGTAGAAATTGATCTTTTTGGCAGAAGCATAGATATAGTCAGCAATATCATCCAGCGAAGTGGCCAGGTAGTGAATATCTTCCCTGTCAAAAGGAGTAATGAAATTACGACCGAGTTCTGTGAACAGGTTGTGGGTCAGTTCATCATTGGCATGTTCAAGATCCTCAATCTGATTAATAATAGAAGCTCTTTTATCAAAGTCTGGCTCTGCCACCACGTCTTTAAGCAGGGAGCCCATTTTGGAAACATTATCAGCTACTTTTTCGAATAATTCATAAAATACCTTGTTCTTCGGCATGAAGATCTTCAGGAAAGAATTGAGTCCGGCCATAGTGTTTATTTTAGTTTCGGTTCCGGTTATATGCCGGATGACGATGGTTTGCGAAAATACCGGGTAGTTCAGAGGGGGTAGCGGGGGCCGGAAGAATTAATAATAAATTAATATATAAATAAAATTAGGGTAACAATTCAATAACAAAGACTTTATATTGCAGCAATTTTAAGCATATATCATGTTTTTGGCAAAACAACTGCTGTTAAAGTACAAGTTATCCTCTCTTTTCGCCTTCTTTTTTTTTCTTAGTGGTTATTCTCAGCGATACCTTTCTGATATTGATTCTTCTTTTTTTATCAAGGATACTGTCAGGCCGGTCATAAAGCGATTCGAAAATCTGCGTATTACCGGGTATATCCAGCCGCAGTTTCAAAAGGCCCAATCAGATGGTGCCCCCTCTTATACAGGAGGTAATTTTTCAGCATTCTCCAGCAGCCGGTTTATGCTTCGCCGGGCAAGGGTAAAGATAGACTATGTGATGCCTTCAAAATTAAAATACCCCCTGGCGCTTTTCTCCTTTCAGATAGATGCTACAGAAAGAGGAGTGATTGTAAGGGATATGTTTTTAAAGCTATTTGAAACAAAGCGAAATCTTTTTTCTTTAACAGCCGGGTTGTTTGCCCGTCCGTTTGGATATGAAGTCAATCTTTCGTCGGCATTCAGGGAAACACCGGAAAGAGGCAGAATGTCACAGATATTAATGCCCTCGGAAAGAGATATCGGCGTAATGGTGTCACATGAACCACAGGAATCGAAGCGACAGCGATCCCGTTTCAAATTTGATCTTGGCTTCTTCAATGGGCAGGGATTATCCGGTACGACAGATTTTGATAGTCATAAAGACCTTATTTCAAGGATGTTTGTACGGCCCTTTACCAATAAAAAGATCGAGTTGTCAGGAGGGTTGTCTTACCTGCGGGGTGGATGGAAAAACGGAACGAAATATGTATACGAAAGCGGAAGTGCTACCAACGGCGATCATATTTTTGTTATAGACTCAACTGCGTCAAATCTTGGCAAATCTTCACCCCGGCATTACTATGGCGCTGATTTTCAATGCAAGATTCGGCATAAATGGGGAGAAAGTGAATGGAGGGCCGAGTATTGGTTTGGAACGCAACCTGGTACTTCGGCTTCCACCAGTAATCCCGGCACCCTGCCCACATCTAATGGTAATCCTGTTCCTACTTATATTCGGCATTTTGATGGGATATTTTTGCTCTTTTTGCAAAATATTGTCAATGATAATCACCAGTTGATGATAAAGTACGATTGGTATGATCCTAATATAAAAGTATCCAGGTTGGAAATTGGTAAACCAGCTACAAACCTTACCATTGCAGATATTAAATTTTCAACTTTAGGTATCGGTTATTCCTATTACCTGAACCCCCAGACTAAACTCATCCTGTATTATGATATTGTGAAGAATGAAACCACCCAAATGGCTGGTTATACTACTGATCTGAAGGATAATATTCTTACCTGCCGTCTGCAATTCCGCTTTTAAAACTGCACTTAACATTCCGGTAACATTGCCATCATAATTGGTTAATATGGAGGTAACATACCAGTAATGTAGCGGGCACACCTTTGCCGCAAATCACCAAGTATGTATTTCAGGCTGCGATTATTGTTAAGTGTATTGTTGCTTACTGCTTTTGTTTCTCTGCATGCCCAATCGATAAAACTTACGGGTAAAGTTGTTAACGCAAAAAATGAACCGCTGCAGGGAGCTACCATTGTTATCAGCGGTGCCGGAAAACAAGTACAGGCTGACGTAGAAGGTAAATTTTATGTAACTCTTGAAGCAGGAAAGAAATACACCATAACAGTTTCGAACGTTGGATACCAGACCAAAGAGATTACTGATGTGGATGTAACGGCCAACCAGGATAATTACCTGGAGATTGTATTACAGGATAAATCAAGTCTGGAAGGAGTGACTATCAGAACATCATCCAGAAGGCAGGAGAATACGACTGCTCTTCTGACTTTTCAAAGAAGTAATACAGCTCTTTCCAGTGGCCTTGCTGCAGACTTTATCCGCCGTACACCTGATAAGAATACAGGGGAAGTATTAAAAAGAGTAAGCGGTGCCAGTATACAGGATAACAAATTTGTAATAGTCCGTGGCTTAAGTGACCGGTATAACTCTGCTTTGATCAACAATGCGCAGTTGCCAAGTACAGAGCCTGATAAAAAAGCCTTCTCTTTTGATGTGATCCCTTCCACACTTATAGATAATATTATCATTAATAAAACAGCTACTCCAGAACTGCCGGGTGAATTCGCAGGCGGGTTGATACAAATAAATACTAAAGACGTGCCCACCAGGGATCTGCTTAGTGTAGGCGTAAGCTGGGGCTTCAATACTCAATCCGTGTTCCAGGATTTTATCAGCAATGAAAGGAATGCAAATGACTGGCTAGGTTTTGATGACAGAACAAGGGGATTGCCCAAAGGTTTTCCCACTTCAGCACAGGCTTACAGGGCTCTGGGAGGTACTACTACCGGTATTCAGCAGCAGATTGAATACAGCAAGCTGTTTAATAATGATGTATATAGTGAGAAAAACACTACAGCGCTACCCACTCAAACGTATAGCCTGACATGGGGAAGCAGTAAGAAGTTTAAAAATGGCGGTTCGTTGGGTAATATTTTATCTGTACAGTACCGTAACAGCATGCTGAAATATGATGTGGAAAGAAGATTACATGAAGATGATGGGGATGTACTGGTGCAGTTATTTGATGAACAGAACAGGTATAGTGTAAATGTTGGTGCTCTTGCCAATATCTCTTATGTAAAAGGAAGGCATAAGATTTCTTTCAAGAATCTATTTAACCAGCTGTTTGAAGATAATTATTATACCCGTGGTGGTGTTAGTAATGACCGTCTCCAGGATATTAATTTCCGTTCTTCTGTATTGAACCAGCGTTCATTATACAGCGGCCAGATTGAAGGTAACCACCAACTGACCACTAGCGGTATCAAACTGATGTGGAATGGCAATTTTGCTTATAACTGGAAGTCGCAGCCAGATTTGCGCACATCGGCTTATTTCCGTGGAAAAGGAACCAATGATCCTTTTGAATTTAACGATGACGATACCCGTCGCTTTTTCAGCGACCTGAAAGATTATAGCTATGGTGCTACCGGAAGCCTGACTATTCCATTTGTTTTCAATAAGCAAAAGCAAACATTCAAGGCCGGCGGGTCAACATTAATCCGTATCCGTGATTTCCGCAGCCGCATCTTCCGCTATGAGCCGGCGAATGTGTCGCAGTTTGACGCAACCAAGAACCTGCTTCCTTACAACCAGATATTTGCCCAAGACAATATAGCATTGGATGGATTCAAGATCCTCGATTTCACCAATAACCAGGATAAATATTTTGGTGTGTCTGTACTGAATGGTATGTATGGCATGTTTGATAATAAGTTTGGAGAGCAGGTACGCCTGGTATGGGGTGTAAGAGTGGAAAACTTCCAGCAGTTTCTTACCACAAGAGATGTTACTGCTAAAAGAATAGTAGTAAATACAGAAAAATGGGATGTGCTTCCTTCTTTCAACTTTACACTTTCTCCCAATAATAAACACAGTATACGGGTAGCAGGTAGCCGCACAGTTGCAAGGCCGGAATTCAGAGAGATCGCACCTTTCTCTTTCTTTGATTACGAAGTGAACTATGCAGTAAACGGAAACCCGGATCTGAAAAGGTCTTCCATTCTCAACGGAGATGTTCGATATGAGTTTTACCCCAAAGGTGGTGAAGCAATCACCATTGGCGCTTTTTACAAAAATTTTGATGACCCGATTGAATTACGTTTGAATCCTTCGAGTGTACTGGACAGACGTAACTATGAGTATACCAATGCCGATAAGGCTTATTCAATCGGCGCCGAATTTGAAGTGAGAAAAAACCTTGATTTCCTGGATAAATCATTGGAGAACTTCAGCGCTTTTATCAACCTTACCTATATCTATTCAAAGGTCACACTGGCTTCTACCTCAGGAACCGGCAGTGCTACTACCTCTAATCGTCCTTTACAGGGACAGTCTCCTTACCTGGCTAATGTTGGGTTACAGTATAACAGTAAGAAGGGTGGATGGAATGGTTCGTTACTGTACAACAGGATCGGTCAGCGGCTGGCGCTGGTTGGAATAGATGACTTAGGTTTCCCGGACGTATATGAAAGGCCCCGTGACCAGGTAGATCTCCAGATAGCCAAAAAAATATTCAAAGACAGGGGTGAGTTGAAATTGACCTGGGCAGATATCCTGAACCCCGCTTATTATTTCTATGAAAATGTGGACAGCAAAAAAGCATACAGCGGTGGTAACGACAGATTGTTCTACTCCTATACACCGGGTTCAACCATCTCCATTGGTTTCACCTATGATTTCAATGTTGGAAAAAAATAAACCTACTATAAATAACTAAAACAAAAACACAAAACAAAAATTATATGAAGAAGATTCTTTTCGGTGCACTGGCTTTTATGGCGCTTATCAGTACACCCTCTTGTGTGAAGGTGAATTTTGATGAAGGAGAGGTTATTACTCCTGCGCCTGACCCTACCAGTAATGTTATCAGCGGGGTTATTTCCTCCAGCAAGTTTTATGCAAAAGGGAAGTGGGTATTGAAAGGATATGTATACGTAACGGAAGGCGCCACTATTACTTTTGAAGCTGGTTGTGTTATTCAGAGTGATATCACTGAAAAAGGTGCTTTGATCATTGAAAGAGGTGCCAAACTGATCGCTTCCGGAACAAAAGATAACCCGATTGTATTCACCAGCGGAAAGGCTGTTGGATCAAGAGCACCCGGTGACTGGGGCGGTATCATCTTATTAGGTAAAGCGCCAACCAATCGTCCGCTTGACCCGGCACCCACTATTGAAGGTGGTGTAGGCCGCCAGTATGGTGGTACAGATCCGCTGGATGAAAGTGGTATTCTGCGTTTTGTACGCATTGAATTTGCAGGCATAGCTGCCGAGCCAGGATCTGAAATAAATGGACTGACCTGTGGTGGTGTTGGTTCAGGTACTATTATCGAGAATGTACAGGTGTCTTTTGGAAATGATGATGCATTTGAATTCTTTGGTGGTACCGTAAATGCCAAAAACCTGGTTGCATTTGCTACAGCTGATGATGATTTTGATTTTGACTTTGGTTATAGCGGAAAGATACAATTTGGTATCTCTATGCGGAAGCCTGATTTTGTGGATGCCGGTGATGCCGGAAATGGTATTGAGTGTGACAATGATGGTAGCGGAACTAACGCAACACCTGTTACAAAACCACAATTAAGCAATTTTACTTTTGTAGGACCAAATGATGCGGCCGGCACTGCAGCCAATCATAATTATTCAAACCGTTGGAGAAGAAGAACACAGTTTGTTCTTCGCAACTCTATCCTGATCGGACATCCTGATGCAGGCTTCTCTATGGAATCTGATGGCACACTGAATGATTACTATGTGAATAATATTTCGGAATTCAAGAATAACCTGGTTCATGCCAGTGCTAATGTTTACCGCTCCGGTAATACCGCTATTGCCACCGCAGCACAGATTCAGGCAAAGGCAGAAAGTGAAGGTTGTATTACCCTGGCTACATCAGCAGCAGCTCAGTTAACAAGTCCTTTTTATTCCACAACACCTAACTTTTTACCTGCGACCGGTTCACCTGCATTAAGCGGTACCAGTTTCACGGGTATGAATGCTTTCTTTACTGCTACTACTTATCGTGGTGCTATGGGAACTACAGATTGGACAGCTACCTGGACAAACTGGGATCCACAGAATAAAGCCTATTAATATTTATATACAGAATAACTGAAGACGTCCTGAATTATCAGGACGTTTTTTTTACTGAAATTTGAGATGTAAAACAAGTTATTTATGAACAGATTATTTCTTTTTGCCACGATAGTTATTTTACTGCTTACGGTGGCATGTAAGGATAATGCAAAAAAGAACATGTTACCTGAAATGGCCAGTTGCGACAGTGCCGTTATTATGTATTACCATACACCGGGTAATCCACGTTTTTTTAATATGGTAAAATTGAAAAACAAAGAATCACTATCTGTAATCGCTGCTGATGTAAATGGCAAAGTAATAAAGAGCAAGGATACCTGTACCTCGCAGGGAAAGATATATTTCTATGGGGAAAAGGGTGCAGTGTATGTAACTTATTTTTCCCGTATCGATGACTGTCAAACACTTTCGTTTATTAAAACAGGAGTGAAGTATTTTACCAGGATGAGTAGTGAATCGAAAGAGTTGCTAGATAAGCTTCAGAAAGATGCAAAAGAACCGGTAGCAGTAAGCCAGTAAACGGCATTAATTGCGGGGGGTATAGGCGTAAGCTACTTCATAGGTTGCCTTGTTTAGGTTGGGGGATAATTGGCCCAATCTCAAATCCTGTTTTTGAGGTGTAGGTTCACAAACAGAATATTTTTGTCCATTATAAATAACGGAGGTGCCGACTGGTTTGTCAAATTTTACGGCAATTGTTACATGCTCGGGAAATGCCAGAACGATCATCGGCAGGTTATAGATTTCCTTCACCAGGCAAAAGAACAAGGCCGCCCGGTCATCACAATCACTTTGCTCATACAGCAGTGTTTGTTCCGGGCTCAGTCTTTTTTCATTACCAAACTGCCGGCTGTCAGGTTCAAACAAAAAAGCATAACGGGTGAAACGCATCAGGAAATCGATACCGCTTTTTTGATTCATTCTTTTGACATGTTTTTTCAGCTCGGGGATCAGCGAGCTATAGGTTTCCTTACTCAGTGGAATATTAAAGTAAGATTCATAGTCCACCACCGGGTAGTTGGCAAAAATTGTTTTTATCTGCGGGTTCAGCCTTAGTTTGAAATGATAATCCAGTTCGTTATAGTTAAAGCTGATCTCTTTTTCCTGGTAATCTTCTTTTTTAAAATCGGGCAGGTGTGTCACTTTGTAGGAAAACCCTTTAACGGCCCCAGGTACTGGCATTATCACTTCCGTAAAAACTTCTTTTTCAAAATTGATAAAACCGTAGTCATGATAGTTCAGGCATATATACTGTTTGCCATTACGCAGGCGGCCTGGTATATTATAGATGTTCTCATCTGTTTGTACATAAAATAATATCCTGTCGGCTTTTATACTCAGTATCGCATCATATCCTGAACTGGTGAGCAGAAACCATTTATATAATGTATAGCGGTGATAATTATCAGCTTTGGGACTAATATGCTGGGCCGTTTTCCGGATCAGCTGGTAATAGAGCCAGTCATCCAGCCGGAACAGTTCTTTATACTCCTTCAATGCGGTAATTACTGGACTGTAATCTTTAGACCTGATAGCCTGGTAATATTCCTGTAATGATCTTTCGGATAAGGGAGCAGTAAAGTCGACAAATAGGGACTGATTGAAGGGGAGGGTTACCGGTTCCCCATAAAAATCGAAACTGATAGAAGATTCCGTCTGCCGGGCATGGGATGATGATGCCAGGCAGGCAGACAACAAGATTGATAATATATAAAGCTTTGTTTTCATACAGGCTTCTGTATAAAGCTACAAAAACTTAACAATAAGGTAATATTAAATTTTTCATTTCTCAATAATTACCCTTAATTGATCTTTTTATTAATAATTATTAATTAATGCTGCCATAATAACCCGGTAATAATGAAGGATAAATTTTACAGCAGTTCTTAGTCCGGTTACAAATGGCGTTAGTAAGGATCGCCGGTGGAAAATTCTCATGCAGTTGCCACCCTGGTACGTTTTGTACAGGGTGGTTTTTTATTCTGCAGACTTAAGGTTAATAAATTTCTTTCACCAGTATTTCTTCTTCCTGGTGTGAAAGGGGAAGGGAAAAGACATAGTCAAGGGATTGGCCGATACTATTAGAATAGTCTTTTTTAATAACAAATGAACTTTCCATCCAGTTATTCAAATGGGAAGCGAAATTTTTATCAATTGTTGGCAGGCAGGTAACACCCAGTTTTGCAAGGGCGGCACTATTACATTCCTGCTCATATTGTCCCACAATGGGGATGGCCATTATCTTTTTGCCAAGCTGTAATGCTTCGGCAGGAGTTT
Source organism: Bacteroidota bacterium (assembly GCA_029558715.1). Lineage (GTDB taxonomy): Bacteria > Bacteroidota > Bacteroidia > Chitinophagales > Chitinophagaceae > JJ008. Next base: position 27,068 of record JAKQEA010000060.1, on the reverse strand, counting down.
CAAAGCCGGCACCGCAGATAATACCGGTGCAGGAAATAAGGCTTTTATTAAAGAGTGATTTGTCAACTGGAATAAAGCTTATATTTTTTTCTTTTCTTAATGCCTTTGTTTCTTTTGAGAAAATTTCAAACTGAATACCAGGGAAAGTCTGAAAAATTGATTTCAGCTGTGGTTCGCAGTAAGAAGGAAGGTAAACAGTAATATGATTACCACTTGATGGTTCTGCAGACAGTATTTCATTTTTTATAACCGGGCCAAATATAAAGTCATCATAACTTTCAAAATGCAGCCCTGTATGATATGTTGCTTTTATGTATTGTTTAAGCAGGTACTCACCGGTAATACTCCTTTTACCGGGCCGGGGAGTATGCGGCGACTGGAAGCTTGCCTGGTGGCCAAAATGAACAGAGGGTATCTTTTTTCGGGCACAGGCTGCTGATGTGATGTAATCAAAGTCATTCAGAATGAGATCATATTTTTCTACCGGCAGATCCCGGATCTCTTGTTTTACTCTTAATGGTTGGATTTTCTTAATCATCTGCCAGTAATCAAGCCCGCCTTTACAATTATAATAAAGGCTGATGCCTTTGCTGCGGTATTTTACCGGGGCATCCAGTTGAAGATTACTGTTATCTCCGCTTAGAAAAATGTCAACCATTCCATATTCCTGCAAGTACGGGAGTAAGGTCATTGCCCGGCTGATATGCCCATTACCGGTAGCCTGGACTGCATAGAGTATTTTCATTTTGTATTTTATTACTGAAGCGAATTAATAAAGAGACCGATCTCATCTGTAACCACACTCAGGGCCGGAATCTTTTTATTCATTGGTATCACATTGGCCCCTGCAAATTCTTTTTCATCATAGTGATAGATAGTCCATTCATTATTTGCGAACTCAAGCGAAGTGAGGTTTTCGATCCAGTCGCCGCTATTTAAATAGGTTACAGCCCCATTTTTTGTTTCTATTAATTTCTTTTGCGGCTGGTGTATATGACCGCAGATAACATAATCATATCCTTTTTCAATGGCCAGTTCTGCTGCTGTTTGTTCAAAATCTGCGATCCAGCTCACGGCTTTCTTTACACTGTTTTTTATTTTCTTGCTGAAACTCATTTTTGGCCGGCCCAATTTTTTCAGCCACCAGTTGATAAACCGGTTGCAGAGTATCAGCCAGTCATAACCAAACCCTCCCAGCTTGGCAATGATCTTGGCGCTGCCTTTGGTGGTGTTGTCAAATACATCACCGTGGAATATCCATGTCATTTTTCCGTTGATCTCCACTACCAGTTTGTCTGCCAACTGAAAATTGCTTAGCTGAATGCCGCTGTAGCGGCGAAGCATCTCATCATGATTGCCCGTGATGTATACTACTCTTGTGCCATTATCAAGAAGATTCATGATCTCTTTTATTACCTGTAGGTGTGATGGGGGGAAGTACCGTTTGCTGAACTGCCATCCATCAATTATATCGCCATTCAGAACTAGAAGACGGGGCGAAATACTTTGCAGGTAATTGATAATTTCTTTTGCATGGCAGCCATAGGTGCCAAGATGCAGATCTGAAATGACGGCAACGTCAAGATTTCTTTTTTTCAATGTGTACAGAGGTTTTATAAAATACGTAAAGAGTTATTACCTGAATGCGAAGAATGATTTAAGAAATTGTAATCAGTATGTGATGAAATTATTACCCGTCAGAAAGAATGCTGATACTGCAGAAGGATTGTATGAATCCTGTTAATATATGCCTGTAAACAGGATTGCCTACGCTTATAATATTACTGAAATGTTATGGACATTAATGATATTGATTTATTTATTTTTCAATAATAGTTCATTCATACCTGCTTAAAGTTGCCGTCACATTGGCATCAGACATTTGCTGTCTCATCTTTTGAAATCGTAACAAAATAACTTCTTATGGCAGCATTCGTTAATTCCGCAATTAAAAAAACCCTTTTTTTGATTCTCCTTTTTACGGTGTCATTGTTTGCAATGGCGCAGCGGGCCGTAAAAGGAAAAATATTATCCGGTGAAAATATGCAACCCCTTGCCGGTGCTACTATCATTGTAAAGAGTAGTGGTAAAATCACCACAACAGATCCGGAAGGATTTTTTAACATTGAAGCAAATGAGGATGATATATTATTGATAAGCAATATCGGATTTACCAGTGCGGAGGTTAAAGCTTCCGGAGCTTCCTCCATAACGCTGCAACCTGAGTCCCGTGATCTGAGTGAAGTGGTGGTTACTGCCCTTGGTATCAGGAAAGAGAAAAAAAGATTAGGATATGCCATCCAGGAAATTAAAGGTGATGATCTAACCATTGCAAGGGAAACAAATGTGGTGAACCAGTTGGCCGGAAAAGTAGCCGGTGTTACAGTAGTTGGCAGCCCTTCCGGGGTGGGGGGTTCTGCCCGGGTTTCCATACGGGGCGAAAGATCAGTTGATCTGAATAAGAATCAACCTTTATATGTAATCGATGGTGTACCGGTAAGTAATTCTATTACTGGTGCATCCGGCCGTGGAAACCTGGAAGTAGATTTTGGTAATGGCGCCAGCTTTATCAATCCTGATGATATTGAAAGCATGAGTGTGCTGAAAGGACCGGCAGCCTCCGCATTATACGGATCAAGAGCTGCTAACGGTGTGATCCTGATAAAAACAAAGAGTGGAAAAAAACAAAAAGGTATCGGTGTGGAAGTGAACAGTAATCTCACTTTTGAAACCGCCTTAAAATTACCCGAGTATCAAACTGTTTATGGCCAGGGCAATGGTAGCGGTGGAGCTTTTGCTTTTGTAAATGGCGCAGGAAGCGGATTAGCTGACGGAACAGATGAAGGCTGGGGACCTGCATTTAACGGTCAGAGTTATCCGCAATATAATTCACCGAGAACATTGAACGGGCAGGTAATACCTTTTACAGGTGGCGATATGAATGCTCCAGCGGGCAGTATAATTACTTCTACTCCGTGGGTGGCCGATAAAGACAATCTGAAGAATTTTTTGCAGACCGGCAATACATTCACCAACAATGTAGCACTGGTAGGAGGTAACAAGGATGGGGATTTTCGTCTCAGTTACACTAATATAGATCAGAAAGGTATTGTACCCAATACTGATCTTACGAGAAATACCATTTCTGTTTCCGGCGGATATAACCTGACCAGCCGGTTATCAGCAAAGGCATTTGTATCATATATAAAGAGTGAAAGTGACAATCGTCCTTCAATAAGCTACGGAACAGAAAGTATCATGTATCTTTTCAACTGTTGGTTACCAGCCTCCGTTAAGGTAAGTGATATGAAAAGATTATGGCAGCCGGGGCTTGAGAATCAAAAACAATACAGCTGGAATTATAATTATCATGATAATCCGTACCTAACCGTATTAGAAAATACCAACGGCCAATATTATGACCGCATCATTGGCAATATTATTCTCCGGTATGAATTCACCAAGTGGCTGAATTTACAGGTTCGAACTGCTACTGACTGGAGTAATGAACGCCGTGAGTATCGCCGTGGATTCAGTACACAGCGTTTTCCCTTTGGTCAATACAGAGAGACAGCTATTGTGAATGAAGAACGAAATACTGATTTTCTTTTTTCAGGAAATAAGAATATTAATGATGACTTTGCTGTCAGCGCAACGTTTGGTGGCAACCAGATGCGTCAAACTTCCCGTTTTAAAGAAGATGTAGCAGGCCAACTGAATATACCTGGTATTTACAGCCTGAACAATTCCCGTATCGCATTAGTAGTGGAACAAAGCAATGTGGCGAAAAGAATTAACAGCTTGTATGGTACAGCAGGAGTATCTTATAAGAATAAATTATTCCTGGATTTTACAGGCAGAAATGACTGGAGTAGTGCCCTTACACTTCCTGAAAACCTGAAGGCTTTTGGAAGTGAGGAAAATTCTTATTTCTATTCTTCTGTTGCGCTCAGTGCTATTATGAGTGATATTATAAAAATGCCAAAAGCAATCAGCTTCTTTAAACTTAGAGCCAGCCTTGCACAAGTGGGTAATGATACCGATCCGTTTGCCTTTACCCAAACCTATAACCGGAGTGAACCATTTGGAGCTTATCAAATCTATGGGGAAACAAACAGTCTTGCTAATCTAAACCTGAAACCTGAAATCAGTTCTGCCTATGAGTTTGGGGCTGATGTAAGGTTATTCAATAGTCGTCTTGGTATTGATATAACATATTACCAGAGCCGTACTAAAAACCAGATACTAAACATCCCATTGTCTGGTACCAGCGGGTACGATACCCGTAAGATCAATGCCGGTTTAATAAAAAATAATGGTATTGAGGTTATGCTCACTGGTTCACCGGTTAAGAAAAGAAGTTTTGTCTGGGATGCATTTGTAAATTTCTCTGCCAACAGAAGTGAAGTGCTTGAACTGAGTGATGGGTTAATGAATTATGTAATGGCCAGCCGCCGGGTAAGTGTGGAAGCAAGAGTAGGTGAAAGAATGGGAGATTTATATGGAATTGGTTTTGCAAGAGTACAGAGTAATGATCCATCCGGTAAGTACTATGATGCTTCCGGTAAGTATAACGGACAGATGGTATTTGGCTCAAACGGCCGCCCAATCAGAACTACTGAACGCATAAAACTTGGAAATTATAATCCTGACTGGTTGATGGGAATTGGCAACAGTGTAAATTATAAAGGAATCCGACTGAGTTTTCTTTTTGATATCCGCCAGGGTGGTGAATTATATTCTGAAACTCAAACAGTGGGTCGTGAAGGTGGCATTATCACTGAAACACTGGAAGGCCGTGCCAACGGATATGATCTTTCACTGGAAGGAAATGGAGTGATAGGGCAGGGTGTTGTTCAAAATACTGATGGAAGTTTCAGTCCTAATAATAAAAAAGTAACCGCTCGTGAATGGCATACAGCATGGACTGGTGGCCGGAGTATTGCTGAAGGAGTCATGTATGATGCTTCATTCATCAAACTCCGGGAACTGCAGATTGGATATACCATACCTGATAAACTGTTTGGTAAGCTGCCGGTAAGAGGAGTTACTATCAGCCTGGTGGGTCGTAACCTGTTCCTTTGGGATAAGGTGCCTCATATAGATCCTGAAACAATGTCTTACACCGGTGGTACAGCGCTGCCCGGTATTGAATACATGAGTTTACCTTCTACCCGCAGTTATGGTGTAAATCTCAGTTTCAAACTCTAATCTTTCATTTAAAAAACACAATCAATGAAACTGTCAAAAATAATAGTACCGGTATTTGCTTTTGTGCTTATTGCCGGATGTACAAAGGATTTTGCAGATACTAATACAAACCTGAATAATCCTACCAGTGTAACACCTGATTTGCTTTTAAGTGGTATATTGAAAAGTACGCTGGACAGGCAAGTAAGTGAAGCATGGGGTATTGGTAATATCGTTGTTCAGCATCATGCCAAAATACAGTTTGTAAATGAAGACAGGTATGGCTGGAATGAACAAAATGGCCTGTGGAGCAATGTGTATGGTAATTACCGCAACCTGCAAAATATTTTTACCGCTGTTGATGGTAACCAGGCGAATCCTTATTATGGTGTAGCGCTGATTCTCAAATCATGGATGTTCTCCCTCGTTACAGATGCGTATGGTGATGTGCCTTATTCTGAAGCGGGAAAAGCCAAGACCGATGGAATCTATCAGCCTGTGTATGATAAGCAGGAAGATATTTATACCGGGATACTTGCTGATCTGAAAAAAGCTAATGAAGTACTGGCTACTGCAAATGGAACTTTCAGCGGCGATATTATCTATGGTGGCGGAGCTGCTTCACTTGTAAAATGGAGGAAGCTGGCTAATTCACTTCGTCTCCGTTACCTGATGCGCCTGTCCAAAAAGAAAAATGTGAATACCGAGATGCAGGCCATTATAGCTGATCCTGTCAGCAATCCTGTTTTCACCGGTAATGGAGATAATGCAGAGTTAAAGTATTTATCAGCAGCTCCAAACCAATGGCCATTATATGGAAGCAGGGTAGGTTCTTTTGATGAGTTCAGGGTTAGTAAAACACTGACTGATCGTTTGTCTGCGTTAGGTGATCCAAGGTTAAAAGTTTTCGGAAGACCTACCCAGGCATCTGTTGCCGCAGGTACACCCGTAATACAAGGGGTGCCCAATGGTCTTAGCGATGTGGATGCACTGGCATTTAATGGTGGTGTGCAGGGTGTATCAAGAGTAGGTTATACGTTTGCCTGTCTTGTTTGTAATGATGCTGGCCAGGCACCTCCTGCGGCTGATGCGCCAAGGGCATTGCTGATGACCTATGCTGAGTTACAATTCATTTTGGCAGAAGCCCGCCAGAAAGGAATGATCAGCAGTGGTGATGCAGCTGTATATTACACCAATGGTATTAATGCAAACTTTGCCTACTGGCAATCAGTAGTGCCGGCTGCATATAACCTCAATATATCAATGCCTGCAGGTTATCTTACCCAGGCAGATGTTGAATATGCCGGCACTAACGAAGAAAGATTGGCTAAGATCGCTTTGCAAAAATGGATCGCTTTATACTTTAACGGGCTTGAAGCCTGGTTTGACTGGAGAAGAACAGGAATGCCTGTAATTGTTCCGGGACCAGCTAATCTAAACAATAACAAAGTACCTGTTAGATATATTTATCCTTTGTCAGAGCAATCATTAAACGGGGCTAACAGGGAAGCGGCAGTACAGCGGCAGGGTGTAGACGACCTGAATACAAGGCCTTGGATTGCCCAATAAGACGGCAGTATAAAATAGCAAATAGCAGCAGTTTTCTCATGCAAGCAGAGCATCAGTAAGCGTAAACAAAGGCGGGACTTTTCTAGGTTTCGCCCTTTTTAAAAAAACTTACCACTAATGAGCAAAGGCAGCTTTTTATTATATACCCTCCTTTTGTATTCAATACAATTTTTTTCTCAATCAACAGATACAGAGAAGATATTGAAACCCTGGGAGAAAGGCTTTCTTGATATACATCATATTAATACCGGAAGAGGTAATACTGCCTATTGCATCTTTCCGGATGGTACCACATTGCTGATAGATGCCGGAGAACTATCTCCTCTTGACGACAGGACTTTTACAAAAAGAAATGCTACTATTACTCCGGATTCTTCAAGGAAGCCCTACGAATGGATTGTAAGCTACATAAAACAGGTTTCGCCGGAAAACAACAAGAATAGTATTGACTATGCACTGATCACTCATTTTCATGATGATCATTTTGGTGCCTGGTATCCCGATGCACCGGTTTCCACTTCCGGTAATTTTCTGCGAACAGGTATAACTGGCATCGGAGATGTTTTAGCCATAGGAAAATTGATTGACCGTGGATTTCCTTTGTATAATTATCCGTATGATATAAAAAAATTTGCAAATAACTATGGAGGGGGAGAGATTGAGTTTGGAAATACAATGAGAAACTATTTTGCTTTTATTAATGAGAAGCGACAAAAAGGAATGCGGGTCGTATCACTGGCAGCCGGAAGTAAGAGACAAATTATACTATTGAACGATACTGTTTCTTTTCCCGGATTTTTTGTTAGAAATGTTAAAGCCAACCAATGGATATGGACCGGGAAAGATTCATCTGTTATATCTCATTTTCCTGAACCAGATATGGATGATCGTAAAACATGGCCTGATGAAAATAGCCTGAGCCTTGCGCTTACAATCAACTACGGGTCCTTTACTTATTACACCGGAGGTGATAATCCTGGAAATATATTTACAGGAGATAATCCCCTCAGGGATGTCGGGACACCAATTGCGAGGGCAGTTGGAAAAGTGGATGTAGCTACTATGGATCATCATGGCAACCGTGATGCCGTGAATGAGTTTATGATAAAAACTTTAAGACCCGCGGTATGGATCGGCCAGACATGGTCAGCCGACCATCCCGGGCACGAAGTACTTTTAAGAATTATGAATCAGCATATTGTCAGCGGGCAAAGAGATCTCTTTGCTACGAATATGCTTGAAGCCAATAAACTAGTTATTGGTCCGCTGATCGATCGTTCGTACAAAAGCCAGCAGGGACATATCCTTGTCAGGGTATTACCCGGCGGTGCATCTTATTATATAATAGTTCTGGATGATTCACGACCCGGTATCATGATCAAAAAAACTTTTGGACCATATATTTCTGTTGCAAACAAATAATAAAAAAAATTATGAAAAGAGTTTTATCGTTATTATTAGTGAGTTGTTCAGTACTTTCTGCATTTACGCAGGGTAAAAAATCAGAGAATATTGTTGTGGTAACAATGGATGGTTTGAGATGGCAGGAAGTTTTTCAGGGAGCAGACAGTTTGCTAAGCTTTGATACAACAGCTGACTATAGTTATAAATACATACAAAAAAAATTCTGGCTGCCTGATGTGGCAGAAAGAAGAATGTTGCTGATGCCTTTTTTCTGGACTGAGATTTCCAAAAAGGGAGTATTGCTCGGTAACAGGAATTATGGTAATTATTTCAATAATGCCAATCCTTACTGGTTTTCTTACCCGGGTTATAATGAAATTTTTACCGGATACCCGGACACAGCAGTTAATTCGAACAAGAAAATCCCTAATCCAAATGAAAATGTATTTGAATATCTGAATAAAATGGCCGAATTCAAAGGCAGAATAGCCGTGTTCGGCTCATGGGATGTATTTTCTTCCATTTTTAATGAAGCCCGTTCAGGTTTATTTGTAAATGACGGATTCAGAGATTTGAATGGCCAATTAACGGAAAAACAGAAAATGCTTAATAAACTTCAGCATGAGATGCCTGATCTTTTTCACGGAGGTGAAAGACTGGATGCGGCTACTTTTAATATTGCTTTTGAATACATGAAAGCCAATAAACCCAAACTCATTTTTTTTGGACTGGGTGACACAGATGAATTTGCCCATGCAGGTAAATATGATTATTACCTGGATGCGGCTCAAAAAGCAGATGCCTGGATAAGAATGATATGGGAATATATTCAATCTACACCTGGCTATAAGGATAAGACCACACTTATCATTACTACGGATCATGGCAGAGGATTGGCAATTGAAGGAAATTGGAAACAACATGGGAGTAAAATATCAGAAGCTAGTGAAATGTGGATGGCAGCCATTGGTCCATCTGTAAAAGCAACAGGGGAAAGTAAAGAAAAGATGCAGGCATTCCAGGGCCAGATAGCTGCTACCATCGCTTTAATACTCGGAAAAGAATTTAAACCTACACACCCAGTTATGCAGGCGCTTGTATTAGGCTCTAAGTAAAAAATATAGAAATATCGTATGCGACAATGAAGCAAACAACAAAGAGAAACCCTGAAATAACAGCTGAATTTGTTATTGAACTTTACCGGCAATATGGAAGTGAGAATTATATTGGTGAGCCGGTATCGCAACTAGAACATATGTGCCAGTCGGCAGAGCTTGCTGAAAAGGAAGGATATGATGAAGAAGTGATCCTGGGAGCTTTTTTTCATGATATAGGCCATTTGTGTGAGCATATAACGGACACAAAACAAATGGACGGTTATGGTGTTGTGGATCATGAGAAAATGGGAGCTGACTTTTTACGTAGTAAAGGTTTTTCTGAAACTATTGCCAGCCTGGTAGAAAACCATGTGCAGGCCAAACGATACCTTACTTACCGATACCCGGAATACTATGATCAACTTTCGCCAGCCAGTAAAAAAACACTGGAATTCCAGGGAGGGGTTATGACAGCTGCAGAAGCGGAAGCATTTGAAGTAAATCCATTATTGGCCTTACATATTCAGGTACGCCGCTGGGATGATGCAGCTAAATTAACAGCACAACCATTGCCTTCCCTTGAAAAATACCGGGTAATGATGGTACATCATCTTGAAGCACAGATTTAAAATTTTGTTCATGCTGGCTTAACAGTGTTGCTGTTCCTTCACTCTACCTTTCCTTAAATATAATTATATGTCAATCAGACTTGCCGTTTTCGATATAGCAGGAACAACTGTAACAGATAAAAATTTTGTAGCAAATGCTTTTAAAAATGCCTTTGCTGCTCATGGTATGGAGATTACTGAGGAAGAAACAATTCCTTTAATGGGGTATCATAAGCCACTGGCTATTCAAATGATGCTGGAGAAACTGGAAATAGATCCGGATGCGGAACTGATTGAAGAAATACATGCTGATTTTGAAAGTGAGATGATCGATTTTTATGAGTATGACCCTGAGGTGATGCCAATGCCCGGAGCAGAGGAAGCATTTTTAGCACTGAAAGAAAAAGGGATACGTATAGCACTTAATACAGGATTTTCCAGGGAGATTGCGGATGCGATTGTGAACCGGTTTGCATGGAAAGACAAAGGCTTAGTGGATGATTATATAGGAAGCAATGAAGTAGAGAAAGGAAGGCCTTATGTTTATATGATCAGTGAACTGATGAAAAGAGCCGGGGTAAGTGATGCGGGAGAAGTGATTAAAATAGGAGATACAGCTGTTGACATTGAGGAAGGGAAAAATGCTGGTTGTAAATATGTAATAGGCGTTACTACAGGAGCCTTTGCACAGGCTGATCTCGAAGAACTGAATCCGACCCATATATTACATCATCTCAGTGAATTGCCCGCCATTCTTCAGTAAATGCCGCCACTACATCTTTTTCGGAAAAAGGAGTGGAAAACCACCTTGCTGGCGGCCCTTTCGGCCTTTTGTGTCTACACCTGTATGTATGCTTTTCGTAAACCTTTTACGGCAGCTGATTTTAAGGAACAAGAGCTATGGGGCGTTGATTACAAAATCTGGCTGGTGATAGCACAAACTATAGGATACACTGCCAGTAAGTTTTTTGGTATCAGTTTTATTGGTGCAATGAACAATGAAAAAAGAGCACCGGCAATTTTAAAACTGATTGCGATCGGCTGGATTGCTTTATTATTCTTTGCGCTTTTTCCTGCACCATATAATATTATTTTTCTTCTCATTAATGGATTTCCACTGGGAGTTATTTATGGGTTGGTTTTCAGTTATCTTGAAGGCAGACGAACCACTGAGTTTTTGGGAGCAGTATTATCTGCCAGTTTCATATTTGCGTCGGGGTTTACACAGAGTGTGGGCAAATTTGTGATGCTGCAGTGGCAGGTGAGTGAATGGTGGATGCCCTGGATCACCGGGTTGTTGTTTTTTCCACCCCTCGTATTGTTTACCTGGTTGCTTGACAAAACACCTGCGCCTGATAAAAAAGACATAATCCTCCGTACACAACGGGAACCAATGTCGAAGAAACGCCGGAAAGACTTTATTAAAACATTTTTTCCAGGCCTGGTACTGCTTATTGCAGCGTATGTGATGCTTACTGTTATCAGGGATTATCGCAGCAATTTTGCTTCTAATATGTGGAGTGAATTAGGATACAGTAAGAATGCGGCTGTATTTACCCAAAGTGAATTACCGGCATCATTAGTGGTACTGATCTTAATGGGTTTGCTTGTACTGGTTAAAAAGAACATCCATGCATTGCTGATAAATCATATAGTTATTATCGCAGGATTTTTCATTGCTATAATAAGCAGCCTGCTATTTATGGAGGATAACCTGTCGCCTTTCTGGTGGATGACACTAACCGGAGTTGGTTTATACATGGGTTATGTTCCTTTTAATTGCATGTTGTTTGAAAGACTGATAGCCAGTTTCAGATATGTGAGTAATGCCGGCTTTATTATTTATGTAGCAGATTCATTTGGTTACCTGGGTAGTAATGGGATATTGCTGGTAAAGAACTTCAGCAGCCTCGATATTTCCTGGACTACATTTTTTATAAAAATGGTATTGATCGTATCCGTGGCCGGTATCATACTGGTGGCATTGTCAGCAGCCTATTTTCAAAAAAAATATAACCAGTATTCTCCTCCAGTAAATCCTTATTTAAATTATGGATAAAAAAGCAATTGTTGTTGGTGCAGGAATAGTTGGCCTGGCGACAGCCCGTTCATTAGCCGTTCGTGGATATAAAGTAACTGTTATTGACAGAAGTAGTAAAGCTATCGGAGCTTCCATCCGGAATTTCGGTATGGTATGGCCGGTGGGCCAACCTGAAGGAAATCTATATGAAACAGCGATGTTATCACGAAGTATCTGGAAAGAAATATGTGCGGATGCGGGTATCTGGTATGATGAAGTGGGGTCATTGCATATGGCTTATGTTCCAGATGAGTGGGAAGTTATGAATGAGCTCATTGACACTATTTCAAGAGATCGCCGTTGTAAACTGTTAACACCTGCTGAAACAAAGCAGCGATCGGAAGCCGTAGTAACAGATAACCTGATCGGCTCCTTATGGAGTCCGGATGAAATGATCGTGGATCCACGCCAGGCTATTGCAGCAATACCCAACTGGCTGCAAGAAAAATATGGAGTAGATTTTATATGGGACAAAGCTGTAACGAGAATAGCTCATCCCACTGTTTATTCCGGGAAAAGGGAATTAAAAGCAGATCAGATCTTTGTTTGCAGCGGAGCAGATTTTGAGACTCTTTATCCTGAACTATACAGGACTTTGCCGCTTACTAAATGCAAACTGCAAATGATGCGCCTGGCAGCCCAGCCTGAGAGCTGGCGCATTGGTCCTGCCTTGTGTGGTTCTTTATCGTTGATACATTATAAAAGTTTTGCCGTTGCTCCTTCTCTGGCTAAACTGAAAGTGAGATATGAATACGAATATGCAGACTACCTGAAATGGGGAATACATGTAATGACTTCACAAAACCAGGCCGGTGAGTTAACAGTTGGTGATTCTCATGAGTACAGTTTAACTCCCGATCCTTTTGACAAACAGGTTATCAATAATATGATCCTTGATTACCTGCAAGGATTTGCCCGTTTCAAAGATGATACAATCATTGAAACATGGAATGGTATTTATCCCAAGCTTACCAATGGAGAAGCCGCTATTGTATTACAGCCCGAACAGGGTGTTACTATCATAAATGGATTGGGTGGAGCCGGTATGACATTATCCTTTGGTTTATGTGAGAAGCTGGTGAATGAATTGCCCGGTATCCATAATACTATACCGGCGGCTTCTTTATAACAATAAGGTAACCTGTACGTAATATATGGGTTACACTGTTTTGCTTGCTTTGCAAAACCGTTACATATGAAAAACATCTGGACCTGCATCATCCTGGTGATGCTATTTCCACCGGTGTATAAAGAACAAGAAAAGAAAGAGGCCTTATCTGCACCATTACCTGTTGCAGGCAATCTTTTTATCATTACTACTGATGGCTTTCGCTGGCAGGAAGTATTTACAGGGGCAGATCCCGCACTTATCAACTCATCAAAATACACTCCTGATACTTCTACAATCAAAATGCTTTATTGGGCAGAAAACCCGGAAGAAAGACGAAAAAAACTGCTGCCCTTTTTCTGGAATGTTATAGCACAAAAAGGACAAGTATTCGGGAACCGCCGGTATCAGAATAAAGTGGATGTGGCTAACCTTTACTCTATTTCTTATCCCGGGTATAACGAGTTATTTACCGGGAATACTGATATCTATATTTCGTCCAATAAAAAAAGAAATAATCCTAATATAAATGTTTTGGAATACCTGGACAGCCGCCCTTCTTTTGCAGGCAAAGTAGCTGCTTTCTCCTCCTGGGATGTGTTTCCTTACATATTGAACACCAAGAGAAACAACCTGCCTGTCAACAGCGGTTATGAGAATATGGAAGAAGGAACAACTTATCAACAGCTTATTAATAGGATGCAGCAGGAAGTGGTGTATGATAAAAAGCCCACCCGTTATGATCAACTTACTTTCTTAACAGCAAAAGAGTATTTACAACAACATAATCCACGGGTGTTATATCTTGGATTAGGAGAAACGGATGAGTTTGCCCATGAAGGAAGATATGATCTCTATCTGCAGCAGGCTTCACAGGTGGACAGGATGATCGCTGAATTATGGCATTGGGTGCAAACCACACCGGGATATAAAGATAACACCACATTTATTATTACTACCGATCATGGAAGGGGAAGCAGGGCCAGCAACTGGACCGCCCATGGTGAATTTATCAGCGGATCTTCTCAAACATGGTTTGCTGTAATCGGGCCGGGTATAAAGCCAGCCGGAGAAATAAAAAGTAATGAGCAACAATATTTACAGCAAATGGCGCAGACGATTGCACATCTTGTCGGTGAGGATTTTAGCATTACTGCCACATCACCAGTGTCGCTGCATTAGTTCCTATATTAAATTTTTGTTAGCTCAACGTAAATCATGTTCTTTTTCAGGCAGTACCTTTTATTTCGGTGTAAAAGAAGGTATAAATGAACGAGAAACTGGTGAAGCTAGGCGAGGAGTTGGAAAAGATTGATGAGTTTATGGTGCGGACTGAGAATGATTTTCATTACCTGCTGGAAAAAGCACATCCCGCCAATCAATTATGTGCCACTAATCTGCTGCATTACCTGGCTCTTCGTAGTCTCGATATCAGAGAATTACAGGATAGTTTGCATGCCTATGGACTTTCTTCTATGGCTAGTTCCGAGAGTCATATCAGGGGGCAGTTGCTTGCCATTTCGCAACGAATCGGACCAACAAGAGAAATTCCGGAAAATGTTTTCAGTTACGAAACAGGGAAGCAATCATTGGCAAAAAAAGCTGCTGATCTGTTTGGAAGGAAACAAGCCGATGCGGTTCCGTATATCATGATAACATTTGACAAAAGCCTGGCCGATGATTATGGAAAAGTAAAAAACCTTTTGCAATCAGGAATGAATGTGGCCCGAATAAATTGCGCCCATGATGATGAAAGTACCTGGTTCAGGATGATACAGCATATTAAAAGGGCCTCAAAGATCACCGGGCTGAGTTGTAAAATTTATATGGATTTGGCAGGACCAAAGATCAGAACAGTAATAAAAGAGAAAGGTAAAATAAAGGTGGAGGAAGGGCAGCATATTTACCTGGCTGATGAAGCCAATATAGCTGATGATAAATTGACAGTTGGATGTACTGTTCCGGATATTTCCGAACAATTGAATACCGGAGAAATTGTTCTGTTTGATGACGGATTAATTGAGGCGAGAGTAGAAAAGAATGAACCCGGCCGGGTAAAATTACAAGTACAGAGAATATCTTCAAAGAAGCCTTTTATAAAGAATGAGAAGGGTATCAACTTTCCGGATTCGTCATTACTAATGCCTGCGCTCACTGATTATGATATAAAATGTCTTTCGTTCATTAATAAACATGCAGATATGGTAGGATATTCTTTTGTGCGAAATACAAAAGACATACTGCAGCTGCAGGAAGCAATGGGAAAAAACAAGAGGGTATCACTAATCATTAAAATAGAGACACCGGAAGCAGTAAAAAACCTTCCTGATCTTCTGTTCTGCGGCATGCGGGAAGAAAATATCGGGGTAATGATAGCAAGAGGAGACCTGGCGGTAGAAATTGGTTTTGAACGAATGAGCGAAATACAGGAAGAGATACTCTGGATCTGTGAGGCTGCCCATGTGCCTGTTATCTGGGCGACACAGGTATTGGAAAACCTAAATAAATCAGGCGTGGCCACTCGTTCAGAAATTACTGATGCAGCACATGCGGCACTGGCAGATTGTGTAATGATCAATAAAGGCACCCATATTATCCGAACTATGGAAACACTCCGGGATATACTGATACGAAGCGGGGGGCATCATGTAAAAAAGAGATACACTTTCCGGCCGCTGGCTATTGCTACCAGGTTTATGACGAAATAATGAACAGGTTAAATATATTTTTTATACATTTTCACAATACGTAATGTTACAGCAAGTATATCACGACTTTGTAATAAAATACTTGTTTGAAGGATAGCCTGCTTTACACCAGGTTTATTTTGCTGAATGTGCTGTACCTGAAGAGCTATCTGCTGGTTAATAAAATTGCGAACATCATCCCGTACAATTTTTATATTTTCTATTTCTGTCAGTTTGTTTTGTGAAACAGCATTGCATACTGTAGAGATGAAAGTAAACATTTTGGTCTTCAATTCGTTAATGATAAGTACAAATTCCTTATCAGGCTGGCGATGGAGATTTTTCGTATAGTGCATGCATTCTTCACTTAAGGTTAGTGATGAATTTGTAATGTCCTGAAGCAGGTCAGTACTATAAAGCAATATTTCAGCAGGCTTGGATTCTGAAGTATTGAGACTTTTGATATACCGGATACTTTGCGCCCTGAGTTTAAATCCATATTCTTCCAGCTCTTTCAGTTTCTTATTTGTTTTTTCCAGTATATTACTCTGGCTTTTATTTAGTGCATCGAGGATTGTACTAAAGTGCTGGTTAATCTCATCTAAGGTATCGGTGACCATTTTTTTATTTTGCAGGAGAATGTCTGCATCGGTACCCTGCAGAAAAAGCAGTTTATTATTTCCCTCTCTCTGGTTTTTTTCTTTTTTAGCAAAATTGATGTGCGAAGTAATAATATATATTGACGCAATAAATAATAAAACCAATGCTCCGGGTACTTCTGTTTTATAAAGAATAAGTGCTAAAAATCCAGATACACCAAAAGCAATTATAGCTGTAATAAGCCAGCCCCCGATTACACTTAATACACCCGCTACCCGGTAAACAGCTGTTTCTTTACCCCAGGCCCTGTCTGCCAGCGAAGTACCCATTGCTACCATAAATGAAACGTAGGTAGTAGATAAAGGTAATTTCATTGAAGTAGCCCAGGCAATCAGAATACTTGCAATTACGAGGTTGGACGCTGCCCGAACCAGGTCAAAGGCAGGCTTATCATGAATTATGGTGGCCTGGCGCATCTTACTTTTTTCGAAACTCAGGTTGTATTTGTCAGCTATTGTTTTTGGAACTATCAGGGAAAAAATAGAACCAAACCGCATGGAAGTTTTTACAATGCTTCTTGATATATTATTAGGTTTAAATCTTTCTTCCCCCTCATGTTGGCTGCCAAGGCTTACCTCCGTTTCTGTTACTTTTTTTGCTTTTGCACTTAGCCAAAGTGTCAGCGCCATAATGATTCCTGCAATGAGCAGCATATAGTTAGGAACAATAACATCATTGCTTGCAAGATATCCCTGGTAGTGTTCATCTGCGTGTATCCCACTTTGTCTCCAGTTTTCAAATGCGAGATAACCTGTTATAGGTACCCCGATGAAATTTACCAGGTCATTTCCGGCAAAAGCCATTGCCAGTGAAAAGGTTCCCATCAGTACCACTACTTTTAAAGGATTAATGGAAGCAAATCTTTGTAATAAAAAGCTAATAATGAAACAAGCTGCAAACAGAACGGATAAGATCAGGATGGTGTTATTCATTGCCCAGCTTGTTATACCGGGACTAAGCAGAGTGGTGCCCTTCAATCCTTTAATCAAGAGAAAGTATATGATGGAGGTGATACCAATACCTGCAAATAGGGCTCCGTATTTTTTCAGGTTATCTTCATAATTGAATGTGAAGACCAGTCTGCTGAGATACTGAATCAGTATGCCTGCTGTAAATGCAATAATAATGGATAAAAAAATGCCGCTGATAATGGTCGTCACACTCTCAGCATTAATGTATTTCATCATAGTGGAAACGGGTTCATCTTTTTCTACAGAGATAAGTATTCCCGTAATTAATGATGCTCCCAATAATTCAAAAATGATGGATACTGTAGTTGAGGTAGGTAATCCCAATGTATTAAAAACATCAAGCAGAACAATATCTGTTATCATTACAGCCAGGAAAACCCACATTAGATCGCTGAGAGTGAAAAATTCAGGGTGAAAAACACCCTTACGGGCAATTTCCATTATACCACTGGAAAATACAGAACCTATAATAATACCAGCTGCTGCTACGATGATGATTGTGTTATAACGAGCTACCCGGCTGCCTATTGCTGAATTTAAAAAATTTACTGCATCATTACTTACACCAACTACTAAGTCGGTAATAGCCAGTATAAATAATACTACTACTAAGAAAATTAAAAAAGTCATATAAAATGTGTTATCAAAGAAAGAAAACTGACTCAGGTAATGATGTTATCAAATCATTAAATAATCATATAGTCTTTTAAATGTTGATTGCTTTTCCACACTTAAATGTGACGAAACAGATGTAATTTCTGTGACTCTTTCTGGTTTTGATGGAGGGTTGTTTGTAGATATGAGTGATGACCAGTCCTTTCAGTTTTATCATTGGAAGGATATTGCAGCGAACACGGGGCTAAAAGTACTATGATAAGAAATTAATATTTTAATCTCTCTTAGCATCCAGTGTAAATCCAACCGTAGTGCCCACATCTTCCCGGCTGCGTACATGGATGGTTTGTCCGTGTGCTTCGATTATGTGTTTGCAAATAGCCAGGCCAAGACCGCTGCCGGTAACATCTATACTCCGGCCTTCTTCTGTGCGGTAGAAGCGTTCAAAAATCCTGGGCAAATGTTTTTCGCTGATGCCAATGCCATCATCACTTATCTCTATTAATATATGTTTGCCATCTGTTTTATACATACTGGCAGTAATGCTCCCATTTTGTTTGCCGTATTTGATAGAGTTCTCGACCAGGTTAGTAAGTACCTGCCGTATCTTTTCTTTATCAGCAAAGACTGTAAGCGGCGATTCACATCCTTTTTTGATACTGCAATAAATGTTCTGTTCTTCTGCTTTTACTGAAAGGCTTTCAAATACATCTTTTACCAGGTCCTGAATAACGAAGTTCTGTTTGTAAAGTACCAGTTCACCTCTTTCCAGTTTGGAAATCTCGTCAAGGTCATTGAGCAGGTGAGTAAGGCGGTCTACATTTTTAGCTGTTTTCTCCAGGAATTTTTTATTCACTTCAGGATTGGTCATGGCACCAGAAAGCAGAGTATCTACATACCCTTGTATAGCAAATACCGGTGTTTTAAATTCATGGGAAAGATTTTGCAAAAATTCTTTACGGAATTGTTCATTACGGCGTAGCAGCTCCAGTTCCTCTTCATTTTTAGTTGCCCAGGCCTCCACATCTTCCCTTACTTCATCGATACTTTTTTGGGGCAATACATATTTATAATATGTTTCTTCTCTTTTTGTGGCTTTGGTTTTGTAAATGAATTTGTAAATGAGTTTTATCTTCCTGTATATAAACCTTTCCATCATAAAAGATACCAGGAGATAACTGCCCGCAAAAATGATGGCAAAGCAGATAAGACCCACCCACCATTTTTTTGTAAGGTACCAGATCAACAGGCTTACCGGCATAGCCAGTATCAATGCTGTAAATGCAGCCAGTTGACGGGGGGAAATGTTTTTAGTGGAAAACATGATACGAAGGTACAAGGGATAAGGCTGAATGCAGAGGACAAAACGTAAAGGCTTAAAACAAAAAAGCTTAATGCTGAAGGCAGTGAATCTATAGCTCGAATTTATAACCCACTCCTTTTACCGTAGTGATGCAGTCGACCCCTAACTTCTGGCGGATCTTGCGGATATGAACATCGATGGTACGATCGCCAACAATCACATCATTGCCCCATACCTGGTTCAGTATTTCATTGCGCAGAAATACACGGCCAGGCTTTAATGCGAGTAAATAGAGTAATTCAAATTCTTTTTTTGCCAATACAATTTCATTTTCGCCCACTTTCACAATAAATCGTTCCGGATCAATGGTCATGTTTTCAATGGTCAGTATCCGGGCTTCTGTTTTATTCAGGCGGCGGAACAGCGCATTTACCCGGCTAAGAAAAACTTTTGGGCTTACCGGTTTGCTTACATAATCATCAGCTCCTGTTTCCAGCCCTTTTATTTGTGTGCCTTCATCGTTCACGGCAGTCAGGAAAATAATCAGTGTTTCTTTGAAAGCTGGCTGCGCCCTTAACAACTGGCATACCTCCACCCCGGTTTTTTTGGGCATCATTACATCAAGCACAACCAGATCAGGAAGGGTACGCCGGGCTTTTTCCAGTGCTTCATCACCGTCTTTGGCAGTAATGACTTCGTAACCTTCATTTGAAAGATTATATTTCAGGATTTCAAGAATGTCCGGTTCATCGTCTGCTATCAATACTTTCCGGGCTTTGGTTTCCATGATGGAAAAAGTTTGCGCAAACCTAAAGGGAAAATGCGGTGCGGGGAAATTTAGCTTTGCCCGTTTACACAGACTTAATGATAACTTAATATCGGTAAGGAAGAATGGGTAATGTCTAAAGTTCAATTTTAACTGAATCCATACAGCGTTATGGTTTATAAAACCGTCTGTATCAGCAATAAAACAGCATAGCGATTTTGAACTGGGCTTAGTAACTTTACGCTTCGATCCTTATGATAGCAGTAACCAGATACCTTATTAGTGCTTCTTTTGTTCTCTGCATGCTGACCGCCGGAGGGCAGAGTCTGAATGCTTTTGACACATTGGCCATACCATCCAACTATAAACCGGAATTTCGCAGGCAAATCAATCATGACGCTATAGACGCTGAACAAAAGACCATTTTATCAGCTGATGGTAAAGAAGATAAACTCTTCACTCCCAGCGATAAGGAAGAGATCAACCTGATGCTTACCCGGTCATTGGTGAAAAAAACGGACTGGCTGCAATATAATATTGAAACTGATCCGGTTCTCGATCACCGCCTGAAAGTGTTCTACCTCTCAGAGCTGGAGAAACTTCTTCGGTACTTCAGGCAAAACTGGAAAGGGGTGGGAGACAGGAAGATCAATCCTTTGAATTTGTCAATGATCATTACTACTTATGAAGCCTGTATGCAGGCCGAAAGAAAAGGCGAATCAATAGAAAATATAGTCAATGCTTTACCTTACGATGCGGGTACCAATATTATTAATGCTGGTGTTTTTGAAAAAAACCGCGGTTACCAGCCCGCCAAAGACAGGCAGGTGCTAAAGCTCTGCTTACTTCATCCCGACCGGATCTTTCCCATTTTACAACAAAATCCTGATGTACCCTTTGCGGACAGCCTGGTAAGGACATTGGACAAAAGAAAATATGCACGGCAGTTCTATGACTATGCAGCAGCCGGTAATAAATTAGGCGCCATTATCCGGAACATCACTGATGATGTGTTTATCAAAACTATCGCTACCATGGCCCGTAGTAAAAGTGGTCAGCAATACTTTCCATTCCTTGATAATATTGTGAATGGAAAGATCACTCTTCGGGAGATTGATGATGCAAAAGATGATTCATTATTGTATTACCAGTTGCTGGTCAGAACACAGATGGATTATGTGGCACGGGCTATCAATAAAGATACTGCCTTTGAATTCAAATCGCTGACCAGGCGCCTGGAGGATAAGGCAAAGGCAGATTTTGTAAATATTATTAACGGCCTGCATAATGAGCGAAATCCGGATATCCGTTTTAGGAGTATTCAGCCCCTGAATGCACAGGAGTTATATTATCTCGCCGTATCATCAGACGGTTCTATTTATACATCCAGTTTTGTAAAAGGAGTTTATCCCCTGATGATGAAGAAGATCAATAACCGGGGCGACTCCCTGCTAATGCTGCTGAATTTTGATAAGTACCGGAAGTTTATCAAAATGACTGCCGGTTTTAATACACTGGATAACTTCCTTGCCTCATTCCCTAAAAGTGATCAACCCGGTGATGAAGACCCGGCCAACACCTTAATGAGGGCTTTTGTGAAAAATCTTGAAAAGTCAGATGGCCTGGAAGATGGAGTGGATGTGGCAGACTCTTATGCAAGCATTGCTGAAACATTATTACCTGTTGCCAGCGAGATGCTGACTAATATACAAGCTAATTACCAGCGCAACCTTGTTGCTGGTAATAAAAAGGGGATAGCTATTTATAATATTCTTGGTAAGCTATTCCTGTCGGCGGATACCACCAGGAATATTGATTTGACAAAAGAACTGGGCATTCCCCCGGTGTATGAAGTACCATTTACTGCATTGGCCAATGATAGCGGGAGGGTGGCTGTACAGCTATTTATATATGGCGATAAGGATGGTATAGGCGTTTTCCCCGGATTGATCAGCATGTTCAATAACCCCAACTGGAAAATAGATGGAAGCAATAAGCAGTGGGTAACCATTACCGCTGCAAAGGGCAGACCTGTTTCATTATATATGAATCGTCCTTTACCGGAAGAAACCGGCGAAGATGCAAAAGCGCAGGAGGCGTTGTGTCAGTATCTTGAAAAAAATAACATAGTACCATCGGTAACGATTAACAGGGGACATAGCTACAATGCTCCCTATACCATCGAGCAGATGTCAACTGCTTCAAAAATTGTTTTTATGGGTTCCTGTGGTGGATACAGAATGATCCACGATATATTGGAAAAAGCACCTGATGCTCATATTATCGGAACCAAGCAAATAGCAGACGCCCCGGTAAATAATCCTTTCCTGAAATTGATCATGGAAAAACTTAGAACCGGATCAAATATAGAATGGATCCCTTTCTGGAAGGAATTGGGCAAAATGGTTACCGATAAGATATTCGAGGATTATGTACCTCCGCATAAAAATCTTGGTGCTTTGTTTATCAAGGCCTATACAAAAGCAATGGGAAATACAGGGGAAAATCAATAAACGGTAATTGCTTCTGTTAGCTTCTGTCTAAATTTGCTCCTTCTTCAATCTTTTATTTTGTCAACACCAAAGAAAGCTTTTTTTGATTTTGCTTTACTGAGAAGGGTATTTGGCTATGCCTCGCCTTACAAGAAAAAATTTTATTTATCTGTTGTTCTTGCCATCCTCCTTGCTATTATCACCCCGGTAAGGCCAATGTTGATACAGTTTACGGTCAATGAATATATTACCAATGAAATGGCCCGGATGCTGATCAATATTACGCTGATACAGATCGGGCTTATCCTGGTAGAAACAATTATGCGGTTCTTCTTTTCCTTTACAACAGCTGAATTAGGGCAGTCTGTAGTAAAAGATATGAGAGTGGCTACTTATAAAAAGATAATGAATCTTAACCTCTCTCAGTTTGACAGAACACCCATTGGCACTCTTACTACCAGAACCATCAATGATATCGAATCCATCAATGATATTTTTTCTGATGGTCTTGTTCCGATTATAGCTGACCTGCTTTCTATTCTATGTGTTTTGGTCTTTATGTTCTGGACAGACTGGCAGTTAACCTTAATAGCACTGATACCATTTCCCATAATGATCATTGGTACTTATTACTTCAAGGAAAGTATCAATCGTTCTTTTCATAAAGTTAGAAATGCAGTGGCTGCCTTAAATGCATTTGTGCAGGAGCATCTTACCGGTATGTCGGTGGTGCAGGCCTTTGCCGCGGAAGGAAGGGAATTTGAGAAATTCAAAAAAATAAATAAGGAACACCGGAATGCCAATATAAAAGCCATTTTTGCTTACTCTGTTTTTTTTCCACTCGTAGAGATAGTGCTGGCTTTATCAATCGGGTTAGTGGTCTGGTGGACATCCAAAGAGGCATTGAACCTGCATCAAAGCCAGCAGGGTACTGTTATTTCCTTTATACTTTGTCTCAATTTATTATTCCGTCCGTTACGGGTAATTGCCGATAAATTCAATGTACTGCAGATGGGCATTATTGCCAGTGAAAGAGTTTTTAAGGTGTTAGACAATGAAGATTTCACAGCTCCCGATCCAGCCAATGCTTATGCCCCGGCTATTGTAAAAGGTAAGATTGATTTTGAAAACGTTGTTTTTGAATATAATCCCGGTGTTCCAGTGCTGAAGAATGTTTCTTTCAGTGTTAATCCGGGAGAAACGATTGCAATAGTGGGCCACACCGGGAGTGGAAAAACAACGATTATCAGTTTGCTGAACCGGCTATATCATATAAAAAGCGGGAGCATTAAGCTGGATGATGTGAATATTGAACAATTCGAATTAGAGACTTTGCGGAAAAATATTGGAGTGGTACTACAGGATGTGTTCCTGTTCTCAGGTTCTGTTATTGACAATATAACATTAAGAAACCCGGAAATATCCAAAGAAAAAGTGATTGAAGCCGCCAGGCTGATTGAATTACATGATTTTATTATGCGACTGCCAGGGGGGTATGATTACAATGTGATGGAAAGAGGAGCCACCTTATCACTTGGGCAGCGTCAGTTGTTGTCATTTATCCGTGCTATGCTGTACAATCCATCTGTTCTTATTCTTGATGAAGCCACTTCATCAGTAGATACGGAAAGTGAACAGCTTATTCAGCATGCTATCGACACATTAATTAAAGGAAGGACATCTATTGTAATAGCCCATAGACTTTCCACCATCCGGAAGGCCAATAAGATAATAGTCCTGGACAAAGGAGAGGTAAAAGAAGCAGGTTCTCATGAAGAATTGCTTGAGAAAGGGGGTTATTATGCCAGGCTGCATGAAATGCAGTTTGAGAGCAACTATTCCTAATCATATTTATCAGCTTACTTATTTGATTATCAGTGCATATTCCAGGTACTTGCTACCAGGTTATTTCATGAAAATTCATTTTCCTTCATTTCTTTAAATTCCTTGGAATCGGGGTTCATTTTTGGCCACACCCCCTTATCTTTGCGCCAAATTTCGGAACAGGTATGTCAGCTCAGCGTTTCAAATCCTTTACTGTAGCGGTTTTCAGCGTATTTTTTATATTTTTTTCCCTGCCGGTGCTGGCTCAGCATGACGAGGGTGATACGACCCATCAAAAAACTGAACATAGCGGAGCAGGACATAATGAGAAAAAAGAAGGATTTAATGCTGCTGAAGTGATTTTTGGCCACGTTTTAAATGGCCATGAGTTCCATTTCATGGATATCAATGGCAAACCTGTTTCTATTCCGCTTCCTATAATATTATACTCACCGGAAAGAGGCCTTACCAGCTTCATGTCATCCAAATTTGAGCATGGACATCATAATCATAATGGTTACGCCATGCTGACCGAGCACTCAATCCAGGAAATGGGATTAGATGCCAAGAAATACGCTGCCGGAGATATTGTGCCTGTAGATGCTAATGGCAAATTTGACGCTTCTGTAACAGTGTACGATCTGTCAATGACCCGTAATGTGGTGCAGATGCTGCTGGCACTGATCATCTTTGTATGGATAATGCTCAGGGTTGCCAAGCAATACAAAAGCGGAGTGGGTGTTACTTCAGCGCCGAAAGGTTCACAAAGCTTACTGGAGCCTGTTATCACTTTTGTAAGAGATGAGGTAGCCAAGCCCAATCTTGGCCATAAATATGAAAAATATTTACCTTACCTGCTAACCGTTTTCTTTTTTATTCTTATCAATAACATATTTGGTTTAATTCCTGGTTCTGCGAACGTAACAGGTAATATTGCCTTTACGGTAGTGCTGGGTTTGATTTCTTTTGTAGTGATACTTTTCAGTTCGAATAAGCATTATTGGGGACATATATTCAACCCTCCCGGTGTACCGCTGGGCGTTAAGTTTATCCTGGTGCCGGTGGAATTTCTGAGTGTGTTCATTAAGCCATTTGCATTGATCATTCGTCTTTTCGCCAACATGGTGGCAGGGCATATTATTATTATTTGTTTGATTTCACTGATATTCATTTTCGGACAATTAAACCCGATTGCCGGCTGGGGAGCTTCTCCGCTGTCAATTGGCTTTACAGTGTTTATATACCTGATCGAAGTACTGGTGGCTTTCTTACAGGCCTTCATCTTTACGATGCTGACAGCAGTATTTATTGGCCAGGCATTAGAAGGCGAGCATCATGATGAGGCCCATGCGGCACATCACTAAAAAGTATTTTTTAACTATCAATAATAACAACAAACATGGATTTACTGAACGTAATTCTGTTGGAAGCCACAGCGAATGCAGGTGGTGCAATTGGTGCAGGTCTTGCTGCTATCGGTGCCGGTATCGGTATCGGTCAGATTGGTAAAGGCGCTGTAGAAGCGATTGCCCGTCAGCCGGAAGCATCTAATGACATCCGTGGAAACATGATCCTTACAGCGGCCCTGGTTGAAGGTGCTGCATTATTTGCGATCATCGTAGGCTTCCTTGCAATGGTATTATAATATCATTGCCACAAAAATTTACTGCATCCAATGCACAGGGCGGAGGATGCAGTATTTAAACCTGAAACAAGAAACTGAAATAGAAAATGAAACTTCTTACTCCCGAATTTGGTTTACTCATCTGGACCTTGCTGGCCTTTTTGATCGTATTCTTTATTTTAAAAAAGCTGGCATGGCCTGCTATTATTAAAGGTCTGCGTGATCGTGAAAACAGTATTACTGATTCATTGGCGACTGCTCAAAAGGTGAAAGAAGAAATGGCGTTGATGAAAAGTGAGAATGAAGCATTATTGGCTAAGGCCCGTGAAGAAAGAGCTCAACTGCTGAAAGAAGCCAGGGAGACAAAGGATAAGATCATCAATGAAGCAAAGGAGCAGGCTAAAACTGAAGCAAACAAGATCGTTACAGAGGCGCAGGCTGCTATTAATGCACAAAAAATGGCTGCATTGACAGAAGTAAAAAACCAGGTTGGTAAACTGGTGATTGAAGTAAGTGAAAAAGTATTGAGAAAAGAGCTGGGAAATAAAGATGCCCAGGAAGCTCATATTAAAGGGCTTGTTGGTGAAGTAAAATTAAATTAAGCTGTTAGCCCGTTAGCGATAACGGATACAGTAAAAGAAAAGGTCAAAGCTAAAAGCTATAGAATGCCGAATCCACGTTTAGCCTACAGATACGCCAAATCACTGATCGATCTTTCGTTAGAGAAGGGTCAATTGGAAAATGTATTTGCAGACATGCAATGGTTGCAGGCGGTTTGCAAAAGCAACCGTGATTTTGTGAATCTGTTACGCAGTCCTGTTATTAAGAAGGATATAAAAAGAAAAATTGTTGAAACTGTTACCACAGGAAAAATAAGTGAATTAACGGCTGGTTTTAACCGGTTGCTGATTATAAAAAACCGTGAAAGCTTTTTACCCGAAATAATTACCGCTTTTATTGCAGCTTACAAAGAGCATAAGAATATAAAAACAATAAAGCTGACAACAGCAACTCCTGTCAGCGACCTGATGAGAAATGCCATCGTCGAGCAAGTAAAAAGAACAGCCGGT
>JAKQEA010000036.1 GCA_029558715.1 Bacteroidota bacterium | reverse complement strand
ATAACCTTGTTGCCAAACAACTGGTTATTCGTGAACCATCGGAAGAAGACCGGCGTTGCTGGTTTGCTATGATTACCGAAAAAGGGAAAAAACTGGCAGCTAATAGCTTGCAAACAGTTTTAGACCAGCAGGCAAAGATTTTGCAGAAAATTCCGGAAAAAGATGTGGAGGCGATTTATAAAGCCCTCAAACTCTATGTGGAAAAATATGAAGAGATATTGAAAGAGACAATGGCAGGATAATAATGTCTACTCGCGTTAAAACAGTTTGGTCTGGAGGTATGACCTTTACAGCTGAAGTAAACGGACATAAGCTGATTATGGATGCCGATCCCTATTTTGGTGGAACTGATCAAGGTCCGAGACCAAAACCTTTATTACTGGCTGCCTTATGTGGCTGTAGTGGAATGGATGTGGTCTCCATTCTGGAAAAAATGGGAATAAAGGATTATACTTTGGAAATGGATGCTCAGGGTGAATCTGCTGCTGAGCATCCTATTATTTATCATACGATAACTATAACTTACAACTTTCAAGGCAATAACCTTCCAGCTGGCAAAATTGCCAAAGCAGTAAAACTTTCTCTGGAAAAATACTGCGCTGTGAATGCTATGCTGGAAAAAGCCGCGAAAATAATTCCTGAAGTTTATATTAACAAATTGGAGGTTCAATTATGAAATGGATTTTAATCCTACTGCTTACTTTGTCAGTGGTTGTTTTGGGCTGCAATCCCATTGTGATACGTAGGGAACAAACCAAAGAAGAGATAGAATGGGCTAATAGTTCTCTAAAGAAACTTGGTGTATGGCTTACTGATTGGAATGAGGCAATGAAAATGGCTCAATATTTGGATCGTCCTGTTGTGGTCGATTTTACCGGTTCTGATTGGTGTATCTGGTGTCAAAAATTGGAAGAAGAGGTCTTCAGTAAAGATGAATTTATTAAATATGCGAAGGGCAACTTCATCTTGCTGAAAGTTGATTTTCCGCGGGAGATAGAACAAAGCGACGAGTTGAAAGCATTCAATCAACAAAAATTAAAAGAATACAAGGTTGAGGGCTTTCCCACTGTTGTTATAATAAATGAT
>JAKQEA010000035.1 GCA_029558715.1 Bacteroidota bacterium | reverse complement strand
GGTGTGGGAAAAGCTTCTCCAGTAACATGAACATTAACTGGTTCGGCACCGGCACTGGTATGAACAATATTGCCCTCATATTCACCAATGGCAGAAGCCAACATCTGGACATAAATTTGAGAGTGAAAATCGGCGGCAACTGTTATTGTGGAAGCCCATCCTCCTGTTTGCGAAGTAGAAACCCTAAAGCCGTTGGGAGCTGTAACAGTTATTCCACCTAAGATGTTGTCTCCCCATAAAGTGTAGTCCCTGATTTCATCGGAAGGAAGATTTACAATGCTTTCCAAAGGATCAAGTTCGGTTGTACTGGTATGAATTACAGGAGTTTCCATAGGACTTCCTGCCCAAAGGGTAGCCCAGTCATTAGTTACTCTGATGCCGTCAATTCTGGCTATGGGAGTGTTATTTGCCTGGCGAATAGCCACTGCTCCAATTCCTGCTATATCTGTTCCTGTAGGATCAGCTGCAGTAAGTTGCGGTGCGGGTTCAGTTTCTCCGATAACAGGATTAACCCACATATAAACCTCATCGTTTGCCGTTCCGGAGACAATAACATATTTCATTACAATCAGATAAGTAGTATTCAAACTATAACTGTAAGGAGTAGCAGAGGCAGTATCTGAAAAAGCACTTACTTTGGTTAAACCAAATCTTAAGTTATTAGAAGCATTCTTTTGGATAAATACTTTGCCCTTGAAATCGGTACCGATAGGATTAGGTCCGAAATGGAAGAAATAATCAGCTGTGGTTTTAGCTTCGGAAGCATTGAACAGAAAGGCAGTGTAAAAAGTGCCTGAGGTCTGATTAGCAAAGGTTTTGTTAACATCTTCCGCAGAGCCGGCAAAAACTGTCTGTGCCGCTAAACCCTGATAAGCATAGTAACCTGGATAAACCAAACCTTCATTGGCTACAATAACAGGATGGGAACCTGCTCCACTATGAGCATTCCAACCGTGGGCAGTTAACAAATCTCCTGCAGTATAATTAAATTCCTCTTCCAAAAAAGTATTATGAACATTCGGGTCTGTTACTGTTCCGGTTACGGCTATGTTTTGAGTTGTGGCTCCTGTGCTGGTATGGACTATATTGCCTGAGAAAGTTCCTGCCGTAGTTCCGGTTAAACGCACATAAACAGTTCCGCTGAAAGAACTGGCTAAATTAAGGGGGTTAGAATAAGTAGTATTATCTGTAGAAAGGGCAAAACCGGTAGGGGCAGTAACACTAATTCCTGCAGTTAAAAATAATCCGGTTACTGTATAATGTTGCTCTGTAGAAGGAGTTCCCAATAAAGTGCTGAAAGCGTTTAAATTGGCAGTAATTTGTATCGTCGGAGAAGGATTGGTAACTGTTCCTTCTACAGCAAGGTTTACAGTAGTTGCTCCAGGACTGGAATGAACTATATTGCCGGAAAAAGTTCCTGCTGTGGCTCCTGTTAACCGCACATAAACAGTTCCGCTAAAAGTAGCCGGTAAAGACAAATTGCTGGTATAGGTTGTTCCATCAGTAGAAAGAGCAAAGCCAGTGGGAGCGGTAACAGTGATATTTCCGGTTAAATTTTGACCACTCAAA
>JAKQEA010000235.1 GCA_029558715.1 Bacteroidota bacterium | reverse complement strand
GTCGAAGGTGGTTTTGGCAGTGCTATACTTGAGTTTATGGCTGAACATGGTTACAAGAATGATATACGAATACTTGGCATCCCTGACAGGTTGGTAGAACATGGAACACCTAAAGAATTGCACCGGGAATGCGGTTATGATGCAGAGGGTATAGCTGATACTGTAAGAGAAATGATGGGCATCACTATGAATATTATTGATATCCGGGGTTAGGCTATTAAAAACTGCAGTTACAGAAAAAATCTTTCCCCGTTTAAAATAGTTTAACTTCAATATTGCTGTTTACAGTATACAATCCTTCCCCATGGATGAGTATTTTTCTCTAAATATTCAGTCATGCGAAATGTTACATTCTTTTTTTGGGGAGCATTCTTTCTCCTACTCCTTCCGCCAAAGAAGGATCCGGTAAAAAAACATACAACACCAAAATCGTCAGTGAGCAATGTAAGGTGGACCGGCCGTCTTACATTAGAAGAAAGGGTTACAGGGCCTGTAACCACCAGTGTAAGAAATGTAAGCGTATCATTTGTCAATGCACTGCCGACGCTTAACCGGGATGATGAGACAATTGATCCTGATCCTATAAATTCCGCGGACACGGTGACAATATTTAACCCGGCAGATCCTAATGCCTCTAATCTAAATTTTACAGATGATAAAGGCACTGGCAATGTAACGCTTCATTCAGAGCTTTATATTGGCGGAAAAAAAGCAGAAGTCACTGACTGTTCGGGAGGCGGAAAGGCAGAATTACATGAAGTAGCGGTTGATGAGTATGAGAATATTTATCGCATTCATGCTATTGGCCCCGGGTGTACCGGCACAACCACTTTTCTTTTGGATGGGGGAAGGACAGAAGTTTATGGTCCGGAATTCACTGATATTATTGTCTCTGATGAAAGATTGACGACAAAAAATGTATTGGCCGGCACCCGGACAACAATGCAAGATATGGGGCCTGGCCTTGGTACTGTTACTACAACCATTACCTGGCACCTGGCAAGAGAAAGCAGCGAAGACGAATTAATTATAACTCCGGAAAATTATAATGACTGGATGCCTGAGCCCGGCACTAATGAACTGATAAAAGGCAGCACTATAAAGATCGGTCTTAAAGTTCATGGACAAAACGGAAGACCGCTTACATCCAGGGTAAGATCTTTTGAAGTAAAGCTTTCCAATACTTCAAGAGAACCGGGCATCACTTTGAATGCCCCGCTCACACCTCTTACTACATTACCTGATCTGCAGTTTCTCCCCCAATCCAATACAGGTCTTGCGGATGAATTTCAATCAGCCACTATCCAGTGTACTAATGGCGAAAGCGCCAGCATAGTAATCGCTGCTTTCGACGGAGGGGCTTACACTACACTAACTGCCGAAGCTGTTATGCAAGACAATAGCAGGTTAACAGGCCATCTGCTGATATCAGGCGGAAATACGGAGACACCTATACCAAAAAGACCGGCCAATTCCAAGATTGCAGAGAAATGGCTCATAGCCCATAATAATCCTGCCGATTTATATGATGATGAATCATCAGCAGGGAATAGTAATAATGGTGATGGACTGACAGCTTATGAAGAATACCGTGGTGTTATTGCAAGGGGCCGGCACAAGCGATTGGAACCGGATAAAAAAGAATTGGGAGTGATTATGAAGCCGGGGGAAGCTGCTCTTTTCAGAATAGGGATAGAATGGCTTGAAAATGCAACCGGGTTAAAAGTTATTCGTTTTGATGAAGGAGAGATAGGTACTGACCGGCGGTTAAACAAAAATTTTGAAACAGCCCACTCCTATGACCAGTATGCATTACGTCTTTTACAAAAACATGTCCGCCGGGGCGTATGGGGCCGGGCAGAGGGTGGCCCGGGGCTTCCTAAAGATGTTATCCGTGTAAAGGTTGATTATAACCAGATCGCACAATGGCTAACTGTGCTTGAGCGGGAAGCACAATTATCAAACATATCAGTTCCTTTTAACCTGGAAGAACTGGTAGCAAAAACAGTTGCCCATGAATTAGGGCATGGAGTAAGTATTCCTCATCACGGCAACCAGGAATTGAATCAATTCAGGCTTGTGGTTTATGAAAATGATCCTGTTCGTATTTACCGGCCCAGGGCAAGTGGTGAAATAACCAACAGGCCTGATTCGGTCAAAGGACTGGTGGGCAAACAGCATAACCAGCAAAGCGGCGATATATTCTGCATCATGTGCTATAACCCGTGCTTTGATTATTCGTTGGTGGAAACCGGCAATTTTTATAAATTTTATATTGTTCCATTATTACCGGTAGGTAGTTCAATGTGTAATGATCCTGCCGGTGTTGATATCAATGCCAGCCCGTATTATTTTGGTGATGCGGAAAAAGGTAACTGTTTAAGCAGGATAAAATTGAAATAATGAGAAAAAAAATATTGTTTTCCGAGGTGTTCATCCTGATTGCGTTTACCGCCTTTAGCCAGGTTGAAGGAGATGTGACGGATGATAAAAACAAAGGGATAACAAATGTTGTTATTACTGCAACCGATTCAACGGGCAAGACCCTTGATACAGTGAAGACCGATGAAAGGGGTTTTTATTTTTTCCTTAAACTGAAGCCCGGGAAATATAAGATTGAAGCCAAAGCGCCGGGTTTTGTTAATGCCACCCATACTATCAGGGTGAATACTGCCCCGGCTGACTCTAATGATAATGACGACACTTATTATGCAGAAACACTAGATATTATTCTTAAGCGTCCCAAAGGAATTAAATAATAAAGGAGCTCTGGTTAAACCCCGCTCATACACCACAGGTCACCCCATAAAGGCATCCGCTCTGATAGTTATTTCCAGCAATTTGCTGATCAGGCTATTGTATGTAGCCGAAAAAACTGAAAGATTGATTATTTTTAAGTATACAAAGAATCTTGCTTGTTTTTTTATTATTACCCGTTTGTTGCTTTTCACAATTAACGGTTGGAGTAAAAGGAGGCCTGAACTTCGCCAATATTGCAGATGCATCGGACATAAACAATAGCAGCAAAACTTGTTATATGCTGGGCGGATACATTGGTCCCAAAAAAGAAATGGATTCGGTTTTCGCTCTGAAATCATTCTTTCCCACCAGGGCTATAATTACAAAACAAACACCAACACAGGCAATGTAACCCTGGATTACTTGTTGTTGCCCCAGCTCTTCACATTAAACTTCACCAAACTGGTTTGGCTATATACCGGCGGACAAGCTGCAATCCTGCTCAATGCAAACGTAGACAGCACAGGTGGCAACAGTAATGGCAGCCTGCTGGAATATTTCACCCGGTTTGACAATGGCATTGTCGGTGGTGCCGAAATATCTCCACTGCTTGGTTTCTTTATTGGAGCAAGACTAAATATCAGTCTTAGTGCAGCAAACAGAAATACTTCAGCCACTTGGCCCAACTTTATTCCCAAAGTGGACGCCAAAAACAATGTTGTGTAAGTATATGCCGGCTGGCGATTTTGATTTTTTAAAAAGCTGTAACGGAGCTGTAAAAATCTTTTTTATGGATTTTCGTTCATCCGGTATCTGAACGTTTATTCAACCGGATGCTACTATGAAATTTTCCCGACTGCTTTTAGTGTTTTTCCTCGGCTACCTGCTCGTCTCATGGTTTCCCAAAACTGCTTTCTGGAAAAAAACAAAGGCACTAAACTTGCTAAAAGAAAAAAGGACTTATTATCCCAATGCTGTTTGGATGACAAAGCTAAAATCGAAAGCCAGTGAAGCAAAAGCTTTTGTAAAACAAAAAGGCTACAATAATAACTATTGCTTCTTGATAGATATGAGCCTTTCCTCTGGCCAAAACCGCTTCTTTATTTATAACCTGAAAAATGACAGCCTGCAATCCGGAGGATTAGCAGCGCATGGCAATTGTTTTGAATACTGGCTGGAGGGACATCGATATAGCAATGTGGTGGGAAGCGGTTGTACTTCACTTGGTAAATACAAAATAGGCAATTCATACACCGGTAAATGGGGGTATTCGTATAAACTACATGGACTTGACAGTACAAATAACAATGCGTTTGAGCGAACCGTGGTATTACATGCTCATAATTGTGTGCCGGAAACAGAAGTGAACGATGAAATTTGCCAGAGTAATGGTTGCCCAACTGTAGCACCTGTTTTTTTACAACAACTAAAATCAATAATTAATACATCAAAAAAGCCGGTACTCTTATGGATATATGAGTGACCGGCTTCTATGCAAAAAATAAGAACTTAAGCCAGGCTGGCTTCCATAGTTATCTCTGTATTCAATAATTTACTGATCGGGCAGTTAGCTTTAGCTTCAGCTGCAGCTTCGGAAAATTTTACTGCATCAATTCCGGGCACCGCTGCTTTTACTTCCAGGTGGCTTGAAGTAATAGTTCCATTTTCTAATGTGATTGTACACTTTGTGTCGATACTATCAGGCGTAAAGCCAGCAGCACCCAATACAAAACTCAGTTTCATGGAGAAACAGCCTGCATGCGCCGCTGCCACCAGTTCTTCTGGATTGGTATATGTACCGTCTTCGAAACGGCTTCTGAAATCATAAGAAGTGTTCTCAAGTACTTTTGATTTTGAGGTCAAAGTTCCGCTTCCTTCTTTGCCCGATCCTTTCCAATTGGCAGTTGAATAGCTTTTCATGTGTAATAGTTTGGCCTCTTTAAAGGAGGCAGGTTAAAAAATTATTGTTGGTTTTGCTCTTCTAATTCTGCAATCCGGTTTTCAGGTTCATTATATTCAATAATGAAATTATTCTTGCCTTCGCCAATCATGATCTTCATAAATTTTTGTTGTACCAGCTCCAGGAGGGATAAGAAAAGAAAAATAGCATGAACCCTGTTTTCACAACGTTCAAATATTTTTTCAAAGGAAACAGTTTTTTCTTCCCTGGCCAGGTTCAGCATCTGATCACGGCTTTGCTCCATGGTATAGTTATACTGCACAACAGTATGCACCGGTTTATTGATACGGTCGCTATATTTCTGCATGGCTCTTTCAAAGGCCCGCATCAGTTTGAAAAGAGTGATATTCTGTATCTCAGTTCCTTCTCCTGTTTCCTCACCTATTTGTGAAAGTTCTTTCTGAATATTTCCTCGCTTCACCATCAGCATACGCATAGCTTCCATTTCAGCCATCTGTGCAGATGCTTCTTTGAATCGTTTGTATTCAAGTATCTTATTTATCAATTCCTGGCGGGGATCAATCTCATTACCCTGGGCGTCCAACTCTTTGCGGGGCAGAAGCATCTTTGCTTTTATACGCATCAGAGTAGAGATAAATAAGATAAACTCGCTGCTGAGCTCAATATTCAGCTCTTCACTTTTATGTATATAGTCAAGAAAATCATTGATGATCCCTGTGATAGGAATATTGTAGATATCCAGCTCATCCCGTTCAATAAAGAAAAGCAAGAGGTCAAACGGGCCCTCGAACTGTGGCAATCTTATCTGGTACGACGTATTCTGCACTTTTTTGAATTTGTAAGCTATAAAAATAAAGTCCCGTTTAAAACAGGACTTTACAAAAATAAGGGAAACGGGGCTCAGTGAATTCGCCTGTTTTCC
The DNA here is from genome assembly GCA_029558715.1 of Bacteroidota bacterium. Classification (GTDB taxonomy): domain Bacteria; phylum Bacteroidota; class Bacteroidia; order Chitinophagales; family Chitinophagaceae; genus JJ008. The sequence continues at coordinate 20,488 of JAKQEA010000235.1, read as the reverse complement.
CCAAAATCACTTCTTTAAAGCATCTCTAATTTCACGCAGCAGCGTAATATCTTCTGGTGGCGGAGGAGGTGCAGCTGCAGCCTCTTTTTTCTTTGATGCATTGACGGCTTTAATAACCATAAATAAGAATAATGCAATAGCCAGAAATTTAACCGTTGCTGAAATAGCCAGGCCATATTTCAATTCTGCATTTCCTACTTTAAATGATAATGCATCAAAATTGATGCCCCCGGTGATCATCCCTACAACAGGCATGATTATATTGTCCACAACAGCCCCGACAATGGCGCCAAAAGCTGCTCCGATTACCACGCCTACTGCCAGATCAATAACGTTGCCCTTCATGGCAAACTCTTTAAATTCTTTAAGCATTCCCATAACGAATTGGTTTAAGTGATAAAATATATTACAAGTTATTTTTTTTTGAACAGCCTCAAGAAAAACCAGCCTGATTTTTAAATTAATTTATCCACTGCAATCGTTACTTTTTCAAGCCAGGGAATTGCATATCCAACCCTTTTAATAATTCCTGAAGCTTTGAAGCGATAATGTATTCCTTGTACCAGTTCTGGTCAGCCGGTACAATAGTCCATGGAGGATTGTTACAATTATTAAAACAATCCTCATACATAGCCATGTATACATCCCACAGCTTCGCTTCTTCAAAATCCTTTTCATTATACTTCCACATTTTAGTAGGATCCTTCATCCGCTCACTGAGCCTTTCATGTTGTTCTTCAGCCGAGACATGCAGATAAAATTTCAATATGTGGGTGCTATTATGCTTTTTTAATAACTTTTCAAAATCATTTATCGCCTCCATTCTTTTATTGGCGGTTTCGTCATCGCACCATTTATGCACCCTGGTTACCAGGATATCTTCATAATGTGACCGATTAAAGATTTGTATCATACCTTTTGGTGGAGCATAATGATGTATCCGCCATAAGAAATCATGCGATAATTCTTCAGGGGTAGGTGCTTTATAAGATCTTACAGACACTCCCTGTGGATTCATATTGCCTAATACATTCCTGATAACACCATCCTTTCCGCTACCATCCATTCCTTGTATTACTATCAGAACTGAATGCTTTCCTTCGGCAAAAAGGAGATTTTGCAATTCATCAAGTTCTTCCAGTATTTTCTCCGTTTTTTCTTTTACTTCTCTTTTATCCAGGTCTTTCGGAGCCCTGGTATCAATTTTACTTAGTTCAATTCTACTCATACAATTTTATTTACCGGTACAGCTGCAATATAAAAAAATTGCTTCTGTGTGAGCCTGTTTTATGACCTTTGCCGCTCTTTATGAGTAATAAATTTATTAGCTGGTCGATTTTTGTTATCCTTTGCTTTATATGGGGCAGTTCTTTTAAGCTGATGAAAGACAGTACTGTTGCACTGAGCGCCTCGCAAATCGCCGCTCTCCGGATTTTTTCAGCCGGCTTAGTTTTTGTACCATTTGCCTTTTTTCATTTCTCCAAAATTCCCCGTCAAAAGATGAGGACGGTAATATTAACTGCTGTTATCGGTAACCTGCTGCCAGCCTTCCTGTTTGCGGCAGCCATGACAAAAATTGATGGCTCCCTGGGGGGTATTCTAAACTCGCTTACACCTATTTGTGTAGTGATAATCGGGATTCTATTTTTTAAAGACAAAATAAAAGCACAGAAGATTGCAGGAGTTATTACAGGTTTTGTCGGCTTGGTATTACTTACTATAAGCCCCGTTTTAATGGGGGAAAGAAGTATCAGTTTTGATAATCTGAACTACCTTTTTTTGATACTGGTAGCTACTTTACTTTACGGTATTAATGTAAATATGGTCAGCCATTATCTCAAAGGATTAAACCCCATCCATGCTGCTACCGTCTCGCTGGCTTTTATGACGATCCCCGCAGGAATTATTTTATGGCAGCAGGGTTTTACAGAACTTGATTTTTCTGATTCCAATGTAAAATATGCAGTAGCTGCTTCGGCCGGGCTTGGTATACTCGGAAGCGCTATTGCGACAGCTTTGTTTTATATATTGGTTCAAAAAGCCGGAGGGTTATTCGCTTCTCTGGTTACGTATGGTATCCCTTTTATCGCCTTGTTCTGGGGCTTTCTGGACAATGAAAAAATCACACTAATTGAAATAGGTTGTTTACTGATAATTTTGTTTGGAGTTTACCTGGCAAACCGGCCTGAAAAAAAGAAAGCAACACCTATTGATGTTGCTTAGTCCTATAATACAATAAGCCTCTTACACAGACATTATCTCCTTTTCTTTTGCAGCCAGGTGTTTTTCTACTGCAGCAATAAATTTATCAGTTATTTGCTGTACATCTGCTTCGGCATCTTTTGCAGCATCTTCACTTAACCCGTTCTTCTGCAGTTTTTTGATATGCTCTATCGCATCCCGGCGAATATTGCGTATGGCCACTTTAGAATGCTCTCCCTCTGCCTGGCATTTCTTAACGAGTTCTTTTCGTCTCTCTTCTGTCAGCGGAGGTAAAAAGAGCCGGATTAATGCCCCATCATTTTGTGGAGTAATGCCAATATTTGCGGCGATAATTGCCCTTTCGATGGGCTGCAACATATTCTTTTCCCATGGTTGTATACTTAATGTACGGGCATCCATCACACTGATATTAGCAACCTGGTTAATAGGCATGGGTGATCCATAATAATCAACCATCAACCCGTCCAGCATCTGAGGATTTGCTTTTCCTGCCCTTATTTTTACCAATTCGGCTTCCAGGTGGCTGATCGCTTTTTTCATATGATCTTCTGCCCCGCTGGTAATTGATGCAATATCTTCTGACATAACTTAATGATTTAAAAAAATGTTCCGCCGGCAAGGTGCATAAAAAAAGCCGGGACGCAAATCTAACGAAAGCCGAGTATTCAAAAAAAAGCCGGCAGCACTTTATCAGTTCCCTGCCGGCACTTTAAAGTTTTTTAGTTTAATCAGCGGCAGACTGCGCCTCCTTTGTAAGAGTAACTACTTTGGATGAAGTCTTTAACTGGGCTACACCCTCACCTCTTTTGGCAATAAGAATAGTACGTTTTGGTCTTTTGTAATAGTATAGGAATGCCAGTCCTGAAAAGGCCAGTGTGAGCATAGTGAGCAAAAGGTAGTTAGGTCCCATATATCTGCCAAACCAGGCAATCATGATAAAACCAATATTAACACTTACACAAGTAAGGGTGACAGACGCATGATCAAGACCTCTGTCTAGTAACAGATGATGCACATGATTCCTGTCAGGTGTAAAAGGAGAAACCCCATTAAGAATACGGATACTGAACACCCTTAGTGTATCCAGCAGGGGGACAATTAAAATAGCAAAGCCAATTGCAACAGCAGAAGGGATAGGAATGGCAACTAATGGATCATTTGCCACATTAATAAATTTAATCACCAGAATGGCATTGATCAGGCCTATCATCAATGAACCCGAATCTCCCATAAAGATTTTAGCAGGATGATGGTTAAAGATCATAAATGCACCTAAACTACCCGCCATTGCAAATGCCAGCAAGGCATATGCCTGATACCCGATAGCAAAAAAATAACTTCCAAAGATGAGCATAGTGAGAATACCGAGACTGGCAGCAAGCCCATCCACTCCATCAATGAGGTTAAAAGAATTTATGATAACTATTATGGTAAGATAAGATAAGGCAAGCGCAAAGCCTTCGGGTAATTTTTCAAAACCCAGCAGACCATACATGCTATCCAGCCTTATATCACCCAGGTGAATAAGTATTGATGCAGCGATGATCTGGCCGATAAATTTTTTACTGGCAGATAAAATGATCAGGTCATCTTTAAGACCCAGGAAAAAGATAACCAGTGCTGCGGCGAAAAAGTATTGAAATTCAGAATTGAGATGACCTTGAATAGATAAAAGTGAAGCGAGTATAAAACCACCAAAAATACCAACTCCGCCCAATGATGCCACCAAACGGGTATGAACTTTTCTTTCGTTTGGGATATCAAACAGTTTCTTTTTTTCTGCTACCTCCAGTACTACAGGTACTGCCAGGAAAGTTATAATGAAAGAAACTGAAGCTGTCAATAAAATATCAAGCATCTAAGCAGTTTTATATGGTACAAAAATAGGCTTTAACCTTCTTGGTTTTATGTTACATCATTTTTTAATGTTTCTGGCATTAACTCATGTAACTAACAGGATATAATGAATTTATTGCCAGATTAATTTAATTCAGTTGGATTTTGAATCAAAAAAGAATGCACTTTTGCAACTAACCTAGCCTTTGAGGCGGCAAGATACAAAAAGTTTAATAATAACCTATTTTATTAAGTATGAATGAACTAACGGCTGTCGCCAGCCAAATAAGAAGAGACATTGTAAGAATGGTGCACGGCGTTCAAAGTGGTCATCCCGGTGGCTCGCTTGGATGTACTGATTTTCTTACTGCATTGTATTTCAAGATAATGAAACATAATCCCTCTTTTGATATGAATGCAAAAGATGAAGATGTCTTCATTTTATCAAATGGCCATATTTCTCCTTTGTTCTATTCAACATTGGCCCGTTCTGGCTATTTTGATATAAAAGAACTGGCCACTTTTCGTAAAATCAACACAAGATTGCAGGGTCACCCGGCAACTCATGAACATCTGCCTGGTGTCAGAATTGCCTCAGGCTCTCTTGGGCAAGGAATGAGTGTGGCTATTGGTGCTGCTTTAACGAAGAAACTGAATAATGAAAAAAATCTTGTATTCTCCCTTCATGGAGATGGCGAGCTGAATGAGGGCCAGATTTGGGAAGCCGTATTGTTTGCGGCTCATCACAAGGTTGATAACCTGATTTCTACTATCGACTGGAATGGCCAGCAGATTGACGGGCCCACAGATAAAGTGATGAACCTGGGAAATATCAAGGAAAAATTTGCTGCTTTTGGCTGGACCACCCTCGAGATGAATGGTAATGATATGGATGATGTAGTAGCCACACTTGAAAAAGCGAAATCATTGACCGGCCAGGGAAAACCTATCGCCATCATGATGCATACCTCGATGGGAAAAGGTGTAGACTTTATGGAAGGTACACATGAATGGCATGGTATTGCTCCTAATGACGAACAGTTGGCCAAAGCCCTAGCACAATTACCAGAAACGCTGGGGGATTATTGAGAAAAAACGGGAAACCCCGGTTACTTGTCCTAAAGATATTCCCGGTAGTTGATTTTTTGACGGCAGCTTTTATTCACTCCTCAGTGAAAATTCCTGCCTTGAAGCTTTTCTGGAAGGGAACCAGGATGCAATAAATGCAATCACAAAAACAGTAGTTCCAACTAATAGGAAATCCCTAAGGTACAGTTTAACAGGGTAATAATCGATAAGGAAAGAGCCTCCCTGCAGGGGAATCGGATGATATTTAATCTGCAGCGTAGCAATTAAAAAGGCCAGCAGCATTCCTATACCCCCGCCAATCAAAGCCAATAGCAATCCTTCACTCAAAAAAATCCGCTGAATAAAATTCCTGTTACCCCCCAAAGCATGTAACACCCCAATATCTTTTTGCTTTTCCAATACCAGCATAGTTAAAGCCCCGATCATATTGAAAGCTGCTACCACCAGTATCAGGCAAAGCACTCCGTATACAATCCATCGCTCAATGTTCATAACAGAATAAAGACTCCTGTTTTGTTCATACCTGTTTTGAATAAGATACTGGCCGCCGAAAATTTTCTTCAGCTGTTCCCCAACTCTGCCAACTTCATCCGGATCTTTTACTGCTATTTCTATTCCGCTATACTCATTTTCATTTAAGCGGAGGGCTCTCCGCACAAAATCAATGTTGGTAATACCATATTTGTTATCAAAATCCTGCTGGATAAGAAAAGCAGCAGAAAATTGTATAGTATCGCTGCTGATATCTTCCATCAGGTCAATCTGTTTAGAATCACTTTTCCTTGGAAGATACACTTTCAGTGAAAAAATGTTCCTGTCTGCGTAGATTCCCAACGCATCTACTACTCCGGCGCCTAATATAATCTTTGAAGCTTCTCCATGATCTATATCAAACACAGCATCATTTAATAAATGCTTTGCAACTTCAGTGACATTTATGTAATTCGTATCCACTCCTTTCAGGTAGATCACTGTCTGGTTATCTCCATTCTGTATCAGTGCTTTTTCTTCCAGTACCATTGAAAAGTTTTTGATACCGTCTGCACTTTTCAGTTTCTGTATTTGCTCAGGGCTGATTGTCATCACTTTTCCTGACGCCGGTGAAATTTTTAAATCGGTATAAAAGGAAGAATAAAGAGATTTGACCAATCCTTCAAATCCATTAAAAACACTTAATACGAGGATCAGTGCTGCTGTACCAATGATAATGGCAGTGATGCTTGTCCACGCAATGATATTAATAGCATTGGTAGATTTTTTTGCTTTAAAATACCGCCAGGCAAAAAGAAAATTCAAGTTGAAAATTGACAGGTTTAATTATTGATGAAAAGAAATTCGAATCAGCTTTTATCTTTCTTCTCTTCTTCAATTTTTTTAAATAACTCCTCCATTTTAAACACATGGTCCAATGTATCATCCTTAAAGAATTTTAATACCGGCATGCTTCTCAACTGGTGGCGTACCTTAGCTGTCAATTCTTTTTTGATCTCGTGGTGCCGGTCTTCAATTTTTCTCAATGCAGCCTCCGCATCTTTCACCTGGAACAGGCTGAGATAAAATCTTGCTTCAAGCAGATCCGGTGTCACTTTCACCGATGAGATAGAGACCATTCCCCCATCTATCATATTTAATCCCAACCGTTGAAAGATGACATTCATTTCCTCATTCAGGAGACCTGCTATCTGCTTCTGTCGTTTTCCTTCTTCCATAATAATGTAAAATTTTCTGTTCTTACCGGTTTAAAATCCTTGTCTTCGTTAAAACTTCAGCAGGTAAGCCGGCAGACGCTGTAAAAGTACTTACTTTGTGCCGTTTAGTTACCAAATAAAGACATGAAGCAATATTCAAGGATTTTTCAATACCTCAGTGTATATAAAAGTAAAATCGTACTCTACTTTCTCTTCACCCTTCTGAGCATTGTCTTTTCCATTGTATCAATTGGCATGCTGATGCCTTTTTTACAGCTGATATTCACTGGTGATCAGGCAGCCCTGGTTTCAGAAAGCAGCAACCCCGTCATACAACGGGTTAATGAATTTCTCAATAACTCCGTTCTCGAAAGAGGCAAAGTTGCCACCCTTGGTTTGATATGTCTTTTAATGGTCAGCTTTATCATTTTAAAAAACCTGTTCCTTTATCTTTCCTATTATGTTCTCAATCCATTAAAAAATGCGGTAGTAAACAAACTCAGGGAAGACCTCTATGACAAAGTGCTCCGGTTACCTATTGGCTTTTTTAATGAAAAAAGAAAAGGTGACCTGATGAGCCGTATGACCAGTGATGTAGGAGAAGTAGAAAGCTCCGTAGTAGGAACACTTGAAGGGTGGATCAGAGATCCCCTGACAATCATAGTTACCCTTTCAGTTCTTTTGCTGATCAGCTCTCAACTGACCCTGTTCATATTATTACTTATTCCGCTGTTGGGTCTTGTCATAGGAAGGGTAACTAAATCCCTGAAGCGGCATTCCCAGGATGTGGCAAATAAATACGGTGAATCACTTTCTACACTCGATGAGACGCTGGGCGGATTAAGGGTGATAAAAGCGTTTAATATAGAAAAGATACTGAGAGCAAAATTTTTTAAAAACAACGAAGAACTGTTACATTCAAAAAATAAAATAAGCTACCGGAGGGATCTTGCCTCTCCCTTATCTGAAGTTATGGGAGTAGTTCTTTTTACTGCAGTGCTTTATTATGGAGGAAGACTGGTACTGAATAATCAATTACTTGAGGCTTCTGCTTTTCTTGGTTTCCTGGGTATATTTTATAATATCATCAACCCGGCTAAATCACTATCAACATCTTTCAGTAATATGCGGAAGGGTGCTGCGGCCATCAACAGGATAGAGGAAATATTAAAGACCCCCATCACAGTGGACGATAATCCTAATGGTAAACAACTTCCTGAATTTACCGATAAGATTGAGTTTAAAAATGTACGGTTTGCCTATGATGATGCTGTCATACTTGATGATATTAACCTGAGCATTCAAAAAGGAAAAACGGTAGCATTGGTTGGTTCATCCGGCGCAGGCAAGTCAACACTGGCTGACCTGGTGCCCAGGTTTCATGATGTAACCAGTGGAGAAGTATTGATAGATGGTGTGAATATTAAAGATTATTCACTGCACTCTGTTCGTAGTCTTATGAGTATTGTGACACAGGAACCGATCCTGTTCAATGATACTATCGCCAACAATATTGCCCTTGGTGCTACCGGAGCCACAAAAGAACAAATAATTGCTGCCGCTACTATTGCCAATGCCCACGACTTTATCATAAAAAAGGAGAATGGTTATGATTCCAATATTGGTGACCGGGGAAGTAAATTAAGTGGTGGTGAAAGACAGCGCATTACAATTGCAAGAGCAGTATTAAAAAATCCACCGATACTTATTCTGGATGAAGCCACTTCATCCCTGGATACTGAAAGTGAACGATTAGTGCAGGATGCTATTAACAATATGATGCAAAACCGCACCAGTATTGTGATTGCTCACCGCTTGAGCACTATCCGTCATGCAGACGAGATCATTGTACTGCAAAAAGGAAAGATCGTAGAAAGAGGAAACCATGACCAACTGCTGGCACAAAATGGTTTTTATAAGAAGCTCGTGGATATGCAAGAGGTGAGGTAATTAAAAGATCATCCTCTGCTTTATTGATCCATCATTAATTTCTCAATACTTCCCGGGATATAACCAATTTCTGTATCTCGCTGGTGCCTTCTCCAATGGTACAAAGCTTTGCATCGCGGTAATGTTTTTCTACCGGAAAATCCTTTGTATAACCATAACCGCCAAATACCTGCACCGCATCATTGGCCACTTTTACCGCCACTTCACTGGCATAATATTTTGCCATGGCCGCTTCTTTTGTCATTGGTTGTTTTCTTTCCTTCAGGTCACAGGCCTGTAAAGTGAGTAAATCAGCTGCAGCTATCTCAGTAGCCATATCGGCTAACTTAAATGATATACCCTGGAAACTTGAGATTGGTTTATCAAACTGGTAACGTTCCTGTGAATATTGTAAGGCCGCTTCATAAGCACCTTTCGCAATACCCAGAGAAAGGGACGCAATAGAAATTCTTCCCCCATCCAGCACTTTCATTGCCTGCTTAAAACCATCGCCCACTTCACCCAACCGGTTGGTATCAGGTATACGACAATTATCAAATACCATCTCGGCTGTTTCGCTGGCCCGCATACCTAATTTGTTTTCCTTTTTGCCTGCGCTGAAACCGGCAGTTCCTCTCTCCACAACAAAGGTGGTGGAATTATTCTTTGCTCTTGGTTCACCAGTACGGCAAATTACCACTGCAACATCACCACTTTTACCATGGGTGATCCAGTTCTTTGTTCCATTTATTATCCAGTCATTTCCTTCTTTCACTGCTGTACACTTCATGTTACCCGCATCACTTCCCGTATTAGCCTCGGTTAATCCCCAGGCACCTATCCACTCGGCCGTTGCCAGCCTGGGCAACCATTTTTTCTTTTGATCTTCATTGCCAAATGTCATGATATGACCAGTACATAATGAATTGTGTGCAGCCACACTCAATCCTATTGAGCCGCATACTTTCGCTATCTCTTCAATAATGGTTTTGTATTCAAAATAGGTAAGTCCGGCTCCGCCATACTCATGGGGAACCAATACCCCCATCATCCCCAGTTTTCCTAATTCTTTAAACACCTGTACCGGGAATTCCTGGCTTTCATCCCACTCCATTACATATGGCTTTATGTGCTGATGTGCAAAATCCCTTGCTGTTTGTGCTACTTGTTGTGTGAGTTCTGCTGATTGAAAATTCATATAGTCTTAAATCGTTAGTATAATCATTTAATAACTGTGCCACTCCTTATCCCAATAGCAATCGGGAGGGGTGGCACAGCTTTTCGGCCTTGAGATCAAAAGCAAGCATTCGTTAAAGGCAGGTGCAAGATAAATCAATTTCATTTACACTAACAAGTGTTAGTGTAATATTTTTTCAACAACACCTACTCACTTAAAATCAAGTACTAAGCCATCATAGGCAAGGTGGATATTCTCTGGTAACTCTGCCTCAATGGCGGCATGCAAACCTATCTGGTGTGACATATGTGTAAAATAACCTGTTGGGATCTTCAGCTCCTGTACTACTTCTATTGCTTCCTCAAGGGTAAAATGTGAGATATGTTTTTGTTTTCGCAGTGCATTTAGTACCAGCACTTCGCTCCCCCTTATTTTTTCTCTTTCTGTTTCTTCAATCCTGTTAGCATCAGTGATATAAGTAAATTTTCCAAACCGAAACCCCAGTACCGGCATTTTCATATGCCATACTGAAATGGGTATTACGGGTATATCTCCCACCAAAAACGGTTCGGTAGAAATAGTATTCAGGTTCAACTCAGGAATACCCGGGTATTTTGTATCAGTAAAAGCATAATAAAAATCTCTTCTTACAGCTTCCTCTGTCAGAGAGTCAGCATATACATTGATATGCTTTTTAGTAAAAAAATTATAGGCTCTCACATCATCCAGTCCTGCCAGGTGATCTTTATGAGGATGAGTAAAGATAACAGCATCCAGATGTTTCACTTTTTGCCGAAGCATCTGGTACCGGAAATCAGGCCCGGTATCAACCACCAGTGTTGTTGTAGCAGACTGAACGAGTATACTTGATCGAAGCCGGTTGTCTTTTTTATCAGCTGAAGTACATACCTCACAATCACAGCCGATCATTGGTACGCCGCTGCTGGTACCGGTACCAAGGAATGTTATTCTGAGGGGAGGACAGGTCATGAGGTAAAGTTAATTGGTTAATTAGTAAATAGTAACCGGAGATGTCCAAATTAACCAACCAACAAATTAACTAATTACCATTCTCTTCTGTTTCCAGTTTTGAAATGATACCCGTGTAAAGTTTTTTGGATTCCTCTGTCAGGATATCAGTATTAATATCCAGTTGCGGAATCAGGTCAACCAGTGTATTGATGCGGCCCTCAATTTGCAAAAACTTATTGAGCACCACCACTTTTTTAGATTCAAGAATACAATAGCCACTTTGAAAAGTACCTCTTTCATATCGCAGTACATATCCTGCTTCTTCAGGAATAGCTTCTAATTTATCAAGTGTTGCTTGTGTATATTTCATTTGAAATGAAAATTAAAAATCAAAAATAAAAACATCTGTTTTGCTGTGCGATTGTACTTATCCACAGTTTCGCTTTTTTTTAATCTTGCCTTACCTGCTCTGCATCTTTATCACCGGTACAATCATCTCTTCAAGGCTTACACCACCGTGCTGAAAAGTATTGCGGTAATAATTCACATAATAATTATAGTTATTAGGATAACACAAGAAACTATCTTCCTTAGCAAAAATGAAAGAAGAGTTGATGGTCGGCACCGGTAATCCTGCCTCCCTGGGATCACGGAAAGCCAGTACTTCTTTAGGTTCATAATTAAGGTTCCGGCCATGTTTGTAACGGAGATTAGTAGTGGTTTGCTTGTCTCCCACCACCTTGTAAGGTGTTTTCACCCTTACACTTCCATGATCAGTAGCTAATACAATCTTGATATTCTTATCCGAAATTTTTTTCAACGCCTGGTGCAGGGGTGAATGCTCAAACCAACTGGTAGTTATGCTTCGGTAACTCATTTCATCACCAGCCAGTTCTTTAAGTACTTCCATTTCTGTACGGGCATGACTGAGCATATCCACAAAATTGTACACTATCACATTCAGGTCATTATTCATCAGGTTATGAATATTATTCACCAGGTCCAGTCCTGCCTGGTTGTTCACCACTTTCGTATATGAAACCTTCAGGTCCGTTTTGCCCAATCGCTTTAATTGTGCACGGAAAAACTCTTCTTCATGCAAATTCTTCCCCCCTTCCTCTTCGTCATTCTTCCATTGCAGCGGAAATTGCTTTTCAATATCGAGTGGCATTAACCCTGCAAAAATCGCATTACGGCAATACTGAGTGGCTGTAGGCAGAATACTGTAGAAACTATCTTCTTCCAGAATTCTGAAACTTTCAGCAAAAATGGGCTGGATGGCTTTCCACTGATCGAAGCGAAGATTATCAATCAAAATAAAGAACAAAGGTGTTCCTTTTTCCAGGTGAGGCAGTACTTTAAACTTCATCAATGTATGACTCATCACCGGACCATCAGTACTTTTGGGAGATACCCAGCCTGCGTAATTCCTTGAAACGAATTTGAAAAACTCAGTGTTCGCTTCATTCTTCTGGCTTTGCAAAATTTCCTGCATTTCGGGGCTGTCACTTTTCTCCATCTCCAGTTCCCAAAAAACCAATTTCTTATAAATATCCATCCATTCGTTATAATCAGGATTACTGTTCAGGGCTGTAAATAAATGCCTGAACTGCTGCTGATAGGCAGAGGTTGTTTTCTCTGCTACCAATCTCCGGTTATCTATTATTTTTTTTAAACTCAGCCATACCTGGTTAGGATTTACCGGCTTGATCAGGTAATCACTTATCTGCGACCCAATGGCATCATCCATGAGGTTCTCGGTTTCATTTTTGGTGATTAAAACTACCGGCAGTGATTGATTTATTTCCTTGATCTTGGCTAATGTCTCCAGCCCTGTAATACCAGGCATACTTTCATCGATCAGGACCACATCTACCGGGTTTTCTTTTACATAATCGATCGCATCAAAGCCATTCGTAAAAGTTTGTACCTCGTATCCTTTATTTTCCAAAAACAATTTCTGTGACTGTAAGCTTTCAATCTCATCATCCACCCAGATAATTTTTGCAACTGCCATTCTGATAGTTTATATGTTTACACTGCTGCGATTGGAGCAGGATATGGTAAAAATAGCTTTTTAATTTCTGCCTTAGTACTTTTGCCGCCAGCCCTTTGGGGGCCTTTAACAAAACCCCAACAATGACGCAAATCCGCAAAATCATCAACGACCCGGTATATGGTTTTATTACGATTGATCATCCGTTGATATTACAAATAATTTCTCACCCGGTATACCAGCGGTTGCGTAATATACACCAGATGGCTTTTGCTCACCTCGTGTACCCGGGGGCAGTACACTCCAGATTGCACCATTCTCTCGGGGCTTATCACCTGATGTGTATGGCATTAGGAGAATTAAAAAGCAAAGGAGTTGATATAACTGCAGAAGAAGAACTGGGGGCCAAAGTGGCGATTCTGCTTCATGATGTAGGTCATGGCCCCTTCTCTCATGCCCTGGAAAATGAACTGATAAAAAATGTACACCATGAGGCAATCTCATTATTGCTGATGCAAAAACTCAATACGGAACTTAATGGGCAATTAACTATAGCGATACAAATATTTACTGATAAGCACCCAAAAAAATTTCTGCATCAGCTGGTATCCGGCCAGTTGGATGTTGACAGGATGGATTACCTGAACCGGGATAGTTTCTTTACTGGTGTGGCAGAAGGTGTAATTGGCTATGATCGTATCATAAAAATGCTGACTGTAAAAGATGATAACCTGCTGGTCGAAGAGAAAGCTATTTTTTCTATTGAAAAATTCCTGGTCAGCAGAAGACTTATGTACTGGCAGGTCTATTTACATAAAACGGTGTTAAGCGCTGAAATGATGCTGGTAAAAATTATCCGGCGTGCCAACGAACTTATCTCAAAAGGTGAAAAAGTGTCTGCTGCATCTGATGAACTTGATTTTTTTTTACAAAATACCGGTGCTGATAACCCGATTTCGCAGCACTTAGATACCTTTTGCCGTCTTGATGACCATGATGTGATCGCCACTATCAAAAACTGGTGTCATCATCCGGATAAAATATTGGCTACCTTATGCCGGTATTTAGTGGAACGAAAATTGCTGAAAGTAAAACTCCAGGCCGAATTGTTTGATGAAGAATTTGTCCATCAAAAAAGAAAAGAAGCCTGCGAGGTTCTTGGTATCAGTGAAAAAGAAGCAGGTTATTTTGTATTTACAGGCGAAGCCAGTAATACTACTTATAATCCCGGAGATGAACGGATCAATATTTTGTTTAAAGACGGGACTATAAAGGATATTTCAAAAGTGGATAATGCGCTGATAAACTATGAAAGCGGCCTAGCTTATGGCGAGATCAAAAAATATTACATTTGTTACATGAGATAGCTGTTGGAACTGAGCTGCAGGATAGGGCCTGAAAACAACCCATACCCGCACAACTCATAACCTGCAACTCAAAGCTTAAAACCATGCAATTTCCTGCTTCACAAATAGCCCTGATCGTTAGTGGTAAAATCGAAGGCGACCCAAACGCTGTCGTTAGTTCTTTTGGAAAAATAGAAGAGGCCAAAGAAGGCCAGTTGAGTTTTCTTGCTAATCCAAAGTATGAAGATTATTTGTATAGCACCAATGCGTCGGTCATTATTATCAACGAAAATTTTGAAACCAAACAACCAGTAAAAGCAACCCTGATCCGTGTACCTGATGCTTATACTGCTTTTGCTATGCTGCTAAGTAAATACCAGGAGATAGTACAGCAGCAGTTAACGGGTATCCAGCAACCTGTTTATATTGCCAAAACTGCTTCATACGGTGACCAGGTTTTCATTGGGGCATTTGCATATATAGGAGAAAATGTAAAAATTGGCAATCAAACAAAAATTTACCCCAATGCCTATATCGGTGATAATGTAATGATCGGCAGTAACAGTATTATTCATCCCGGTGTGAAGATCTATCATGATTGCAAAATTGGCAATAATGTTATTATACATGCAGGTACAGTTATCGGCAGTGATGGATTTGGTTTCGCTCCGCAGGCAGATGGAAGTTTTAAAAAAGTGCCGCAGATAGGTAATGTTGTAATTGAAGACAATGTAGAGATCGGTTCTAACTCCACTATTGACAGGGCCACTATTGGCTCTACTTTAATTAAAAGTGGTGCCAAACTGGATAACCTGATACAAATTGCACACAATGTAGAGATCGGACATAGTACTGTGATTGCTGCACAGGCAGGAATAAGCGGTAGTACCAAGATCGGCAATGGTGTAATGATTGGCGGGCAAGCTGGCATCGTCGGACATATACAGCTGGGTGACGGGTCAAAAGTAAATGCCCAGAGTGGTGTCAGTAAATCCCTGGAACCAGGTAAAGCCGTTACCGGTTCCCCGGCTTATGATTATACTTCCGCCCTTCGCAGCCAAGCCGTTAGCAGAAAACTTCCTGAACTTGAAAAAAGAATAAAAGAACTGGAAGCTATAATCAAACAGTTAATTACAGAAAAAACAGCATAAATACATTTCATTCTGCCAATCACAATCCTGATTAATATTTCCTAAATTGCCGGCATGAAGAAAATTTTCTTGTCTTTATCATTTTGCATCCTTATCACTACAATTTTTGCACAGCATAAGCCTGCCTATACGTTGTATAATGCGAAAGGTAAAAAAGTATCTTACAAAAGAATGCTGAAAACACTTCAGCAGAAAGATATTGTTCTGTTTGGTGAATTTCATAACAATGCTATTGCCCACTGGCTGCAACTGGAAGTAACAAAAGATTGTGACGCCACCCGTGACCTTGTATTAGGTGCTGAAATGTTTGAGCAGGATAACCAGCAGGCACTTGATCTGTACTTGCAGGGAAAGATCAATGCCAAAGGCCTGGATTCGATGGCCCGTCTTTGGAAAAATTATCCCACTGACTATGCCCCCCTGGTCAACTATGCCAAACAAAATAATATTGCTTTTGCTGCTACGAATATCCCAAGACGGTATGCATCATTAGTGTCCAAAGGTGGTTTTGAAACACTGGACACATTGTCTGTACAAGCAAAAAAATGGATAGCTCCATTGCCAATCGCTTATGACGCTGAATTACCCGGATACAAAAAAATAAAAGAAATGATGGCCGGGCACGGGGGTGATAATATGCCTAAGGCACAAGCCAGTAAAGATGCCACCATGGCACATTTTATTTTACAGTATTATAAACCCGGAAGCCTGTTTATTCACTATAACGGAGCATATCATTCCGAAAACTATGAAGGAATATTATGGTACCTGAAACGACAAAAGCCGGAATTGAAGTACGCTACCATTACCACGGTTTCACAAAAAGACATTCATTCTTTACTGTCAGAAAATAAAGGAAAGGCCGACTTCATCATCTGTGTGGATGAAGATATGACCAATACTTACTGAGCAATTTGTCTATGACTATTCATGGTTTTACATTCGTACGCAATGCTGTTAAATATGATTTTCCATGAAGGATGGAGATGTGCCGGTGCCGTTCAAAGAAACCCATCCTGTCGTGATGCAAAAAAGGTCAGTGAGAAAAACCGGGAAACTATTTTTGATCTTTCCCGGAAGAATCTTTCTATTAAAGACCCCTTCTATATAAAATGTAAAAAATAACAGACAATAGATTATTTGACTACCACAATTACCGGTTCATCTAAGTCTGTTATACGACTGATAGCTAAATACTATCTTTGACCCGTTTAATAATATATTTCATGACTTCCAACTTCAATCCTGACAAGCAACATACATTAAAATCAGCGGTTACAATTTCCGGCACCGGTTTACACACTGGTGTGATGGCAGACCTTACATTAAACCCTGCCAACCCGGGATTTGGCTTTCAGTTTCAACGGATCGATTTGCCTAATCAACCGCTCATTAAAGCCGATTGTGACCTTGTAACTGATGTGAGTCGTGGCACTACGCTGGAAGCAAACGGCGCCAAAGTAAGTACCGTTGAGCATGTATTGGCTGCATTGGTAGGGATGGGTGTTGACAATTGCCTGCTGGAAATAAATGGTCCTGAAATGCCGATCATGGATGGTAGTTCACAGCCATTTGTGGAACTGATAGAAGAAGCTGGTGTGCTTGAGCAGGACGCCGCAAAAGTTTGGTACAGCATTGACGAAAATATTTATCACTACGATGAAGAAAAAAGAGTGGAAATGGTAGCCATGCCCGCTATGGAATACCAGGTTACCACCCTGATTGATTTTAATTCTCCCGTACTAGGTACACAACATGCAGGCTTAAAACATATCAGCGATTTCAAACAAGAAATAGCTCCCTGCCGTACTTTTTGTTTTTTACATGAATTGGAGATGCTATTGGATAATAACCTCATCAAAGGTGGCGATGTCAATAATGCCATAGTAATCGTTGACAAACCGGTTGATGAAAAAGAAATGACCCGCCTGAAAAGCATTTTCAAAAAGGATAAGATAGAAGTGAAAAGTGAGGGATACCTGAATAATCTTGAACTACGTTTTCCCAATGAACCGGCCCGTCATAAATTACTGGATGTTATAGGAGACCTGGCACTGATAGGTTATCCAATAAAAGGAAGAATCATTGCTAACAGGCCCGGACATAGCAGCAATGTAGACTTTGCAAAAAAGATAAAACAGTATATAAAAAAAAATAAACACACCAGGGGAGTGCCTGTATATGATCCTTCCCTGCCCCCTGTATACGATCAGCAATTCATTGAAAAAAAACTACCCCACCGTTTCCCTTTTGCACTTGTAGATAAGATCATTGAACTGAGTGACACCCATATCGTGGGAATAAAGAATGTCACTTTTAATGAGTGGTTTTTCCAGGGCCACTTTCCTGGCAATCCGGTAATGCCGGGTGTGCTGCAGATTGAAGCCCTGGCCCAGTGTGGCGGTATTCTGGCTATTAACCTGAGTGGGGATGGACAATATGATACTTACTTTCTGAAAATTGACAATTGTAAGTTCAAACAGATGGTAAGACCAGGTGATACCCTGATACTGAAAATGGAATTATCCGCACCTATCCGTCGGGGAATTTGTGAAATGAAAGGCACTACTTACGTTGGCAACAAAGTGTGTGCAGAAGCTGACCTGGTGGCCCAGATTGTGAAGCGGTAAAAACACCGGTTTTCAGACAGTAAAAAATCAGCTGCAATGCCCGAAAAACGGGCATTTGCTTTTATCCACAATAGCCGAAAATAAGTGTAAAATTTAGTCTTGTTTTTCCGGTTACCCCACCCTGATTTCGTACATTTGTGAGTTATATTTTTTTCATTTTTTAAAGACAGGATTTACGTCAATTTATGAGCCCTGAAGCAAAAGAAAAAGCAGCCAGAATATCGGCCAATTACAGCGCAGATAGTATACAGGTTTTGGAAGGTTTGGAAGCCGTAAGAAAGCGGCCAGCCATGTATATTGGCGATATCGGGGTGAAGGGTTTGCACCACCTGGTGTATGAAGTTGTAGACAACTCGATAGACGAAGCTTTAGCAGGATACTGTAAAAACATTTCTGTAAATATTCATGAGGATAATTCTATTTCAGTAGAGGATGATGGACGTGGTATCCCTACCGCCATGCACAGTAAAGAAAAAAAATCTGCACTGGAAGTAGTAATGACAGTGTTGCATGCCGGTGGTAAGTTTGATAAAGATTCTTACAAAGTATCCGGAGGCCTTCATGGAGTAGGTGTTAGTTGTGTAAATGCATTAAGTAGCCGCTTGCATGTAACTGTAAACAGGGATGGTAAAATATTTGAACAGGAATATAAGATCGGTGTTCCCCAGTATCCTGTTCGTGAGGCCGGCACCAGCGAAACAACCGGTACCAGGGTTCACTTCTGGCCTGATGACAGCATTTTTATTACAACAGTTTACAATAAAGACATTCTGGAAAGCCGTCTTCGTGAGCTTTCCTTTCTTAACAGGGGAGTTCGCATCATACTGAACGACCTGCGGGATAAAGAAGAAGATGGCAGCACTTATTCCAAAAGCTTCTATAGTGAAGGCGGTATTGTTGAATTTGTAGAAATGCTGGATAAAAATGCTGGCCGTAATTCACTTATTCCAAAGATAATTTCTGTAGAAGGCAGGGATGAGAATACCAATGTGGCAGTAGAAGTGGCATTAAGCTATAACGACAGTTACAGTGAACATATCTACTCTTATGTTAATAATATCAATACCATTGAAGGCGGAACCCATGTATCCGGCTTTCGCAGGGCACTGACAAGAGTATTCAAAAGCTACGGCGATAAAAACGGGTTGTTTGAAAAAGCTAAAGTAGAGATTGAAGGTGATGATTTCCGCGAAGGGTTAAGTGCTATCATATCAGTAAAAGTGCCGGAACCACAATTTGAAGGTCAAACGAAGACCAAGCTTGGTAATAACGAGGTAATGGGAGTGGTTGACTCTACTGTATCCAAAGTACTGGAAGCGTATCTCGAAGAAAATCCCAAAGAAGCAAAAAATATTGTTGCAAAAGTAATCCTTGCAGCCCAGGCAAGAGCTGCTGCAAGAAAAGCCAGGGAACTTGTACAACGTAAGTCTGTCCTTACAGGTGGTGGCTTACCTGGAAAACTGGCGGACTGTTCTGACCGTGACCCCGATCGTTGCGAACTCTTCCTCGTTGAGGGTGATTCAGCGGGCGGCACAGCCAAGCAAGGCCGTGACAGAAGCTTCCAGGCGATTCTCCCTCTAAGGGGTAAGATCCTGAACGTAGAAAAAGCAATGGAACATAAGATCTATGACAATGAAGAGATCAGGAATATGTTTACTGCCCTTGGTGTAAAAATGGGAACACCCGAAGATCCCAAGGCATTGGACCTGAGTAAACTTCGTTATCATAAACTTATTATCATGACCGATGCCGATGTGGATGGATCACACATAGCCACATTGATCCTGACTTTTGTGTACCGCTATATGACTGAATTGGTGGAACAAGGGTATGTGTATATAGCTCAGCCGCCTTTGTACCTGGTTAAAAAAGGTAAGGAGCAGGCTTATGCTTACAACGAAACTCAGCGTAAAGCATTTGTAGAGAAACTTGGAGGAGGTAAAGATGATTCAGTAAACATTCAACGATACAAAGGTTTGGGAGAAATGAATTCAGAACAACTCTGGGAAACTACGATGAACCCGGCCACCCGTACACTGAAAAGGGTAACCATTGAAAGTGCCGCCGAAGCCGATCGCATTTTCAGTATGTTGATGGGTGATGAAGTAGCTCCAAGGAGAGAGTTTATTGAAAGTCATGCCAAATATGCGAAACTGGACATCTAAATAGTTCTGCCGTCGTTTATACAAATCAATACATAACTTATAACAATATCATTATAAACACTTTAGGACAAAAAAAATCGATTTTTTTTATACGATTATAGAAATTTTCCCCTTTAAAAAGCCCCGGAAACCGTAATTTCAAGCTTTACTAACGCAAAAACTTAAACCATGTCAGATGTAAAAATTACAGCCTACAATGTAAAAACCAAAGAGAAAGGGGTAGAAATGCTGGATGCCGTTATTACAAAAACAGCTAAAGGAGCCTATATGGCCCAGGGGCATGATG
>JAKQEA010000216.1 GCA_029558715.1 Bacteroidota bacterium | reverse complement strand
CGAAACTCCTGATCTCCTGCTGTGCTAATATGGTGCTCATACAAAAGAAAGAGAGGAAAAATATAATTGACTTTCGCATATTCTTCTATTTTGACAGAACAATTCGATTTTTAGTTCTTATTCAGTTGTAGTCAGCCATTGGATGTCTTGTATTGTCACCACTCTTCCATTACTGGTAGAATTTGAATAATAGATTTCAAAGTAATCACCGTTAGCAATATTATCAAGATTGGCTATAAATGAAAACTGAAATGGTTGGCCAGAAGTAGTTACCCTGAGTGTTGTTTCACCATATCTGACAGCCGCGTTACCATTCTTAACTATAGCAATTGAAATATTCTGATTTGAACTGTTTACAGAAAGATTACCAGAAACACTGATTATACCATCTCTGCTGTTTGAAGGCTGATAAGTAATCCTGTTATTGACAATAGTCCATTTACTGGTCTCAGACGAAGTATTTGTTCCCCAATTTGCTTTATACCAGACGTTTTGAGTAGTCAGGGTGGTATTAGTACTACTATTGATTACATTAATGAAGCAGGCTGGTTTTTGATCGCCCATACCTGCATTACTCTCTACAATTGCATTTGCATCTCTTGCATCTGTTCTTGTGAAATCAAACCCTTCTATAAATTTGCCGATATTATTCCAGGAATTTCCAGTTATTGATATGTTGTCAAAAGCAGTAAAGTCTGTGGGTTGATAAAATATTGCAGTATCCCCGGCATTTGCATTGTAATATCCACCTGACGCTAACTGGATTGTAGCAGCAGAGCCCTTGCTAAGATTGATTCCGTAATTACATCCGATGAAGTCTGTCTCGGCTACTTTTAATGTCACACCGGCAACGGCGCCATGCAGCAGAATACCACTCCCCTGTGAATTGGAAATATCAGTCTCAAAAACCCACAATTCAGCATTAGTGGAATCAAGAATTGTATTATAAAACCTGTTAAAAGAACAGTCCTTTATTTCATTATAAGTATCATCTCCCAAAAAACGAATTGCATCTTCACCGGCAAGAGTGCCATAATTGGCGAGTGCTGTGGCATCAAAATCCAGCATTTTAAAATAGCAATCAGAAATACACCTGAACATCGGCTTGTTAGTTAATCCTGCAGCCGCCGAAATAGTGGCCGCCCCATACGAAATACTCTGAATGGTTAGGGAAAAGGGAAGATCAATTGTGATAGTTTCATCAATATCAAATGTTTCATCAGCCAGCCTCATTACAGAAGGCCCGGTCATATGCAGATCAAGAAACTCTATTGCTTCCTGTATGGTTGTCCAACTGCTGTTTGGGTTTATATCAAGTAAATGATCATTTGTTTTTTTGTTACCCTTCAGTATCCAGTTACCCCCGGAGGCAACAAAAGTTTGCCCGACGTACCTAGTAATAGTGGCGGTGGTAGCTTCATCAATAGTTGCCCCTCCATTTCCCTGAACTGTGATTAAATCTGTGTGTGTACCGGCATTTTTAACGGTTATTGCTAATCCATTGTCAGCAGTAGTAACTGTTGGTAACGTAATCGTTATGTCATTACTGGCTAATACAAAAGTCTCTGTTTTAAGCAATGTGGCATTGGCAGTCTTAGTGACCACATTAAGTTTATCCGTTGCCAGCAGTTTCCATTCTGTTCCATTCCAATAATAGTACCCATCAGTAAGTGTACCTCCTGTACTATAGACCAGCATACCAGCGGGTACCGTACCGGTCATCGGAGCAACAGAGCTGACACTATTTAAAGCTACCCTCGGTGGTAAAAACCCCTTGTCGGTACTTTCCAGTTCCAATAATGAATTAGGATCAATGGTATTCGGGTTATTGCCAATTTTTACCTGGCTATTTGCATAGAATGCACAAAAAAGAAGGATGCTGGTAAACAGGTGTTTCATAGTTCGGATTTTTTGA
>JAKQEA010000209.1 GCA_029558715.1 Bacteroidota bacterium | reverse complement strand
GATAAAAAAGAGCATGCCTGTCAGTACATCACCCTCTCTAACAAAAAAGAGCATAGCGGTGAAGACAATGGCTATGGCAGTAAATATCATCAAAAATTTCTTTTTGGCTTTAGTAAAATCAGCAATCGTTCCTAAGATGGGTGATATGAGTGCAACAAGAATAGCAGCAACACCGACTGAGATACCCCACAATCGCGTTCCCTCTGCACCGCCTACGACAGCATTCTTGAAATATGCTGAATAGACTGCCAGCAGGACTACAGACGCATAGGCAGAATTACCAAAATCATAAAAATACCAGGACCAGCGCGATTTGCGTGTCGCTTTATCTACCTTTCTATCCATAATAATCTCCTTTTCAAAAAAAATATTAATAACAATCCATAAACCAGACAATTAGTTAACACAAAAGTGCTGCTTTGGTTACCCTTACAGACAAGTGATAAAAGGCCATCATGCTTGTCATAAGCGGTTCTTTATATCATTAAAAGAAGCTTTAAGTAAACCGTGAAAGAAAGTCGCCTGAATCGAAGCTGTTGTTATCATTGCTCACACAAGCTTTTTCAAAAGATGCATATCCCCAACAATTTCCATGCCAGCCCGGTAACCAATATCATCAAAGATCAATTGGCCTTTTTCCCATAAACGCACACGCACCCAGGCATTCAAACTTTCCGTAATTCGCCGGTCCATGCCAGTTGGGACTGGCGCTTTGAGCACACCTCCACCGACACGTTCAGCATCAAATTGGAGCTGCCACCTGCCCTTTTTGATCAATAATGAGGCTTTATTATCCTCTACTTCAAACGACTTAACGCGTGCACCATTATAGGTTGTGAAGGCATGTAACCTGCCCTGATGCCACAAACCAATGATCACCCCTTTAAAGCGCAATCCTGCGAAAGGAATCACTGCAATGGAAGCTGAAAGGCTGGTGCCTTGATGCTGAAAATGGTTGGTTTGCAGCCAGATCCAGGCATGCGGGAAAGCTTTACCAAAATCCTTTTCGATATAGCCACGCCCGCCATCAAAACTCAAGCTGTTTTGATTGACCATTAAATTGCCCTTAACCTGATGGTCAAAGCTAAGCAGCCCATGATAGCACTCCATAAAATTCAGCCAACCAAAGGGTCCCATAATGCCTGG
>JAKQEA010000193.1 GCA_029558715.1 Bacteroidota bacterium | reverse complement strand
CGCAACCTCTATAGACAGATTTCTGGAAACAGGAGAAATAGCTGCTGAACTTATCCCTTTTGACAGTAAAAAAGCTGATACAGTGAAAGAAATCAGCCCTGAAGAGTATTCTATTTATGAAAAAATTGAGCGACGGGAGATGCCGAAACTGCCTGTTGAAGAAGCAAAAAGCAGTTTTAAAGAAGTGGAGCTTGGTTTTTCGGAAACAGCTGCCGTAAGTGAAGCAAAACGCTGTCTGGAATGTGGTTGTTTTGTGAATGAGACCTGTTTCCTGCGTAAATATTGCACTGATTATTTAGTTAATCCTGCTCAATTTTTAGGGGATAAAAATAAACATCCAATTGACTACACTCATCCTTTCATAGTTCGGGATGCCAATAAGTGTATTTATTGCGGACGCTGTATCAGAACCTGTGCTGAAGTTCAGGGTCCGGCTGTTTTGGGCTATATTTATAGAGGTTTTGCCACTCTCGTAGCTCCGGAATTTGGGGATTCGTTAACAAAGACCAGCTGTTTATCCTGTGGAAAATGTATTGATGTTTGTCCCGTGGGTGCTTTAACAGAAAGGGCTGTTCACTATAAATTCAATCCTCATCCTAAAGATATTTCTCTGCAAAATTGCGGTTTATGTGGAGTGGGCTGTTTAATTCAAACCGAAACTCAGGCAGGAACTATCACCCGGGTTACAACTTCACAAAAGGAACCTGGCTTTAACGGTAAAAATCTCTGTTTTAAGGGAAGATTTGGCTGGCAAGGTCTTGATGATAAAGATAGATTGACTGTGCCTCTGAAAAAAGAAAAGGGCATTTTTAAAGAAATCAGCTGGCAGGAAGCAACTGACCTTATAGCAGAAAATATATCTTTAGGCAAGACCCAACGCTTTGAAATAAGCCCCTATATTTCTCTGGAAGAAATGCTGCTGCTGAAAAGAGCTGCGGATAAATATTCTACCGTGCTTTCCGCCAATCCTGCTTTTTCAGCTTTTAGCGATTCCTGTATTTCCTTAAGACCTCAAAAAGAACCCTATAGAATTTTGGACAACTTTCAGGAATATGTTGTTTACGGAGAACTGAATCAGGTGCTGGCAACTTTAATCCGTTTGCAACAAAGAAAAGGTAAAAAATTAACCCTCGTAAACTACCCGGAAAGCCCCTTTTCCCGTTTTGCTAATGCTAACTATGCAAATCTAAAAGAAGTTATAGCAACTGAGAAAACCCTGTTTGTTTATAATCAGAATCGCATCTCAGAACAGGAAGCATATAATTTATGGTGTTTTGCCTCGGAAAAAGGAAAAGATAATCTTCTGGTTTCTACAGATTATCGTAATCATCCTGGTTTTTTAGCTATGCAACCGAATTTTTCGCTAACCGTTTCCGATTTTGTTATGGGTTGGGGTGTTTATCCTTCGTTAGCGGCTGAAGCAAAATTCAGGGTTGCTGTAATGACTTTTAAGGATGAAAAAGCACCTGTGGATTTATTAATTCCGGCTCCAAGTTATCTGGAAATGGAAGGAACCGCTTTAAGCGACATTGGACAGATAACAAAAAGCGCCAATCCTGCCAAATCAATTATTATCAATGAATTGATGAGGATGTTCTATTGCCTGGAATGGATTCATCCCAATAGCGCTGAAATACCTTTTTGGAATGCTGAAGCGGAAAAGTTGCTGGTTAGTTTACAGAATTATGTTCCGGCAAAGTTTGAACCGAATGCTGTTAAAAGTGCCGAACTGAGTAAAACTATCAATGTTATTCCCTCTCAGGTAGAAAAGTATATCGCAAATCTTTTTGAACAGAGACAAAAGCCAATAAAGTTCTCCGGATGGTTGACGTCCTCGTAAACCAAATTTTGAACGACGGGGACGTCGTTCTTCCGGAAGTTTAGCATTCTTCGTAAACATCAGCTATCACAGCATCTCTTTTGT
>JAKQEA010000190.1 GCA_029558715.1 Bacteroidota bacterium | reverse complement strand
GATGAACAAGAAAATCGTCATGCTTTGCTCTGACTGTTTTTCAACAGTGACCTTGTATAATTATATCAGTCGTTACCATACAATTGATAAAGTTATAACGGAGGAGCCGATGCGGGGAATGGCCCTGGCTAAAAGGCGTATGAAGAAGCTTGGTTTTTTCCGGGTTGCAGGCCAGGTCATGTTTAGCATGATCATCGTTCCGGCGATCAGGATAGTCAGTAAAAAAAGGGTAAAGCAATTAATGGATCAATACAGGTTTGATGAGACGCCCATCCCTGCCGGAAAGAAAGTCCATTTTCCTTCCGTAAATGATGTGGATTGTATTGCATTATTGAAAGAACTGAATCCTGATGTAGTAATTGTAAATGGAACAAGAATAATTTCTAAAAAAGTGCTGGACAGTACGAAAGCAGTTTTTATCAACATGCATACCGGCATTACACCTAAATACAGGGGGGTGCATGGGGGATATTGGGCAATGGTAAATAATGATACCGACAATTGTGGGGTTACAGTTCACCTGGTAGATAAGGGAATTGACACAGGAGGTATCCTGTACCAGGCAACCATCCCTGCTACCAGGGATGATAATTATGTTACGTATCCCTACCTTCAGTTCGGTGAGGGTATACCGCTGATGCATAAAGCGGTTGAAGATATTTTGCATGACAGGATAACTGTAGTGCAGAGCCGTATTGCTGAAAGTGCTTTGTGGTATCATCCCACCATCTGGCAATACTTGTATCTGAGAATATTCAAAGGAAAAAAATAATCCATCTGTATCTGTTCTTTTATGCCTAAACTGATCCGTATTACTACCGCTCCGATCTCACTCAATGTTTTACTGAGGGGGCAGATGCGTTACATGAATGAGAATGGATTTGAAGTGGTGATGGTAAGCAGTGATGGAACAGAGCTGGAAACAGTAAGGGTCAATGAGCAATGCCGGCATCATATTATACCAATGACACGGCGGATGACGCCGTTTGGAGATCTTCGCTGCTTATGGTTATTATACCGTTTCTTCAAAAAGGAGAAACCGGATATTGTGCATTCGCATACTCCTAAAGCCGGATTACTGGCTATGCTGGCTGCCCGGTTTGCCGGCGTCAAGATCAGGATACATACAATTGCCGGTCTCCGTTTTGTAACAACCAAAGGAATCAGCCGCAAAGTTTTGATCGCCATGGAAAAGCTGACCGGCAAAGCAGCAACACATGTATGGCCAAACAGTTTCTCGCTGGAGAGATATGTAAAAAAAAATAAACTGGTCAATGACAAAAAGCTTGAAGTGATAGGACATGGCTCAAGTAACGGTGTTAGTCTTCTTCGTTATTCAACGCAGGCTTTAATGGAGGATAAATTGGAAGAAATAAAGAAACTCATCCGTTTTGATCCGTCACTAAAATATTTTTTATCAGTTGGCCGTATTGTACATGATAAAGGAATGGACGAGTTGCTGAATGCTTTTGTAAGAATTCATTCAGCAAATCCGGATACAAGGTTGATATTAGTTGGTGCTTTCGAAGATTATGTAGACCCTGTAAGTGACAAAGCAAGGCAGTTGATACAGACACATCCTGCTGTGATCATGGCTGGCTGGAGTGATGCGGTGGAGTATTTTATGCATTTATCCTATGCGCTGGTGCATCCTTCGCACCGGGAAGGATTTCCAAATGTGTTGCTGCAGGCAGGCGCTATGGAGTGCCCTGTTATATGTTCCCGTATTGATGGTAATATTGATATAGTAGAGCATTCCTCAACAGGGTTGATATTTGAAGTAAAAAACGAAGAGGAGCTTTTTCAGCAAATGCAATACGCATTGGATAACCCACTTGTCTTGCAACAGTATGCAAAGACCCTGCGCCATCATATTGAACAACATTTTGATCAGCCCAAAGTCCACTCCCTGCTCAGGGAAAAATACCTGGAACTGCTTGCTGCACAATAAATTCCCGCCTTTAATCGGAAAACTACGAATTCCGTAAAAGTACTAGTACCTGATTTCCTCTTTTAGCTTACCGATTGTTTTGGAAACCATGGATGTGTTTTTATTTTAGCTCATCCAAAATCCAAATCAATGAAAACCACATTGAAAAAACCAGTGGCCATTGTCGGCTATTCGGGCCACGCCTACGTCATTATAGACATCCTCTTAAGTGCAGGTCGCCTCGTTACTGCATATTGCGACCAGGAGGAGAAAGAGTTTAACCCTTACCATTTACAATATCTCGGAAAAGAAAGTGATGTTATTCATAAGCTGAAAAAATTCGATTTTTTTGCCTGTGTGGGACATAATGGTATCCGGGAAAAAATTCATACAAATCTTAGTCAGTATCTTGGTAATCCCATCAATGCTATTCATCCCAGCGCTGTTATTTCATCATCTGTTAAAATGGGAGATGGTATCATGATTGCAGCCAACGCAACATTGAATCCATTAGTTGAAATTGGCCGGGGAGTTATCTGCAATACTTCTACCAGTATAGATCATGAATGTATCATCGGTGACTTTACACATATTGCGCCGGGCGCCGTGTTGTGCGGAAATGTCAAAGTAGGCCGTAATACTTTTATTGGAGCTAATGCTGTGATCAGACAGGGTATCATTATTGGCGATAATGTTACTATTGGCGCCGGTACCGTGGTGGTTAAAGACATTCCAAATGGTGCAACAGTGGTTGGAAATCCTGCCCGCAACCTTGTCAAAAAGCCATCCCGCAAATTGGTTGCCGCTTAATAAATGTCAATAATTAATGTTGAATACAGCCCGGTGTAATCACCGGGTTTTTTATTGTGAACAAGGGGAAATAAACCGTTTCAAAATTGGCCACACATTCAAGTTATATGGCTAATTATCAATACCTTTGCCTCTTCGAAAAAGCTACTAATTATTCTTATTGTGAAACCAGTAAACCCGAAGGATCTCCGCATTTTGTTCCTCTGTAAAAAGGATAATGAATATGCCCGGCGGGCGGCAGCTTTTGTGATAAAAAATTTCAGGCATCACCTTGTTTTCGAGGGCGGCAGAAAAGATAAGCTACCCGCTGAAGTACTGAACTGGGAGGGAGATATTCTGATCTCTTTTATTTCATCCTGGATTTATCCCTCCTCACTATTAGCAAAGGCCAGGGTGGCGGCGATCAATTTTCACCCGGGTAGCCCGGAATATCCCGGAACAGGCTGCACTAATTTTGCCATTTACAATAACGAAAAGGAATATGGTATTACCTGTCATCATATGAATGCCACAGTTGACTCAGGCAGTATTATCCAGGTAAAAAGATTTCCAATCAAGGCGGATGATACGGTTTATAGTGTAACACAACATTGTTACAAATTGATCGAAGAAAGTTTTTATGAGGTGATGAATTGTGTGTTAGAAGGCAAATCATTGCCAGTTACTAACGAGCAGTGGAAAAGAAAACCATACACCAGGAAACAATTGGATGAGCTTTGTACTATTACGCCGGACATGACCGAACAGGAGATTGAAAGGCGGATAAAAGCAACAACTTATAAAACACCCTGGGCCTTTACCAAAATTGGTACCCATATTTTTAAACTACAAGCAGCAAATAAGTGATGACTACAGATACAGTTAACAAAATTTCTAAAAGTCCTGTCACCGGAAAGGAGTACGACATTCCCTCTGCACTGGATGATAAAGCAGGAATTGATGCTTTCATTGCATTACATCCGGGCAAAAAAGTGGTGGTGGTACAGGGATTGGGATTTGTGGGCTCTGTAATGGGGCTGGTGGTGGCTAATGCACTTACGGAAGAGTATGCCGTAATTGGTATTGATCTGCCAACACCTGGTTCTTATTGGAAGATCCGATCAATTAACGAAGGAGTTTTTCCTGTAATAGCCAGCGACCCTAAGATTGAGCAGTATTATCAAAATGCATTGAAGAAAAGGAACTATTATGCTACTTATGATAGCTATGCCTACAGCAAAGCTGATGTAGTGGTAGTGGATATTAATCTCGATGTGCAGAAAAAATCTGCCCTGAATAAGGATTTAGAAGGATACAACGTTGATTTAACACCTTTCAAAAAAGCTATCGAAGCGATTGGTTCAAATTGTAAGGAAGATGTACTGGTGCTGGTGGAAACAACCGTCCCTCCGGGTACAGCACAAAAAATTGTAAGACCAATACTGGAAGAGTGTTTAACGAAGCGGGGCTTGCCAACAGATAAATTAAAAGTGGGGCATTCGTATGAAAGAGTGATGCCGGGACCTAAATACATTGATTCGATACAAAATTTCTACCGGGTATTTGCCGGCACTGATGATAAGAGTGCTGAAGCGGTAGAAACTTTCTTACGAACTGTTATTCGCACAGATGAGTATCCGTTGACAAAACTGGGCAATACAAATGCTACGGAGATGGCGAAGGTGCTTGAAAATTCTTTCCGTGCGATGAATATCGCCTTTATGGTGGAATGGAGCCGTTTTGCAGAAGAGGCTGGTGTTGATATTTACGAAGTGGTGAATGCTATTCGTATGCGGCCTACTCATAAGAATATCATGTTACCTGGTTTGGGAGTAGGGGGTTATTGTTTAACGAAAGACCCATTATTGGCAAGCTGGGCAAGGATGAATTTATTTGGCAGTGATGAGAAATTGAGCCAAAGTGAAAAGGGAGTTCACATAAATGATAAAATGCCATTATATGCTTTTGAATATCTGCAGTCACAATATAATGGCTCACTGGAAGGAAAGAAAGTACTGTTGCTGGGAGTGAGTTACCTGAATGATGTCGCTGATACCCGGTATACACCGGTAGAAGGTTTTTATGACCAGCTGGAAATAGAAGGCTGTGAGATCACTTTGCATGATCCGCATGTAAAGTATTGGGAGGAAAAAGATATTTGGGTCAATCAGAATATAGAAGAACTGTTACAGCAATCTTATGATGTGATAGTAATAACTACCGGGCATAAAGATTATAGAAGTAACAGTTCACTGATTGAAAAAATAAAACAACAACCTTCTTGTGTGGTTTATGATACTATTGGTGTACTGACAAATGAGGAGATAAGATCATTATCTGAAAAACATACGGTAAAAGTAATTGGCCGGGGAGATTTATAAACTTTAAAGAAAACTATTTCATGAGTAAGAATGTATTGTTATTGGGTGGTGCCGGATTTATTGGTTTTAACATCACGAAGTATCTGGCAGAGAACCGCAACTATAAGCTGACTATTGCCGACAATTTTGCCAGAGGTAAACAAGATGATTATTTTACTGAACTGATAAATAAGCATAATATACGAGTTGTAGCAGGTGATTTTACTGATCCCGTTACTTTCAATCAGCTGGATGAAGCCTATGACCAGGTTTATATGCTGGCTTCTGTTGTTGGAGTTGATAATGCGAACTCTATTCCGCATGAGATCATCCGCATCAACACAGCTTTGATCTTTAATACATTGGAATGGGTACGTCGTTCTAAAGTTGGGAAAGTATTATTCACATCCACCAGTGAATGTTATGCAGGAACGATTGAAGCATTTGGATATGTAACACCTACACCGGAAGAAGTACCCTTATGTATACAGGATATCGGGCATCCAAGGTTTACCTATGCGGTTACCAAAATGCTGGGTGAATCAGGTTTTCTTAACTATGCACGGATACTTGGTTTTGAAACAACGATTGTCCGTTATCATAATGTGTATGGCCCGAGAATGGGTTTCAAACATGTGATTCCTCACCTGGTGGTTCGTTACAGAAAGGGGGAAGAACCATTTAAAGTTTACGGGCATGATCAGACAAGAGCCTTTTGTTATATTACTGATGCGGTAGAAGGGACTGTACTGGCTATGGAACAGCCTAATACAAATGGCCAGATATATCATATCGGCACACAGGATGAAATTACAATTGGCGAACTGATTCATTACGCCGGAGAGTTGATGAACTTCAACGGTACTTTTGAGAATGCACCTACTTATCCTGGTTCAGTCTCCCGCCGCTGCCCCGATATCAGCAAAGCAAGGAAGCAATTAGGTTTTGAACCTAAAGTGATGTGGAAAGAGGGATTAAAAAATACAGTAGAGTGGTATAATCAATATCTTGAATCAGGAAAATTAGTTTATGAGTAATGACAAGTTTATACCACTAAGCGTCCCCAATATTGCCGGGAACGAATGGAAATATGTGAAAGATTGTTTGGATACCGGCTGGATTTCATCTGTTGGTTCTTACGTTACGCAGTTCGAAGAAATGGTGGCCGGTTTTGCCGGTGCCAAATATGGTGTAGCAGCTGTTAATGGAACGGCAGCATTACATATCTCCTTATTACTTAGTGGCGTTAAGGAGAATGATTATGTAATGTTGCCCAATCTCACTTTTGTAGCTTCAGCCAATTCTATCAAATACCTTGGCGCAGACCCCTTGCTGATTGATGCAGATCCGGACCTATGGCAAATGGATCTTGATTTGCTGGAAGAATTCCTGGAGAATGAGACAGATGAAAAGAACGGAGATCTTATTTATATCAAAGATGGCCGTAGAATTGGTGCCATCATGCCAGTGCATATTCTTGGTAATATGTGTGATATGGACAGGTTCTTATCTATTGTAAAAAAATACCCGTTGCCAATCGTAGAAGACTCTACGGAGGCATTGGGTACCACATACAAAGGGAAAAGTGCCGGTACTTTTAGTCCGCTGGCCTGTTTTAGTTTTAATGGTAATAAAATTATTTCTACCGGCGGTGGTGGTGTGATTGTTACTGATGATGAAGCGTTGGCTAAGCATGCCAAACACCTGACCACAACTGCAAAAGCAAGCCCTGATGAATATTATCATGATGAAGTGGGCTATAATTATCGTTTGGTAAATGTTTTGGCAGCCATTGGAGTAGGCCAGATGGAACTATTGCCTTCATTTATAAAAAGAAAGAAAGAATGTGTAGCTTTTTATAAAAAGGAATTAACTGGTGTGGCTGATATCCGTTTTCAGAAGGAATTACCTGGGGTGGAAACAAATGGCTGGCTATTCACTATTCAGACAGATAAGCAAAAGGAATTATTGGATCACCTGAATAGAAATAAGATATTGAGCCGGCGCTTCTGGATGCCCATGAACAAATTACCGATGTATAAAGATTGCGTCTATATACAGCAAAATGATCATTCAGATTATATTTATAATACTTGCCTGAGTATTCCCAGTTCCACCAGTATTACAAATGAAGAATTGGCCATTGTAGTAAAAGAAATTAAAGAAGCCATAGGGTAGTTATTATGTACAGAATCATTAAGCGTTTTTTTGACATCCTTTTTTCGCTGATTGCAATACTGATATTGCTGCCGGTATTCATTCCAATCGTTATTTTATTATTACTAACCGGGGAACATGAAGTTTTCTTCCGGCAGGAACGGGTTGGGTATAAGAACCGGATTTTCCGTATATGGAAATTTGCCACTATGCTTAAAAACAGTCCCAATATGGGGCATGGCGATGTAACGGTCAGAAAAGATCCCCGCATAACAGTTGTGGGGAGGTTTTTGCGGCAAAGCAAATTCAATGAATTGCCACAGGTCATTAACATAGTAACCGGCGATATGTCCTTTGTTGGTCCAAGACCCCTGATGAAAGTTGGTTTTGACCGCTATTCTGACGAAATGAAATCAAAAGTATATAATGCACAACCCGGGCTTACCGGTATCGGCTCTATTGTGTTCAGGGATGAGGAATTGATTATTACCCAAAGTAATTTGCCGCCACATGAATGTTACAGGGATGTGATTCTTCCCTATAAGGGAGCATTGGAAGTATGGTACCAGCAGCACCAGAACTTTTTCACTGATTTCATGATATTATTCCTGACAGCCTGGTATGTGGTTTTCCCTAAAAGCTCCCTTGTTTACAAAGTTTTTCCTTCTTTACCGAAAAGAAGTTTCTAAACAGGTTCAATTTCATTGTAATTTCGATTGTAAAGTCAGTTATGTACTATGTTTAAACTGTTTTCAAAATCCAAAAAAAAGGAATCGGCGGAACTGGCGGAGTTTGGTCTTTTGAAAACGGATATGCACTCACACCTTATTCCGGGCATAGATGATGGGGCACCGGATATTGAAACTTCGCTGAGGCTGATCGGCGGCTTATATTCCCTTGGATACAGAAAGATTATTACTACTCCCCACATTATGTGGGATATGTATAAGAATTCACGGGAGACAATACTGGAACGGCTTGAATGGCTGCGGACCACAGTAAAAGAGGCAGAACTGGATATCGAAATTCATGCCGCGGCTGAATATTTCCTGGATGACCATGTAGCCGGACTGGTAGCAAATAATGAGCCCTTGCTTACAGTTAGTGGAAATATGGTATTAGTTGAGTTTTCAATGGCCTATCCTTCTCACAGTCTTAAGGATATTTTATTTGATATGCAGATGCAGGGCTACCAGCCTATTATTGCCCATCCGGAGAGGTATATTTACCTGGATCAGAATAAAGGTTTTTATGAGGAACTGAAAGATATTGGCTGCTTGTTTCAGCTTAATATCCTGTCAGTATCAGGCTACTACGGAAAATCAGTTCAGGAACTTGCCCAATATCTTATGAAGAAAGAGTATTATGACCTGGTTGGCACTGATATGCACCATTTTGGTCATCTTGAAGCACTAAGTACCAAGACAAATATTGCATCGCAGTTAAAAAAACTACTGGATACAGGTAAAATCAAGAATGCTGAATTGTAACATGTATTGCAATCAAAAGCAAATTTTTACTTGCTTTCTCAAACTTTTTTCCGGGTGGGTTGTATCTATAATGCTATGAACGCATTTACTATAAAGGATCTTGAGAATCTTTCCGGCATCAAAGCCCATACAATCCGTATCTGGGAGCAACGTTATAATTTCTTAAAACCTCAGCGTACCAATACAAATATCCGCTATTACAGCAACGATGAATTGAAAACTGTACTCAACATTGCTTTGCTTAACAAGTATGGGTTTAAAATATCTCATATAGACAGAATGCAGCCACAGGAGATCAGGGCCAAGATTTTATCATTGGGCGATGCAAAGGCTATACAGGAAAGAATAGTCAATGAATTAGTACAGGAGATGGTGGATCTTAATATTGACAACCTTGAAAAAATACTGACAAGTTATATTGCATCTAAGGGGGTTGAGCGAACAATTATCCAGATCATTTTTCCATTCCTTGAAAAGATTGGTATTTTATGGCAAACGGGACATATAAATCCTGCGCAGGAACACCTGGTTACAAATGTCATTCGTCAAAAGCTGGTAGTCGCTATTGAAACCTGCATCACCCATTTAAAATCAGAAAAAACAGTACTACTATTTTTGCCAGAAGGAGAACACCACGAACTTGGATTATTGTTTATGTATTATATGTTTAAGAGCAGAGGCATGCAAACAATATACCTGGGAGCAAATGTGCCTGTAAAAGATGTTGCTTATGTGGTTAATCTTAAAAAGCCAGATATTATATTCACCCATCTTACTGCCACTTCTTCTAATTTTAATTTTGAAAAATTTCTTACCACAATCAATTCGCAATTCGGAGGTGTAGCTACAGTAGTATCCGGTCAGCTTACACATGGGTATAACAAAAGTGTTCCGGCTACAATTACTTTTAAAAAGTCACTTTCTGAAGT
Source organism: Bacteroidota bacterium (assembly GCA_029558715.1). Taxonomy (GTDB): domain Bacteria; phylum Bacteroidota; class Bacteroidia; order Chitinophagales; family Chitinophagaceae; genus JJ008. Next base: position 82,832 of record JAKQEA010000190.1, on the reverse strand, counting down.
GATGGAGTATTTCACATCGCTATAAGGCTTTGTAAAGCACTGGTTTCTACTTGTTTAATTATTTTATGAAATTATTAAACAAAATATTTGGACGTACGGACTAATTGTGTTTAACTTTGAAGTATATAAAATTAAACATTATTATATGTCAAGCCCTGAATTTAACCAAATGCTTTTGAGCAATGCAGATTTTCTGAAACCATTTGCAGTGAACCTTACGAGGGATACAGAGGCGGCAAATGACCTCTACCAGGAAACGTTGTACAAAGCGTTAGCAAACCAGGAAAAGTATAATGCGGGCACTAATATCAAGGCTTGGTTGTTCACTATTATGCGGAATATTTTTATTAATAATTATCGCAGAAAAGCTAAACAAAAAACGATTTTCGATAATACGCCTAATGATTACCTGATCAATCTTAAACAGGCAACGGTTAGTAATGACGCAGAAAGTGATATGCGGATCAAAGAGATCAAGAAAGCTATTCAACAATTACCGGAAATATTCAAAACCCCTTTTTTATTGTACTTTGATGGCTATAAGTATAATGAGATAGCGGAGGTCCTCAACGAACCGCTGGGAACTATTAAAAGCAGGATCCATTTTGCACGGAAATTATTAAAAGAGCAAATCAATCGTTTCTAAAAAATTTTCTGGTGACGGGTAAATCAGTTGTTGTTATTGGTAGTGGATTTGCAGGTTTGTCCGCAGCTTCATTTATGGCTAAGGAAGGCTGGTCTGTTACAGTAATAGAAAAAAATGAAACTGCCGGAGGAAGGGCAAGACAATTAAAAGAAGAAGGATTTACGTTTGATATGGGCCCCAGTTTTTACTGGATGCCTGATGTGTTTGAAAAATACTTTGCCCGGTTCGGGAAAAAAGTTTCAGATTATTATTCTCTTGAAAGGCTTGATCCTTCTTACAGGATATATTGGAATGACAGCTATACAGATATACCCGCTGATTTTCAGGAATTAAAAAAGATTTTTGAATCCCTTGAAGCAGGAAGTGCCGAAAAACTTGAAAAGTATCTAAGGGGAGCAGCATACAAATATGAAGTTGGAATAAACAATCTTGTTTACAAACCAAGTCGTTCTTTCACTGAGTTCTTGGACTGGCAAACGATCAGTGGTGTTTTTAAACTGGAAGTATTTACGTCTATCAAAAAGCACATTGAAAAATATTTCAAACATCCGAAGCTGCGGCAACTGATGGAGTTTCCTGTTTTATTTCTGGGAGCATTGCCACAGGATACACCAGCATTATACAGTCTGATGAATTATGCAGATATTAAAGGAGGCACATGGTATCCCCGTGGCGGTATGTATGCAGTAGTGGAAGGCATGTATCAATTGGCATTAGAGCTGGGTGTCACATTTCGTTTTGGGGAAAATGTGAAAGAAATACTGGTTGACGGCTCAACTGCGAAGAAAGTGGTAACTGATAAATCCACTTTTGAAGCGCATGCTGTTATCAGCGGGGCTGATTATCACTTTACAGAAAAGAATCTATTACCTGTCCGTTATCAAACATACCCGGATAAGTATTGGGAAAAAAGAGTGATGGCACCTTCCTGTCTGATGTATTATGTTGGTTTAAATAAGAAATTGAAACAACCTGTTCATCATTCTCTTTTCTTTGATGTGCCTTTTGAGCAACATGGTGAGGACATCTATAAAAATCCTAAATGGCCGGCTGAACCTTTATTTTACGTAAGTGTTTCATCTGTTACGGATGATTCTGTTGCACCGCCAGGTCATGAAAACATAGTTTTCCTGATTCCGGTTGCTTCTGGTCTTACGAATGATACGGAGGAGTTAAGAGAAAAATATTTTCAGATTATCGCAAGAAGAATGGAAAAACATATCGGGGAATCAATACTGGACTCAGTTGTGTATAAGAAGACCTATTCTGTAAGTGATTTTGTAAATGATTACAATTCATTCAGGGGAAATGCATATGGATTGGCAAATACCTTACTGCAAACAGCCATTTTCCGGCCTGCCTGCAGAAGTAATAAGGTTAAAAACTTATTTTATACCGGGCAACTTACAGTTCCGGGGCCGGGAGTCCCTCCTTCATTGATAAGCGGGGAAGTAGTTGCTAAACAAGTTATCAAAGCGTTTAAATAATTGCTTAAATTTAGATATGGTTCAATTGTTTCATACCACAAGCGAAAATTGCAGCAAAATTATTACAGAGAATTACAGTACCTCGTTTGCTTCTGCTATCCGTATGCTTCACCGGGATTTAAGAACACCCATATTTAACATTTATGGTTTTGTACGCTTTGCTGATGAAATTGTGGATACATTTCATGAATATGATAAAGCTGATCTACTCCGTGAGTTTAAGATAGAAACTTATAACTCAATTAACCGGGGAATAAGTATGAATCCTGTTCTTAATAGTTTCCAGGCAACAGTCAATAAGTATAATATCGATCTTAAACTGGTGGATGCTTTTTTTCATAGCATGGAAATGGACCTTGACAAAAAAAGTTATGATTGTCTTGGATATAAAGAGTATATATATGGGTCTGCAGAAGTAGTGGGTCTTATGTGTTTGTATGTTTTCTGCGAAGGCAATCCTGATAAATATAAAAAGTTGGAACCTTCTGCCCGGGCGTTAGGAGCTGCTTTCCAAAAGGTGAATTTTTTGCGGGACATAAAAGCTGATTATAATGGCTTATCGAGAGTCTATTTCCCAGGATGTGATTTTGCTAATTTCTCCGAAAAAGATAAAAGACAGATTGAGGATGATATTCAGACCGATTTTAAAAATGCCCTTGATGGTATTAAAAAATTGCCCTTAAAAGCAAGATTTGGTGTCTATGTTGCTTACAAGTATTACTTGTCATTATTTAAAAAAATCAAGCGATTAGAACCCGCCCGGGTATTAGAGTCGAGAATACGAATTCCTAACTACCTGAAAGCAATGATCGTTTTCAGGGCAGGAATAAAAAATCAATTAAGGCTGATCTGATATGGATCTTACAAAAGTGATATTGGTGGATGAGCAGGATAATCCCACCGGAAGTTGTGAAAAATTAGAAGCCCACCGGAAAGGGTTATTACACAGAGCTTTTAGTGTTTTTATTTTTAACAGCCAGGGGGAGATGTTACTGCAGCAGCGGGCTGTTGATAAATACCATAGCGGAGGCTTATGGACAAATGCTTGCTGTAGCCATCCTGCAGAAGGGGAGGAGACGGTGAACGCCGCACACAGAAGATTACAGGAAGAGATGGGGTTTGATACAAAGATTGAAAAAATATTTGATTTTGTTTACAGGGCAAGCTTTGAAAACGGACTCACAGAGTATGAGTTCGATCATGTTTTTGCGGGAGAGTATAATGGTAGCATTGCGTTTAATAAAGCAGAAGTGATGGACATTTGTTATAAAAGCGTCATTGAAATCGAGGAGTTGCTGCACTCACATCCCCAGCACTATACTGCCTGGTTTCATTTAGCTTTCCCCAGGATACAACATTGGCAAAAGCAATACTCCCTCAGGAAAAGTATTACATAACAGACTAATTTTATAACCGGATGGATACGTTATTATATATTCTGGTATTGGTAGGAACATTTTCGATAATGGAAGGCTTAACCTGGTGCACTCATAAGTTTGTGATGCATGGATTCCTCTGGTACCTGCATAAGGATCATCACCAGGTGGAACCAGGATTCTTTGAGAAAAATGACCTCTTTGCGTTCATATTCGCAGTTCCAAGTTTTTTACTTATATATTTTGGTACATATGATCATATCTGGTGGATGCAGTCTATAGGATTTGGTATCATGCTGTATGGGTTTGCCTATTTCATCGTTCATGATGTAATTATACATCAGCGGTTCAAATGGTTTACCAAAAGTAATAATACATATGTAAGAGCTATACGATGGGCCCATAAGATGCATCACAAGCATTTAGGAAAGGAGGATGGAGAAAGTTTTGGTTTCTTATATGTCCATAAGAAGTATATGGATAAAGTTCGTCGTGATAAGAAGCTGATGGCGGGAAGCAAAAAAGTAGAGTATGCTCCTGAGGCTGAATAATTACATGGCTAACCCCTACCTTTATTTTATCAACACTTACCTCTGCTAAAATCAAGTTCATATGATTATGTTTTTTTGGGAGCAGGCTGTGCAGGCCTGAGTTTGCTGATGCGTATGATTCAGGCAAAGGCGTTTGCTGATAAAAAAATATTGCTGCTGGACAGACAACCCAAAACAAGTAATGACCGTACCTGGTGTTTTTGGGAAACAAAGAATGGCTTTTTTGATGAGATTGTTTACAAAAAATGGGATATGCTATCCTTTTTTGGGGATAATTTTTCATCTATTATGCCGATTGCTCCGTATCAGTATAAGATGATCAGGGGTGTTGATTTTTATAACTATAGTTTTAAGGAAATTTCTCACCATAATAATATTGAAGTTATTGTTGCTGAAATAGGGGAATGGCAGCGGGAAAAAAGTGGAGCAACAATTTTTCTGAATGGGCAGGAGTATTCACTTGGAAACCCTGTCATTTTTAATTCTATCTATAAGCCTGCAGATAATGAAAGTGGTAGTATCCGGTTGTTGCAGCACTTTAAGGGCTGGGTAATTGAATCTGACAAATCAGTTTTTGAACCCCAAAAGGCAACCATGATGGATTTCCGGATGCATCAGGACTATGGTACTACATTCGTTTATGTTCTTCCTTTCAATGAAAGAACTGCATTGGTTGAATATACTTTGTTTACAAAGGAGTTATTACCTGCTAATAAGTATGATGAAGAAATAAGGAATTACGTAGAAACATTTCTTGATATTGGTAACTATAGAATAAAGGAAGAGGAATTTGGCGTAATCCCCATGACAAATCGAAAGTTTTCATTTGGTGGCGAAGCATGGAATATTGGCACTGCCGGAGGACAGACAAAGGCGTCCAGTGGGTACACTTTTCAGTTTATTCAAAAACAGTCTCAGCAAATAGTGGACTGCCTGTTGAAAGGAAAACCGTTGGATACAATTTCCCAGACCCCGGCCAGGTTTAGATTCTATGATAATACCCTGCTTGATATTTTATACCACGATACAATTCCCGGGAAGAGCATATTTACCCGGCTGTTTAAAAAAAATAAACCTCAGCAGGTGCTGAGGTTCCTTGATAATGAAAGCTCTTTTATCGGGGAGTTGAAAATTATATCTTCATTGCCTACCTGGCCGTTTTTAAAAGCGGCACTAAGGCAACTATGACTACTGATCCGGATCCATCTGCATGAATTCCCGTTTTACAGCTTTTAGCATGCTGAACAACTGGGCTACCTGGATCAGCAACAACACAGCCAATGCCAGCATCACATACCAGGGAAGTGTGATTGTTTTTACCCCCTGTATTTTTTGGAATTTTTCAATATGCCAGCCGGAAAGAGCTGAGCCAAAAGCCATGCCTACCAAAAGAAAAGATATTAATGAATAGACCACTTTCATGAACATGATCCTCATAGTGGAATAGCCTACTTTGAAATTCTCCAAAATAGCTGCCGGAATAATCAGCACCAAAGCGATCCAGCTCCAGTTTTTGCTGAACCATTCATTATCCAGTGTGAGATTTAATCCAAGTACTAATACAATTGATAGCAATCCCCATGGAAATATCAGGAAAGTAGATGGTTTTCGGGATGTAGTTGGCATGGTTTAAGTATTTTATTGACAGGTAAGGTAGAAATATTCCGGGAAACCAGAAAGCATCCTGTTATGGGATGCTTTCTGGTTTGTAGTAGCCTCGACAGGAATCGAACCTGTATCTGGAGCTTCGGAAACTCTTATACTATCCATTGTACTACGAGGCCGGTATTCCCTTATCATTTAGGGACAGGACTACTTTATCAATCCGGGTGCGTTGGTGGCAAACACCTTCACGGCAATAGCCAGTAAAATTACGCCAAAAAATTTTCGTACCGCCATTAATCCTGCTTTCCCTAAAACTTTTTCTATAAGGCTCAGCGAACGGATGACAAGGTAGATTACAATAAGATTAATCAATATCGCCAGCAGGATCATGTATTCATTTTTATCACTTCTTTCAAAAGTAGCTTTCAGTGACATAATAGTGGTTAATGTGCCACTTCCTGCAATGAGCGGAAAGGCAATAGGAACAACTGTGCCGGAAGGAACTCCTTTTTCCGGCTTAAAAAATTCAATGCCAAGAACCATTTCAAGGCCAAGAATAAAGATCACAATAGATCCCGCTACCGCAAAAGAACGGATATCTACTCCGAGTACGTTTAAAAACGGTTTGCCAATAAAGAAAAATAATACCATTAGCGCACCGGAGATCAGTGTTACTTTCCATGCATTAATACCTCTTGTCTTTTGCTTGATTGATATTAGCATTGGTACCGAGCCTACAATATCAATAACGGCAAACAGGGTGAATGTAAGTGTCAGAAACTCCTGTAAATTGAATTGCATGACCGCTGATTTCCACAAATGTAGTTATCTGAAAATATATTTCTCTTTAAATAAATTTAGTTCAACAGAAAGATATTCCAGGCAGCTCCTGCAAAGACAATCATTATAGTGCTGTTCTATATAAATCCTTAGTTCACCGGTAAGTGCAATGCCATAACACTGGCATTGCACAATATTTCCCGGCTTGCATTCAAATATTGACTTACACCGGGGACAATATTTTGTTTCATGCTGACACATGGATATTATTTTACAGCTGAAAACTCAGGCCAGTGATGAAATTGAACTTCCTCGCATTGTAACCCGGAATGTCGAAGTATACTTTATTGGTAATATTTTTCAGATCCAGGAATATTCTTATCGTTTTTCCGAATTTATATTCACTGTAGAGGTCCACTATCGCATAGCCATCAATGATTTCGGGAGATGAACCATAAATGAATTCTTCCCGTTTACTGAAACTGCGAAAATGAGTACTTACAAAAAAATCTTTAGTGAGCTGGATACCCGCAGTAAGGTTAATGGTGTGTTTGGGAATACGGTACAAATTAAAGTAGCTGGTATCTTTACCCAAAGGACTCCCCGTACCGTCATAAGGCGAAGTTGTTTTGCCATTAGTATAAGTATAGTTAGCAGTTATACTATAGATTTTATTAACGTATGAGATTTCTGCCTCTATACCATAGTTGGTTTGCTTACTTACGTTAAGGTATTTACTTTGAAAACTGGAAGGATTGAATGTGTATACAATTGCGTCAGTTGTTTTCCGGTGAAAGCCTACTATCCTTGCCGAAAACGGGTTGCCCGCTACCAGTTCAGCACCAGCTTCAGCAATGATGCCCTTTTCTGGTAATAGGTCTGCATTTCCAGCATATGTATCGAATAACTGGTATAAGGTGGGTGCTTTAAATGCGGAGTAAAGATTGGCAAAAATCTTTGTTTTGTTTTTAACCAGGAACGAGGGATTGAACGTAAATGTGAAATTACTTCCATATACTGAATGCTCATTGAATCGTCCGCCTAATTCAACATTTACTTCATTTCCTTTATACACAACAGATGCGTAGGGGCTGATCTGTTTAGCCCTGGCATTTAAAACCGGTTGATTAAATGGTCCAAAAATCCCCGTGGACCAATACCATTGGTCTGTATTATTGGAACGAAAATCTGTTCCCGTAAGAATTTCCCATTTTTTCAGTTTCCAGTTGCCATATAATTCTGCATAATGAGTCCGTCCGACATAGTTACTTTTTGAATAGAAGGCGAACAAGTTGCTTTTGTGTGAGGAATCGTCAAGATAACTTCTTTCAACCCTGTTATAGTTGTAATTAAGATGAATACTTCCGTTGCTAAAATAATGCAGTAAGCCTGCGCCAAATTGCCTGTTATTACTTTCTGAAGTAAAATCCCTGTCATCTGTATAGGCGGCGGCATCAATATCAGTTTTGTAATTGCTATAGCTTCCGGATAAAGAGATCTTTATGGTTTTACCGGCATCAAAACCTAACCGTCCGTTAATGGCATGCTGATTGAAACCATCATTATCAAAATTTGCAGATGCACTGGAGTCGTGAGCAGCAGAGAATCCATCATTACCAAGATGTGTATAATTCAATGAATAATCTGCTTTATTTCCCCGGCCATTAAAACCAATATTTTGACGTAAGGTGTTAAAACTTCCGCCGGCAAATGAACCATGTACATTTAATTTCTTCGAACTTGCTTTTTTCGAAATGATATTAATTACGCCGGCCACAGCATCTGAACCATACAAAATGGATTGACCGCCTTTTAATATTTCAATTCTTTCTACCTGGTCAAGGGATAGAAAGTTTATATCAAAGTAATTTGTTATTACAGAAGGGTCATTCACCGGAATCCCATCCAGTAATATCAATACGTTTCCGGCAGAAGCGCCGCGGATACTGACTGTTTGATTTGTTCCAAGGGCATTATTGGCGCCAATAATAACGGTTCCTGTTACCGTATTCAAAAGTTCCGGAAGTGTTTTACCGCCACTCTTTTCAAGTTGTTCCCGGGTGATAATGGTGACGACCTTCCCGGTTTCACTTTGTTTTTTAGGATACTTGTTGGTGGTAATTACCACTTCACTTAGTGATGTGGTGTCTTGTTGTGCTCTTAGCTGAGTGCTGAAAATAACAGCAGCCAGCACAAAAAAAAGTCTTTTCATTTACAATGAAATTTTTGTGTGACTGCTTCCGGAAACAAAAAGTGATAGAAATATAAACGTCCTGCGACTTTTACATCTCATGCCTTTCACCCGAAAGCTGAATGTTGTTTGCTTGATGTGGCAGGTCTTCTGGCTTACTCCGTGTTTAATGCCTTCCCGTCTTATGACAGTGGCGTGAAGATTAAACAACATCTAAGGAGCTTACAGCTACGGGGATAGCACCGGATTTGCACCGGATTTCCCTTTTCATCCCGATTTATCTATCAGGAACCAAATCGATACAAAAGTAGGGGGAAGAATTTTTGTAGCAAGAAGAGTTATCAACATCCTGTTTTGGCCATACATTTTACCTGGTTATCTGTGAAACCGGAAGATTGGTATTGTATAATTTTTTTAGGGATAGAAAAGCTGAATGTTTTGCTCTTGTAATTCCTTATCCAGCCAAGAATAATTTTGCTGAAACTTCACTTGACCCGGGTGATTTATTTTTTCACGGCCTTAACCCATTGAAAAGAAATGCCGGCATAATAGTTTCTCCGCGGTGCTGCGTTATAAAAACGGTTAGCAGCGGCATTGATGTCATTGCCTAAGCTATACTTTTCATCCAGCAGGTTGTCAGCACCTGCATAGATATTCAGCTTATACTTTTTCTGAATGTTTTTTTTCCATCCTATTCTGGCGCCAAGCAGATGATAAGGAGCTGCTATTGCCGTATTGGCATCATTCAGAAATATTTTTGAAGCTGCATAGTATGTAGTGTTTATGTATAAACCATTTTTGATGTTCATATCAAGTATTCCTGACAAGGTGTTAGAAGGTACAGAAGGAACAGTGTTGCCAGAAAAATCCTCAGTACCTTTTACAAAACTGCCATAGCGGAAATGGTTATATGTATAATCAATTTGCAGAATTATATAGTCAATTATTGCAGAAGAAATTGTTGAATAAGTATAATTGGCATGTAATTCAATTCCCTTTTGCTGTACATTACCGGCATTTACAAAATAATCAGCTCCGCTGATGTCCCTCCGTTGTACTAAGGCTTTATTAAGTTTAAAATAAAAACCGGTAGCTTCTAAGTGAAGCTTATTTCGAAGCAATGAGTAACCGGCAGTCATCTCGTAGTTCCATCCATACTCCGCTTCCAGGTCAGTACTAATTACACCAGTTGATGGGAGTAACTCAGCTACGGTAGGAGGTGAAAACCCTCTTGATAAGGTAGCCTTAAGGGAGAAATCCTCAGTTACTAGTTTTTTTATTGAAAAACTCGGAGCCAGCTCATTCCGGTAACTGCGGCTTTGGCTTACTACGGGATATCTGCTTAATCTTGTGATATCAACTTTTGTCTTATTTAAGCTGATGCCGGCATTCATAAACCAGCTTTCCCTGATTGCAATATCCCCTTGGATGAAAAGGCTATACGCTGTATAATCTACATCATCATTTGTTTGTAAGGTATCGGGATTGCCATTTCTGTTCTTTGAAACCTGGGTATTGAATCTCCCTTGCTGAAATTCACTTCCTGCCACCAACTGAAAACTATTTTCTTTCTGACCACTGTATACTGTTTCCTTTTTCTTATTATAGATAAAAACTGTCCGTCCGCCATAACCCGGCTCGTTTCTCCTTTCGTAGTTGCGGATAGCAGAATTTTTGATTTGCGAAAAAGCACCGTAAAGGGTGGTAGAATTTTTAAAAGAGGAATTAATTGTATAAATACTAGTGAACCCTGCGGTAATATTTTTCTGAAAAATGGCTGCCTGTGCTGCTACAGCACCTGGAAAACCACCACCGGCGGGCCTTGCAGCTTTTGGGTCTGTATTAAACTCTGCCAGCGTTAATGCACCGGGTGTTTGATAATACATATCCGTGAATAAGACGGAAGCAGTGAGTTGTTGTTTATCAGACAATTTTAATTGTGATTGCCAGGAAAAATTATCCCGGCGCATTTTTGTTTGAACCCTGTAGCCATCACTTTGATTACGGGCATAAGTAAGTTGGTTGCGATTTTCTTTTGCACCAAATCTGGCAGAAGCGAACAAATTTTGAAGGTTGTAACTGCCTGTGATGTATTCAAAACTGACTCCTGGTTGCCAGCGATCAAAATTATTGATAAGGATCAGCCCCCCCGTACCCGCACCATAAAGGCTGCCTGCCGGTCCTTTGAATACTTCAATACTTGAAAAATTATTGTATGCAAACTGGTTAAAATAAGTATTACCCCCAGGATCAGTCACGGGAATATCATTCCAGTAAACTTTTACATTGCGAACACCAAAAGGGGAGCGCAGGGAACTGCCACGGATATTGATGCGGTAGCTACCGGGACTTCGTTCTTCCATCCGTACTCCGGGTATTGTATTAAATCCATTGACCAGAGAATTTTTATTATATCGGTCTGCATTATTATGTTCAATGATCTTTACCGAAGCTGTTGAAAACCTGGATTTCCTGTTTTGTTCAAAAGCCCTGATGAATACTTCATCCAATTGCTTTAAAGAATCAGGTTCCACTTCCTGGGAAAAAGAAGGAGTAATGAATAATATAAGGGAGAAAAATAAAATAGTTTTTTTCATAGAAACAGGAAAATAGCTATCGTAAAGTTAGACTGTTTTCTTTGTATCTTCAAGCCATGACTGCTAAGAACAAATTAGGTTTGTTTTCACTGACCATGATAGTGATTGGCCTTGTTATCGGTACCGGTATTTTCCGTACATCAAAGGACGCAGCTGAAGCTGCCGTAACACCTACCATTTTTTTTGCTGCCTGGATTGTAGCCGGGTTGGTGGCTATTTGCGGCGCTTTAACATATGCCGAGATTGGCAGCCGTTACCCTGTTACAGGGGGGTATTATAAAATTTTTTCTTATGCTTATCATCCTTCCCTGGCATTTGGTATTAATGCAATTATACTTATTTCCAATGCCGCTTCTTTGTCAGGGGTGGCATTGATCGGCAGTGAATACATTACTCCTCTTTTGGTAGATGCTGGCAGTATTGATAAATGGAAGCCATTTGTGGCAATGGCAGCAATTATTCTTTTTTATGGCGTCAACCTGATGGGACTAAGGATGAGTTCGCAAACACAGAATGTGCTGATGGTTATTAAGATTGGGATGCTTCTTGTTATTATAGCTGCATTATTCTTTCCGGCTATTCATAGTATAGACCCGGTAATTATTGATGAATCAAAAACATCAGCAGCAGCTTTATTGCTTTCATTTGGAGTGGCTTTAAAAGCTACTTCATTTACATATGGGGGGTATCAGCAAACCATCAATTTTGGAGAGGAAGTCGAAAATCCCCAAAAGAACATTCCAAAGGGTATTTTTATCGGGATTGTAGTGATTATTTGCCTGTACTTGCTGGTAAGTTACTCTTATGTAAAAGTGATTGGTTTCAATAATTTGAAGGAAACAAGTGGCATAGCTTCGGTGGTAGCTGAGAAATTATTTGGTGAAGCGGGTAAGTATGGATCCTCTATTTTATTGTTCCTCGCTGTGCTGGCTTATGTAAATGTATTGCTGCTTAGCAATCCAAGAGTAATGTATGCAATGAGTACTGATGGTATTTTGCCAAAAGTATTTCAAAAGAAGGATGAAAAAAGAGATGTGCTTACGGTCAGCCTGACGGTGTTTGCGGCAATATGTATTGTCGTATTATTCTTTGCGGATAAATTCGAAAAAATTTTAAGTTTTACTATTTTTTTAGATTCTATTGGTATGGCTACCTCGGCAGCTACTATTTTCATTTTGAGAAGAAAAACCCGGCATCTCGATGGGACAGGTATCTATGCTATGAAATTATATCCGCTGCTTCCGGTACTGTTTATACTTGCCTATATTTTTGTTGGAACGATGATCGCCGTAAAAGAACCTAAACTGGCATTAACAGGTATAAGTGTATTGGCTGCATTTATATTATTATATTTTATTGTAAAGCGATTGCAAAAGGACAAAACCCAATAAATGGATATTTCTCAAATCATAAATGAACTGGGGGAAGACCGGGAACAGTATTACAATGCAGTGGCACCCCCGATCATGCAAACCAGCAATTTTACTTTTAAAAAAGTTGCTGATTTGAGTAAAGCATTTGAGGACGAGATGGGAGGCTATATATACAGCCGCGGATTAAACCCTACCGTAGATATTCTCAGGAAGAAACTGGCTGCATTGGATGGAGCCGAAGACTGCCTGGTTTTTAATAATGGTGCCGCAGCCATCTTTGCAGGTATCTTTGCCAATGTAAAGTCAGGAGATCATATTGTTTCCGTAACAGCCCCTTACACCTGGGTGCAGCGAATGTTTGATGTGATTTTGCCAAGATTTGGTGTTACATGCACTTATATCAACGGAACAACTATTGCAAATTGGGAAAAAGCTACACAGCACAATACTACTTTTTATTACCTGGAATCTCCTAACAGCTGGGACTTTGCCATTCAGCCTATTAGAGAAGTAGCTGCTTTAGCAAAGTCAAAGGGTATTACTACATTGATTGATAACAGTTATTGTACTCCGTTGTATCAAAAGCCTCTTGAAATGGGAATTGATATTACCATGCAGACAGCTACCAAATATATCGGAGGACATAGTGATACATTAGGTGGTGTACTTTGCGGTACACATGCCATGATGAAGAAAATATTTGACAGCGAATACCTGAATATTGGCAGCGGGGTCCAGCCATTCAATGCATGGTTGTTAATAAGGGGGTTGAGAACCCTGCCGGCAAGAATAGAAAGAATAACGAGATCGACAGAAAAAGTGGTAAAATTTATGCAGCAACATCCGAAAGTAGATACTGTTCTTTTCCCTTTTGCTGAAACATTTCCTCAATATGAGCTGGCCCGTCAGCAGATGAAAGCTGCCTGCGGCCTCTTTACTTTTACGTTGAAAGCCGGTAAAAGAGAATCCATTGTGCAGTTTTGTGAATCATTACAACATATTATGATGGCAGTCAGCTGGGGCGGGCATGAAAGCCTGGTGATACCCAAATGTGCAGGTATCAGGCCCGGAGACTTCGATCCGGCCAATAAAACGCATCAGTATATACGTATGTATGTGGGATTGGAAGAGGCTCAATATCTTATTGGAGACCTTGAGCAGGCGCTGTCCAGAATTTAACCTCCGCTTGTAAAAAATCATACCCGTACAGGAGCAATTCTTATATTTTTGCAATCTATGACACGGAGCATTAAGCTGGCTTTTGCATTGTTGATCTTTAGTTCTTCATTCGGCCAGGATAAATGGGACATCAGAAGATGTGTTGATCATGCATTAAAGAATAATATTTCGGTAAGGCAAACTGATCTGCAGTCAAGATTTTCCGAATTAACATATAAGCAAAACAAAGCCGGCCAATTGCCATCACTGAATTTTGGAAGCAGTACAGGTTACCGCTTAGGTCGTTCTGAAAATCCAACTACTGGTGTTTTGGAGGATAATAACTTTCTAAACCTGGGGATGCAGGTGCAATCAAGTGTCAGTCTTTTTAATTGGTTTTCACAGAAAAATACTATCGAAGCCAGCAGGTTATCCTGGGAAGCCGATAAAGAGCAAACCAAAAAAATTCAGAATGATATTGCCCTTAATGTAGCTGTGGCTTATTTACAAATTCTTTTATCAGGAGAACAGGCAAATCTGGCAAAAGTACAGGTGGAACAAACAAAGGCGCAATTGGAAAACACCCGGAAGAGAGTGGATGCCGGTGCATTACCTGAATTGAATGCTGCAGAACTGGAAGCACAACTGGCAAGAGATAGCTCAAGCCTGATAACGGCAGAAGCGTCTGTACAGCAATTTTTATTGCAAATGAAAGCCTTACTGAACCTGGATGCAGGTGCCTCTTTTGATATTGTTACACCCCCGGTTGCACTTATTCCGGTCGAAGCATTGGCCGATTTACAACCTGATGTTGTGTACGCTACTGCCATCAGCACATTGCCCCAGCAAAAAATTAATAACCTCCGGATACAATCGGCGCAAAAAAGCATGTCAGCCGCAAAAGCAGGAATGTACCCGACATTTTCTGCTTTCGGCAACCTGAGCACCAGTTATGTGAATATTAAATCTTACAGCAGGCAATTCGGGCCATTAGTTCCTACAGGGGCAGTAGTAGATGTGAATGGAATAAATCAACCGGTTCTTGCTCCGGATGTTATATTGATTGAAGGGAAACCGATTCAACTGGGTTCCCAGTTGCGAAATAACTTCGGACAGAGTTTCGGTATCGGGGTGAATATACCCATATTCAATGGAAGGGCAACCCGTACAGCCTGGGATCGCTCCAAACTAACAGTGCAACAACTGGAATTGCAAAAAGAACAGGGAGATATGCAATTGAAGCAGGATATCTACAAAGCATATACCGATGCTACCGCTGCGCTGCAGAAATTCAATGCAGATAAAAAAAGTGTGCAAACAGCGGAAAAGGCCTATGATTTTGCCAGTAAACGCTATGAATTAAGCCTTTTATCAACCTATGATCTGATTAACAGCCTGAATAACCTGCAGCGGGCTAAAATACAGGCTTTGTATTCACAGTATGATTACGTATTCAAAATGAAATTGCTGGAATTCTATAAGGGGCAGGGAATAAAACTATAAACCTACTATTGTATGAACAAGAAACTGAAATGGACATTGATTGTTTTGGGAGTGCTGGGGGCATTGTTTTTGTTATCGAAGATATTTGGCGGTAATGATAAAATAGAGAAGGTAGCCATTGAAAAGGCATCAAAAAGAACAATTATTGAAACTGTAAATGCCAGTGGAAAAATATACCCCGAAGTAGAAGTAAAGATCAGTCCGGATATATCTGGTGAGATCACTGAATTAAACGTAGAAGAAGGCGATAGTGTAAAAAGAGGCCAGGTGCTGGCCCGTATCTATGCCGATATATATGCGTTGCAGAGGGATGAAGCTGCATCAAGGGTAAATCAATCTTCGGCAACCGTAGATAATAGCCAGGCTACCCTTGAAGCATTAAAAGCTAATCTTGAACTGGCGCAACAGTCCTATAACAGAAATAAAAAGCTATTCGATGATAAGGTGATTTCAAAAGCAGAATTGGAGCAATTCGAAACTACGTTGAAATCTGCCCAGGCCAATTATACCGCAGCTCAGCAAAATATAAAAGGACTTAAAGCGAATGTTCAAAGTACACAGGTGGGATTAAGTAAAGCAAATAAAGATTTAAGCCGCACTACCCTGGTAGCGCCAATGGATGGAGTAATATCCTCATTAAAGATCAAGAAAGGAGAAAGAGTGGCGGGTAACAGTTTTAATGTAGGTACGGAAATGATGACAGTGGCCGATATGGCAGTATTGGAAGTAAGAGTAGATGTTGGTGAAAATGATATAGTGAAAATTAATATTGGCGATTCGGCGGATGTTGAAGTGGATGCGTACAATAACCGTAAGTTCAAAGGAGTGGTTACCAAAATAGCCAGCAGTACTAAAACTACGTCATTAACTTCTACCAACGATGTTACCAATTATGAGGTAAGGATTCGGCTGGATAAGGAATCCTATAAAGATCTCGTTAATAAAACCTTCCCTTTCCGCCCTGGTATGAATGCCAGCGCTGATATCAAGACCAGGCGGGTGGATAATGTGCTGGCAGTACCTATTGCGGCAGTCAATGCAAGGGTAAAGGGAAGTGACCTGAGTATGGCCGATAAGAAAAAAGAAAAAGAGGATAGTAAAGGAGAAGATGGTAATGATATTTCTGTTATCGTTGAGGGAGATGAACTGGAAGAAGTGGCTTTTGTATTACAGACCGACGGAACCGTTAAAAAAGTAGTAGTAAAATCAGGTATACAGGATATCAATTATATAGAAATTCTTAGTGGTTTGAAGGAAGGAGATGAGGTGATCATCGCTCCATATGCTGCCGTAAGCAAAAACCTGAAGGATGGAATGAAAGTAAAAGTGGTGACAAAAGATGAATTATTTGAAAAATAGAATATAAGATTTGCTTCGTGAGAAAACCCGGTATTATCGGGTTTTCTTTTTTATTGGGTATTTTATTCCTTTGTTACCTTTATTCTTTATATTTTTTAATCAGGAAATTCACTTTGCATGACTTTTGGCGTTATAGGCAGCGGCAGCTGGGCTACGGCCCTGGCAAAAATTCTGACAGACAGCAAACATGCTATCAACTGGTGGGTGAGAAATGCTGATACTATTGAATACATAAGGAAGAGAAGTCATAATCCACACTATTTGAGTTCCGCAAAGTTTAATGTTTCATTACTTAATATGTCCACAGACGTAAACCAGGTGGTTGCACAATCTGATGTATTGGTTATTGCCATCCCATCAGCCTATGCAGAAAGTAGTCTTGCAGGACTTCAGCCAGCAGATTGGGAGAATAAAAAAATTGTTTCAGCGATAAAGGGATTATTGCCTGAAAAAAATATTTTGCTGAATGAGTATTTAAAAAAAGAATTTGGAATACCGTTGGAGAATTATTTTGCCGTACTGGGACCCTGTCATGCTGAGGAGGTGGCAGAAGAAAAGTTATCATACCTTACTTTTTCAGGAATTGATATCAGAATGGCTTCGGTAATTGCTTCACATTTCACTACGGATTTTATAAGTACGGTCGTTAATCATGATATAATGGGGGTGCAGTATGCAGCAGTACTAAAAAATATTTATGCGTTAGGTGCCGGTATTGCTCACGGACTTGATTACGGGGATAATTTCTTAAGTGTTTATATTGCCAATGCAGCCGATGAAATGGCAGGATTTCTTAAAAAATTTGGGGCAGAACACATAACAGTTGGAGAACACGATGGAGAGGATCCCGTTACTCATAGAAAGACCCCTAACTACGCTGCTTCAGTTTATTTGGGCGATTTGCTGGTTACCTGTTACTCATTACACAGTCGCAACCGCCGTTTTGGAAATATGATCGGTCGTGGATACTCTGTAAAGGCCGCTGAACTGGAAATGAATATGGTAGCAGAAGGATATAATGCGGCGAAGTGTATTTATACGATTAATAAATCACTGGATGCGGGAATTCCCATAGCCGGAACTATCTACAAAATTTTATGGGAAGATGTTAAAGCTTCAGAAGGTTTTAAACGCATAGAACAGGTACTGGTCTGACCAGTAAATGTAGCCCTATGCCTCTTTCTTATCATGGATTTGTACCTGCTGCCATTCTTATTATGATTATCACTCTGGTGATTGGCCAGGTATGGCAGTATTGGAAACAACGCCATTCAAAACCATAAATTATTGCCACAAAAAAATTAACTTCATGTCTTCTAAATTCAGAGCATGGTTAATTTTTTCCAGGTCCTTTTCCTGATCGCAGCTGTTGTTCTTATAGTACTTAATGTTCTCGAGTTTAACAAATGGCAGGAGGGTAAAAAAGAAGGCAGCGCTAAACCTTACCCGATGAAATGGTTCAATTTCGTCCTGACATCATTGGTGGCATTAGGTTGTGTATTGAATATTATTGTAGCCTGGATCAGGAAGGGCTAAAAGAACAAAGAGGCTGCAATGCCATCAGCCAGTAATTTTCCTTCATTTGTTAGCACAAAATAATCATTTTCAAAAAGCATCAACCCTGCATCAATATATTTTTGAGCGGCAGTCTTGAGTTTGATTGCAGCATCACTACTTATTTTCTTAAGGCTTAGTCCCTCAGAGGTTCTCAAAGAGATCATAATATATTCGTTGAGTTGCTGTGTGCTGGTAAGCTGTTCTTTCTCACATGGTATGATTCCCTTTGATATAGACTCAATGTATGCAACATTATTAGCTATATTCCATTGTCTTTCATTGGCAGAAAATGAATGGGCAGAAGGCCCGATGCCTAAATATTTTTCTCCGCGCCAGTATGATGAATTATGACGGCTTCTCTGGCCGGGTCGGGCAAAATTGGAAATTTCATAGTGCTCATAACCAGCATCAGACAACCATTGCATTAATAATAAAAACTGTTCAGCCTGTGTGTCTGGATTTATACCAGCTGTTTTTTGCTGACGAATCAGTTTGTCCAGCGGGGTTTTAGGTTCTACTGTTAAAGCATAACAGGACAAGTGTGGTATGCCCATCAAAATAGCCGTTTCAACATTTTGTTTCCATTTTTCATTTGTCAATGCCGGAGTTCCATAGATCAGGTCGATAGTGATATTATCAAAATGCTTTGTGGCCAGAAGTAAATTATCATGGGCTTGCCGGGCATTGTGTGCCCGGTTCATCCATTTCAGGTCTTCTTCAAAGAAACTTTGAATACCAATGCTCAGGCGATTGATGCCTGCACTTTTCCAGCCAATTAGTTTTTCTTCTGTAATATCATCGGGATTGGCTTCAAGAGTTAGTTCAGCTTCTTTTGTCACATTATATAACGACCTGACTGTTTCAATAATATGTTGAACTTCTTCAACTGTACATAAACTTGGGGTGCCTCCGCCAAAATAGATGCTTTCAACCGGGGATGCCTGCAAAAAATTCTTTTGAAGTCCCAGTTCTTTCAATAAAGCGGTCACCAATTCGTTTTTGTACCGCAATGAAGTGGCAAAATGAAAATTGCAATAATGACAAGCCTGTTTGCAAAAAGGAATATGAATATAAATGCCTGCCAAGCTGATTTGTGATTTAATGAATAATTTAGCAACGAATATCCCGGCGAAAAGCCAAATGAGAAAATTCAGACTGCAAATATCGGTACTGGCTCTGTTGTTGCTGAGTATTTATACATCAGGACAGGGTAAATACAGTCTTATTGTCCGGGGTGCCGATAAAGATGATTCACTACTACAGTCTAAACTGGGTATTCAAACTGATTTTACTTCCCGTACAGCCTGTTCAGATTATATAGCCAGGCTAACCAGTACCCTTCACGCTAAGGGGTATGTAACTTCTTCTGTTGACAGTATCAGGTACGATTCTGCCTCTGCATATATTGTTTTGTATACCGGAAAAAAATATCTGTGGGCTCAATTAGACACAAAATATGCGGACCCTGCTGTATTGGATGCCGTTGGATGGAGGGAGAAAGTTTTTGTAAATAAGCCTATGGATTTTACTCAGTTACAGGAGTGGCAGGAGAAACTTTTGCGATACCTGGAGAATAACGGATATCCTTTTGCCAAAATTTATCTTGATAGTCTGCAGTTAGAAACAGAAAAAGTATCTGCCTTACTTAAAGTAGATAAAGGACCATTATATAAAATTGACAGTATCCGGATTTTTGGTAATGCAAAGATTTCTAACAATTACCTGCAGCAATATCTAAGTATTCCTAATGGAAGCATTTATAACAAAGAAAAATTAATGCGAATCAATCAAAAAATGAGGGAGCTTACCTATGTGGAGGAGGAAAAACCTTTTGATATAACTATGCTGGGAACCGGATCGGTCCTGAATATGTATCTTAAACAGAAAAAGAGCAGTCAGGTTAATGCAATTATCGGTTTTTTACCTAATAACGACCAACTGGCGTCCAAAAAATTACTGGTAACGGGTGAGGCAAATATCTTGCTGAGAAATTCATTAGGTGCCGGAGAAACCATCGGGTTAAACTGGCAACAGCTGCAGGTAAAGTCTCAACGACTAAACCTGTTATACCAGCATCCCTATATCTTTCAGTCTCCTTACGGGCTTGATTTTTCGTTCGAGATGTTTCGTAAAGACAGCAATTTTGTGAATGTAAATTTTCAACTCGGTGTACAGTATGTGTTAAGTAAAAATCAATCGGGTAAGCTTTTTCTGCAGCGTTTTCAGACCATTGTCAGCCAGGGAGGGATTGATTCATCTTTTATTATTACTAACCGCCGTTTACCGGATGTCGGAGATGTTAGTTCTTTTAATATAGGAGTGGATTATGAGTTGAATAACACTGATTACCGTCTTAATCCAAGGAAGGGTATCGAGTTTCGTATAATCACTTCTGCCGGCACTAAAAAACTAAAGAAAAACAACGAAATACTGGAATTAAAAGATCCCGCTGATCCGCTGTTTGATTTTAATAAATTATATGACACGGTTAAACTTAAAACATATCAGTTTAGGGTCAGGGCTATGGTAGCAAAATATTTTCCCTTGACCGGGCAGAGAAGTACAATAAAGACAGCAGTGAATGCCGGTATGTTTCAAAGCGGAAACATTTTCAGGAATGAATTATTCCAGGTAGGGGGCTATAAACTATTAAGAGGCTTTGATGAAGAAAGCCAATACCTGTCGCAATTTGCCATTGCAACAGTGGAATACCGATACCTGGTCGGGCAAAATTCATTCTTTTATATCCTTGCAGATGGTGGATGGGGCAGAAACAACAGTTTGAATACAAATGTTAACTATACTTATTTTGGAACAGGACTTGGCCTTGCGTTTGAAACAAAGGCGGGTATATTTAACCTCGCCTGGGCTATAGGGAAAAGAAATGATTCAGAATTGAACCTTCGCCAATCAAAAATACATTTTGGATTTGTGAATTATTTTTAATCATTTGTGCAGAGTCCGGACTCACTTTATATTTTTGCATCTCAACAGTTTTTCTTGAAAAAAAAATTATCTCTCTTATTTCTTTTTTTGTCGCTGACAGCTATCTCTTCTGCACAGACTGTTATTGATTCATCTGCCGGCAAAGCAGCAGATACAACATACTCGGGTACAGATACATTGAAGCAGCAGGATTCTTTACCCCTTGTGCAAACAAGCCAGGAAATTTCAAGGCGGCCGCAGCAAGATTCAGGATGGCTGCTAAATCCTGCTGATACCTTTTCCTTGCAGAAAATCTGCTGGCAGATACTAGAGCATCATCCTTATTTTGGATTTCGGTTTAAAGCCAAATCAGTTTCTTTTAAAGAAGGAGAAGTCAGGCAGGTTCATGGCAAGGAGATACTTTTTTATAGCCTGGTTTTACTTTTAATCATTTTCGCTTTATTACGGCAGGCCTTTCCAAAATACTTCAACGATCTTTTCAGGTTGTTTTTCAGGAACACTCTCAAAGTAAGGCAGATCAGTGAACAATTGGTACAAACACCACTACCATCCATTTTATTAAATGGATTCTTTGTTATTAGCGCCGGACTCTATCTGACCTTTTTGATCGAGTATTTTCAGATAAGCCCGATTGATAATTTTTGGATCTTATTTGTGTACTGTATGACGGGACTTTCCGTGGCCTATTTTGTGAAATTCATAGGACTTAAAATATCTGGCTGGCTTTTTAATACCGAGGAGGCTGCTAATTCTTACATTTTTATAGTATTTATCATCAACAAAATGATAGGTATACTATTGCTGCCATTCCTTATTCTCCTTGCATTTTCCACCAGCGATCTCTTTTCAATAGGCCTTGCGTTATCATGGATTTTAATTGGTGCAATGCTTATTTACAGGATTGTTTTGACGTATTCTGTTGTTCGTAATCAGGTCAAAGTCAGCCCCTTTCACTTCTTTCTATACTTTTTAGCCTTCGAAGTGACCCCTCTTTTACTGGTTTACAAGGCTTTGTTAGTGTATTTCAGCCAAACTACTTAACTTTGCAGCCAACTTTAGCCGAACCGAACATGAGTACAAATGGGGTTAAAAAGGCCGGTGAACAGGCCAAAGCAATAAAGAAAATCCTGATTACCCAACCGAGGCCCGAAAGTGAGAAGTCACCATACTTCGAGCTGGCCAGGAAATACAGCATTGAGCTGGATTTCCATCCCTTTATCCGTCTGGAAGGAATTCCGGCACGGGACTTCCGCAAGCAAAAGATTGAAATTCACAACTATACCGGTATAATATTCACCAGCCGAAATGCTATTGATCATTTCTTTCGGATGTGTGAGGAAATGAAGGTTAGTGTGCCGCAGGATACAAAGTATTTCTGTATCACTGAGGCTGTAGCTCTGTACCTGCAGAAATTTATCCTCTACAGAAAGAGAAAGGTGTTCTATGGAGCAGATGGAACCAACAAAAGCATGTTTGATGTGATTAACAAACATAAGGCTAATGAAAAATTTCTCTATGTATGCTCAGAGAACCAACAAGATAATGAGATAGTAAACTGGCTAAAAGCCAATAATTGTGAGTTTACACTGGCTTTTATGTATCGTAGTGTAAGCAGCGACATAAAAGATATCTTACTAAAAACGGAATACGACGTTATCTGCTTTTTTACACCCAGCGGTGTAAAAAGTTTGTTTGATAACTTGCCGAAATACAAACAAAACGGAACAGTGATAGGGGCTTTTGGGAACAATACTTTCAGGGCCATTGAAGAAAAGGGGTTAAAGCTTGAAATAAAAGCTCCCCAACCACAAACACCAAGCATGGTAGCTGCATTGGACCAGTTTCTCTCAACTTTGGTCAAAAAGAAATAATTCTACAGAATACCTAATTTGTAAAGGACACTTTTGCCAGTGTCCTTTTCTTTTTCTGGAAACCATATTCAGCGAACTTCGTTGTTATAATAACATAACAATTGATGAAAGAGCATACGAATCAGCTTATCAACGAAACAAGTCCTTATTTGCTGCAACATGCTCATAACCCGGTAAACTGGTATCCCTGGGGAGATGAGGCATTAAACAAAGCAAAACAGGAAAACAAACCCATTCTGGTTAGCATTGGCTATGCAGCCTGTCATTGGTGCCATGTAATGGAAAGGGAAAGTTTTGAAGATGAAACAACCGCAAAGCTGATGAATGATCATTTTATCAATATCAAAATAGACAGGGAAGAACGGCCAGACCTGGACCATTTCTATATGGATGCCGTTCAGGCAATGACAGGAAGCGGAGGTTGGCCTTTAAATGTTTTTTTAACACCTGAAACAAAACCGTTTTACGGAGGTACTTATTTTCCTCCCCAAAGGGCTTTTAACAGGCCTTCATGGCAGGAAACTTTGTATGGTGTTATACAAGCATTTAGGGAAAGGAGACATGAAATTGATGCTCAGGCGGAAAACCTTACCAAACATCTGGCGAAATCAAATGAGTTTGGAGTACTTGGGTCTTCGGTAACAGATGACTTTTTCACCAATGATAAAACTGACGATTCATTTCAAAACTTAATGAGATCAGCTGACCGGCAGTGGGGCGGTTTTGGGAAGGCACCCAAGTTTCCCCAAACTTTTTCCATACAGTTTCTGTTGCGTTATTATTATACTTCAAAAAATGAAAAAGCACTTAATCAGGCCCTGCTCTCCCTTGATAAAATGATTGATGGTGGTATATATGACCAGGTTGGCGGCGGTTTTGCCAGGTATTCAACAGATGCAGAGTGGCTGGTCCCTCATTTTGAAAAAATGCTTTATGATAATGCATTATTAGTGGCTGTATTAAGTGAGGCTTTCCAGTTAACTAAAAAAGAAAGGTATAGAGAGGTCATTGATGAAACAATGGCCTTCATTCAAAGCGAGTTGCTAAGTCCGGAAAAAGGATTTTGTGCAGCATTAGATGCAGATAGTGAAGGAATAGAAGGAAAATTTTATGTATGGAGCTTAGATGAAATACATGAAATACTTGGAGCAGATGCAACAGACTTTTGTGAATACTTTGATATAACTGAGCAAGGTAATTGGGAACATACCAATATTCTTTGGGTGAAAAGACCAATAGAGGATTTTGCAGTGTCAAGAAATGTATCAGTTGACGAGTTAAAAAGGAAATTAGAAAGTGGTAAAAAAGCATTACTTGATAAAAGAAACAAAAGAATAAGACCGCTGCTGGACGATAAAATCATATTAGGATGGAATGCTTTAATGAATACGGCTTGTAGCAAGGCATATGAAGCGACCGGTAATGAATCATATAAAAAGCTTGCAATTGATAATATGCACTTTCTGCTGACGAGCTTTACTAATGAGGGCAATCTACCCTATCATCATACATATAAGAACGGGGCTGCCCGGTATCCTGCTTTTTTGGATGATTATGCTTTTTTAATTCAGGCCCTTCTTCGTTTACAGGAAATAACGGGTGAAACAAAATGGATAGAGAAAGCAAAGAAACTGACAAATCATGTTATAGAGAATTTTAGTGAAGCGGACAGCCCTTTCTTTTTTTATACAACGGCAGGCCAAAAGGATATTATTGTGAGAAAGAAAGAAGTGTACGACGGGGCGGTACCATCAGGTAATTCAATAATGGCATATAATCTTCATCTTCTTTCCATTTTATGTGATGAAAGGGACTGGGCGCAAAGAAGCAGGGCGATGCTTACCTCTCTTGGCAATGCCATCATCCGCTACCCGGGTTCTTTTGGCAATTGGGCCTGTCTTCTCCAGGAAATAATTCAGGGAACTAATGAAATAGTGGTAACAGGAGAAAATTTATCGGCCTTGCATCGAGAAATTTTGAAACAATTTATCCCGCACAGGGTAATGATGGTAACAGAAAAACCGGACAATAACTACCCCTTACTGGAAGGAAAACAGATTAGTGAGAATCCTACTATATACCTGTGCCGTAGTTACACTTGCCTTAATCCCGTATTTTCTGCAAAAGAGCTTATGTCGCTGATAAACAAGGGCCAAAAGCAATAATTAATTTTTAGTTAATGCAATAAAACAGAGCCGGTATCCGTTAGAAAATTTACTTCGAAAAATACGTTTTGATTTAAAAAAATAAATTATAACCTTGTGCCAGAGAACAGTTCTAAACATTATATTTGCCCAATACCCTTTAAGTGTATGAAAATGAGAAACCTTTATTACACCTTTTATGCAGTCGCCTGTGTGTCTGTATTAACCAGTTGCGGAATACTGGGAGGAAAGAAAAACAAAGGCGGTAGCCTTCCGAATGATGGTCAGGTGCATGGAGTTGCTCCTGGAAGTAAATATACACTTCCGAAGCCTCCGGGCATGGTGTATGTACCTCAAGGTACATTCCATATGGGTCCCAGTGATGAGGATCCTGCCTACGCATTCAGTGCCCGTAACCGCTCTGTGTCTATCAGTGGCTTCTGGATGGATGCAACTGAGATTACCAACAACGAGTATCGTCAGTTCGTATACTGGGTTAGAGATTCTGTAGTAGCTCGTAACATGGGCTACCTTAAAACCGGTAAAGATGGAAACGAATATGTGGACTGGGCCAAAATGAAAACCTTTAAGTGGGGTGATCCAAATGAAATGGAAAAACTGGCCGCTACACCCATGATACTCCCTCCGGATGACAGGGTTTTCGGAAAAAAAGAAATCGATCCTTCGAAAATAGTATTCCATTCTGAGACTTTCGATCTGAAAGAAGCTGCCAGAAGAGAGAATGCTGGTAAACCCCGCTCTACTTTTATCGTAAAGAAAGACGTAGCAATTTATCCTGATACATTAGCATGGATCCGCGACTTCTCCTATTCATATAATGAGCCGATGACAAAAAGATATTTTTCTCACCCGGCTTTTGGCAACTATCCTGTTGTAGGTGTGAACTGGAAACAAGCAACTGCTTTCTGTGAGTGGAGAACCCATTTCCTGAACGCCTACCTGGATTCAAAGAAAAGAACACAAGAATCGGATTTCCGCCTGCCTACTGAGGCACAATGGGAGTATGCAGCCCGTGGCGGTCGTTCACAATCGATGTTCCCCTGGGGTAATTATTACCTGCGTAATAAAAAAGGATGTCTGATGGCCAACTTCAAACCAGGCCGTGGTAACTATCCTGAAGATGGTGGATTCTACACTGTTCGTGCCGATGCTTACTGGCCTAATGATTATGGTCTGTACTGCATGTCTGGTAACGTGGCAGAGTGGACCTCTTCAATCTATTATGAAGGTCGTAATAACTTTCAGCATGATATGAACCCTGATGTTCGCTGGAACGCAAAAGATGATGATCCTCCCCTGATGAAACGTAAGATCATTCGTGGTGGTAGCTGGAAAGATGTTGGTTATTACCTGCAAACAGGTACCAGCACTTATGAATACCAGGACTCCACTAAATCTTACATCGGCTTCCGTTGTGTGATTGATTTACCCGCAGCTCCGCAAAAAGGACGTCGCAGATAAAAAATAACGAACTAAATCAAACATATTGAGAGGGCAGTAAAGTAAAATCTGTCCTCTCTTCTTTCTCTCTTAATTAATATCAACAAAACCACTTTTAAAAAATCCAATTATGGCAGCAGCAATTCCATCTAAGGTAAGTAAATGGGTAGACGTAGGCGTTTCTTTTGGCGCAGCATTAGTAATCTGGGGTGCACTCAGAAAAATTACCCACCAGCCTGATGCAGACACCTGGTTGTGGATAGGTCTTACTACAGAAGCAATAATTTTCGCCTTGTACGGCGTTTTGTATGCAATATATCCTCCTATCAAAGATGCCTCACATGATGAAGAGCAATTCTCGGTTGCAGGTGCCAAAAGCAGGGCTACTTTCGGAGCTATGGATAAAATGCTTGCAGAAGCTGATATTACACCTGATACAATGAAACGTTTGGGCGAAGGGTTTAAACAATTAAATACTACCGTTACAGGTATGAACGGTATTGGTGATACTATCAATGCAACGGCTGACTTTACTACGAAGACAAGAGAAGTAACCGGCCAGCTTGAAAAAGTAAAAGATGCTTACACAACAGCTGCTTCTTCAGTAGGGGCCTTCAATACAGCAACAGAAGGTGCTAAGGTATTCCATGAGCAGATCCAGGTATTGACCAAAAACCTGTCTTCGCTGAATACAATTTATGAACTCGAATTGCAGGAGAGCAATAACCACCTGAAAGCATTGAATGCATTCTATGGTAAACTTTCTGAAACATCTAATTCAATGCTTAACAGTGCTGAAGATGCGAAGAGAGTACAGGAGCAAATCGGACACCTGGCATCTAACCTGGGCCGTTTGAATAATATCTATGGTAACATGTTAACAGCCATGCAGGGTCGCAGCTAAAACAAAACTTTAAAAGAACGAATCCGTATCCGTGATTCAAAGAAGTCACTATTTCTAATTTAAAAACCACGAATCTTCATGTCTTTACCTAAAGAACCCCGGCAGAAGATGATCAATATCATGTACCTGGTGTTGACAGCCTTACTGGCTATTAACATTTCGGCTGAGATCCTCAATGCCTTTAAAACGATAAATGAAAGCCTGGAGAAAACCAATAGCGCAGTAAAATTATCTTCAGACAGAATTTTTGCTTCGTTGACAGAAAAAATATCTGACCCTACCACCAAGGCTAAGGCAGAAATCTGGCAGCCAAAAGCAAAGCAAGTGATGGATTATTCTGCTACGGCATATAATTTTATTGAAAATCTAAAGAAAGAATTAATCACTGAATCTTCAAAGGGCGGCAAGTTTAAAGAAGATGAGCAAAATGCAACTACAAGGATCTTTGTCCAGCAAGGAAAAGGTAAGGAACTTTATAAGATTCTTGAAGCATTTAAGAAGAATATATTGGGAGTTGATTCAGCAATAGCTACAGAGTTCACAAATTCATTGCAGGTCGATCTCACTCCTCCTAAGCCAACTACTTCAAAAAAGAAAACATGGGAGGAAGCTTATTTTTATATGGCACCTGCTGTAGGAGCTCTAAGTATCCTCAGTAAATTTCAGAATGATATCAAAACATCAGAAAATAAAGTCGTTACATTCTGTCATGAGCAGGTTGGTAAAGTTGAACTGAGATTTGATACTTTTGAAGCAATTGTTGGGCAGAACTCTAAGTATCTTATGCCGGGTCAGGAAATTGAAATTACTGCCGGTTTGGGTGCGTTCAGTAAAACAAAACTACCTACTGTTACTATCAATGGTTCGGGTGTGTCATTAAATGAGAAAGGTCAGGCAATTTATAAAGCAGCAGCAGGCGGTGTTGGTTCACATACGATTAATGTTACTGTAGCATTTACAGACCAGGATGGAAATCCTCAAACAAGGACTATACCTGTTGAATACACTGTCGGCTCAGCTAATGCTTCAATAGCACTTGATAAAATGAACGTATTGTATATAGGAGTTGATAACCCTGTTACAATTGCTGCCAGTGGAGGCGGTGATGACAGGATCAAAGCAACTATTAACAATGGTTCTTTAGTCAAAGTACCGGGCACCGGTAAATATGTTGCTCGTGTAAATACTGTTAATGATAATACGATTATCACTGTTACAGTTGACGGCAAAGTCGCTGGAGCAAGCAATTTCAGGGTTCGTACTATACCGGAAGCACAAGCCTATGTTGGAGGAAAGCAAAGTGGCGAACCATTCCTTGCCGGGGCTTTTAAAGCTCAGGGAGGTGTAGGGGCAGGTATTAAAAACTTCCCTTTCGAGCTGAACTATGATGTGGTAAGCTTTACGTTTACTTGTGATACAGACGATGATATTATTTCAATACCCGTTCAGGGAGCTGCTTTCTCTGGTGCAGTAAGAAATGCTATAAATCAGCATGTTAAAGCTGATAGAATGGTAACAATTGACGATATCAGGGTAAAAGGTCCGGATGGACGTACTACAAAGGCTCCTTCACTCGTTTATTATATTAAATAGTGCGATATGAATATGAAATTCTTAAAGTTCGGTTTATGCTTGGTGGTTTCAGCCTTTTTGCTGATCGATGCAAATGCACAAAGACCGTCCAAGAAAAGGAAGGATACAAATAATCCTTCTACAAATCCGGCCCCACCTACTACTGGTGGTAATGAACAACAGCAGAATAATAATAATCAGCCTCCGTCTGGTTATGATCCCCTGGCTAATTTGCCAATAACATATGATACTACAAGTAATGATATTTCCCCTAAGAAGTCGTTGAGAAATGATAACGCTTTTGATAAGGGTAGCCTTACTCAGCGTACCCCACTCATCTATGAACATCTTCGCTGGGATGATGCCTTATATGCAGAGAAAGTATGGAGAGAACTGGATCTCAGGGAGAAAATGAACAAAATATTCATGTATGAGGCAGTAGATGATAACGGCAGTCAGATATTCGTTAATATGCTGATGAAAGCGGTACAAACCGGAGAAGTAACTGCTTTTTCCGACGATAGATTTACTACTCCGCTTGCTATTGCGGATGTTCAGCAACTAACCTCTGGTAAGCTCGATACTTTCCCAATTTACGATACAAAGCAAATTGATAAGATAGTTGGATGGAATGTGACAAGAGCAAGTTTTGATGCAAAATCTGTTACAAGAATCCGTTTGAAAGAAGAGTGGGTCTTTGATAGGGAATCAAGCCGTATGTTTGTTCGGATCTTAGGTATAGGATTACTCAAAACTGAGTATATTCCTAATACAACAAAAGAAAGAGGTACATCCTCATTGTTTTGGGTTTACTACCCTGATTTGAGACCCATGCTTGTAAAGGCTGAAGTATATAATCCCAAGAATATGGGTCAGAGCAGGATGACATGGGAAGAACTGTTTGAGAGCCGTATGTTCAGCAGTTACATTGTAAAATCAACCTTGGATAATCCAGGAAATAAAATGATCAGGAACTATATCAATGACCCCATCCTGAGGCTGTTGGAGGGAGAAAATATTAAAGAAAAGATATTCAATTTCGAGCAGGATCTCTGGTCGTACTAATACCTTATTGTTTGTTTAAACATCAATCAAAAAGCCCCTGTTAAGGGGCTTTTTTGTCGTATAACTAGCTCAGTATTAGAAGAAAAAAAGTTTCGAAAATCGTAAAAGTCCTATAGGATAATTGGATAAAAGTTGTACTTTCGTCTTGGTTTTTCATAGGATATTGGATTTTAAAAACGGGGCTGAATTTCTATTCCGGCCCCATTTTTTTTGCCCCTGGTCGAGTGAAAAACAGAATATTCAAGTGCTTCAGGAAATTTGTTTTTGATAATACTCAATAAGGATCCGGGCCTTTGATCTGCCTATTATTGCAGCTAATTTTTCCTCACTCATTTCCCTTATTTTTTTTACTGATTTAAACTCTTTCATCAGTATATCAGCTGTTGATTTACCGATTCCATGAATTTCTTCTAATTCATTTTTAAAGGTGCCTTTGCTTCTTTTTTGCCGGTGAAAAGTGATGCCGAAACGATGCACTTCATCACGGATCCTCCTGATTATTTTCAGGCTGCTGCCGTTGTAAGGCAATTTAAGGGAGCTTGTGTCACCTGTAAAAAATATCTCCTCCTCATTTTTTGCAAGACCCATAAGAGTAGTTTTTCCATTCAGGCCCAGTTCTGCTATAGCCTCATTGGCAGCGTTTAACTGGCCTTTGCCGCCATCAATAATCACTAATTGTGGGAAAGACTGTCCTTCATCTTTGACTCTTTTATATCGCCTGAAAACAGCCTCTTTCATGGTCGCAAAATCATTAATGCCCTCCACGGTTTTAACGTTGAATTTTCTGTAGTCATTCTTACTAGGTACACCATTTTTGAAGCATACCATGGCGGAAACCGGGTAACTACCCTGGAAATTAGAATTATCAAAACACTCAATATGAACAGGCATATCCTGTAATTGCAAATCTTTCTGCAGCTGCTCAAGCACTTTAAACATATCAGCATTCTTGATATTAAGCTTTAGTCTTTCTTTGGCTTTTAATTCCTCAATAAAATGATTGGCGTTTTTCTCCGAAAGTGCTAAAAGTTTTTTCTTGTCACCACCTTTTGGAACAGTCACAATAACTTCATTCTGTGGGTAATCAATATTGAATGGAACTATTATTTCGGCAGCATCGCTATTAAATGTATCTCGCAATTGTGCCACTGAGAAGCTTAATATTTCTTCCGGTTCTTCATCAAGATGGGTTTCTACTTTATTAGTTTGTGTTTGTATGATCGCCCCATTTCTAACCATCAGGTAATTTACATAGGCAATTTCTTTTTCTTTTAGTATAGAGAAAACATCTATACTGCCAGTTTTGGTATTGGCAACTATAGATCGTGACTGATAATTCTCTAAAAAATCGATCTTCTTTTTTACCAGCGAGGCTTTTTCAAAAGCAAGTTCGGCTGCCAGTTTCTTCATTTCCTCTTTGAAATGACGTATAACCGGCGCCAGGTTTCCCCGAAGCAGGTTTTTAAGTTGAATAAGGTTTTCTATATAATCATCAGCGGTTTGCAGCCCCTCGCATGGTCCTTTGCAATTACCTAAATGATACTCCAGACAAACTTTGTACTTCTCTTTTTTAATATTGGTCTCGGAAAGATTCAGGGAGCAATTTCTGAGCTGTATTGTTTGTTTAATGAACTCCAGTAATTCCCTTACCTTTTTAACAGACGTATAGGGTCCCAGGTACTCGGAGCCGTCATTGACTTTTTTCCGGGTAAGAAACACTCTTGGAAAAGGCTCATTCTTAATAACGATGAAAGGATAGGTCTTATCGTCCTTCAGGTTTATGTTGAACCTGGGCTGAAATTGCTTGATTAAGGTATTTTCAAGCAAGAAGGCATCCTGCTCTGAGCTAACAATGGTAAACTCAATCCTGGCAATCCGCTGAACCAGTTCATAGGTTTTATAGCTGGTAAAAGTTTTTGAAAAGTAAGAGCTTACCCGTTTACGCAAATGCTTTGCTTTGCCTACATAGAGCAGTTCATCATTGTTATCAAAGTATTTATAAATGCCTGGTTGTGCAGGTATACTGGTGGCTATATGTTGAAATTCTGAAGCCGTCATTGATCATCTTCCTCGTTCCAGGTCACTTTAGTTGTAGTTATTACTTCAGGTTGCCCGGGCTTTTGCGTGGAAGTTACCATCTGGAAACTTTTATCCATTTGCCAGAGCATTTCTTTTTGTAAAAACCCATCCCTGTTATTGATGACCCGGCTGATTAAAATCGTATTGACTTTGTCACCAGTCGCTATATTTGGCGTTACAAGGATTTCCTGTTTTTGTATTTCTTCCTTTTCGGGGTTTACTGGAATATAACTGATGATAACACGATTGAGCAGTTCATCGTAACGGGTTTCTTCTTTATAACGTTTTGCGACTTTTTTTGCAGACAGGTCAGGGATTTCTAAAAAGTCCTTTGCCACAGAGCGAAACTCCTCCCTTGGAATATACAGGGTATCAATATGCAGGCTGTCTTTAATGACATATTTCGTAATGGCATAAAGCGATGTATCTATATGTGCCACTTGTTTTTCTATTAACGATAATACAGAGATGAATTTTTTTTCATCTTCCTTTTCTTTTTCCTTGCAAGCGGATGAAAGGACTGCAACAGCCAGTACTAATCGGAAATATTGTTTCATGGCCTAAAATTAGCGTAAACACGGTTATTGAAAACAAACAGAAAGCAAATATCCCGCCTGGTTAGCAGACGGGATATTCTAAGCAAAGCGGCAGTTAGTGTCAGTTTTACTTTTTGAGCATTATGCCCATTTTTAAACCAAAATCAAAAAGATATTCTCGAACAGGGTATTCTTTTTTAAAGCTTGACATGGTTTGATAACGAACTTGCGGACCCACTCTCCAGTCTGTTTTCCCTACAGAGAAGCCGGCAAAGGCTTCAAAGCCTGTATTAATATTCCACTTTCGGGTCAAAGATGGTATTTCTGCGTAATTCTTATAATCCGTTGAAATGACATAGGCTGTATTGCCCAATACATAGGTGGGTTGAACAGTACCGCTAACACCCCAATATGTTTTCTTATTACTAGCAAGTTTTAGCTCAACGCCAATAGGCGCTGACGCAGAGACATAAAGATTGCGAAGCCAGTTTGCCTTACTACCGCCTGCGCTACGATAGTTAGTGATAGTGGAAACCGTACTGGTAGCCCCACTGGCCGTACTTAGTGCAATGGTGGCAACTTCACCCGGATAGTTGTAGGCCCTTATATCGTATTTACTTACGTTAAATTGCAGGCCACTTATAAGTCTTATTTTTTTAGAGAGAGGATAGCCAGTAGAAAATCCTAATTGAAATCCCAGGTCCGGTTTATGTGTAACGATGCTATTTAAATCCGGAGAAAATACTACAGAAGTAGAAGTAAGATTTGAACGTGCAGCGTTAATAAATTGCTTATTTTCTTTTAATTCCCTATAGCTGATAGTAGGTGTAAAGTAAACCTGCCAGGATAATCTCTTTGATTTTCTACTGCTTTTATAAGAATTAATAACACTTTCGATACTCAAAGGGTATATATCTTTTTGCGCTGCTGTGCTTACCTCGTCAGTTTTATTATTTTCAGCAGGGACAAGAGAGGGTTGATCAATTTTTTCTTCATTAATGATAGCCGGAACTATATTAACAGCGACATTATGTTTTGGTGTTTCTGCCTTAACAGCTGCCCTATTATTTCCGGAAGTATTTACTTTAGACACAGGAGAAGGAACTGATGCTATTGTAGCAGGAAGGCTGCCCGGTGAATTGGAAATCGGAATAACAGCATTTGTTTTTTGTAATTCTGTCAACTTATTATCTTGATCTTCAACTATAGGGGTGGCCAAAAAAAGATTTTTCTGGTGGTTACCCGGAGAGGCTATTAATATTTCTTCATCTATATCTTTCTTTTTAAGAGGAGTAATTACAATTGGTTGTTGTTCCTTTTGTATTTTTTTAACCGGAACTATCACCTGCTTATTAGCAGCCAGTTCATTTTCCTTTGAAGATGGGCTGCTGGTTAGCATTACCCAGGTCACAGCACCTGTGGTAAGGAGGAGAAGGGCAAGACCTATACCGTACCATCTTCTGCGGGTATGTAATGTACTGTGGATGCCTTTCCATACATTCTCAGATGGAAACATCCGGTACTGGTCAGCATTTTGCTTCAGGAACCGCTCAAAATCTCTATTATTAAAATTACTCTCCATAACCAGTCAGCAATTAAGGGTACTTTTAAATTTATCTCTGGCTAACAGCAGCAAGCCAATTATTTTCATGTTTTGGTTTTTGTAATAATATTCTTTTACGGATCAAAATATCTTCAAGCATAGCTTTCGCCCTGGTATATTGGCTGCGGCTGGTGCTCTCTTCTATATCGAGCATATTGGCAATTTCCCGGTGGCTGTAACCTTCCACTGCATACAGGTTCAATACAGTTCTATAGCCTATCGGTAAAAGCCTTATACATTCCACAACCTGTTTTGCCTGAATAATTGCTGGCACACTTTCTTCTCTGATCTGCACCCCGGTGGCATGTATTATATCAACACTTTCATTGAACTTCTTATTCTTTTTGAGGATATTGATGCAGGTATGAACTATGATTCGCCGAACCCATCCTTCAAAAGCTCCCCGATTTTCAAAGGTGTGAATCTGCAGGAACACCTTGATAAAACCTTCCTGAAGCATATCCTCAGCGTCTTCCCGGTTGTGAGCAAAACGATAACACACTGCCAGCATTTTGGGGCTGTACCTGTTATACAACTCCCGTTGGGCTGTGGCATCATTTTTTAAACAACCTTGTAATATGGCTTCCTCGGTCATAACTACCCTTTGGTTGCCTGTAAATTAGACATTTTTTCCGTACGATTGCTGCACCAAATTGTAAAATTTAGAGCAAAGTAACAGATAACGACCCCCTCTGGGTTTAGGATTTTTACGCATTGGCTATCCTTGGGTCTGGCGGATACGGCTTTTTCTAAGCCTTTTGGGGCCATACCAGAGCCACAGGCCGGAAAGTATAAGCATTAGAAGGCTAAGTGCCATGATAACCGTATAACTGACTTTTATCTGATCGCCATCGGTCCCGAATATCTTATCCAGTATAGATCCATCATGTAGCTTTTCAATAAAATCACTTCTTCTTTTTTCCACCTGAAGCAACTGTCCTGTAGTACCATCTAACTGGAGCCCATTAAAATGATCTTTGAATATGAATTTCACAGTGCCTTTATCAGGCCTGATATCGATTCTGTCAAGATCAATAGAAAGGCTTTTTGACACGGAATCCTGAAGATAACCAATTGCTTTTTTGTGTAAACTATCCACACTAAGCCAGGTAGAGAGATTAGCGGAAGTTCCTTTTCGGGTTGGAGCTAGTAACCCCGTTTGTTTCTTTATGCCGAGTAATAACCCGGTGATAGAAATGACAAGGAAAAAAACAAATAAGAAAATAGCAATCTTCCGGTGTAGCCAGCGGAGCCAGCGAATCCATTTAGCTTGTTGTTTAGTATTGCTCATAATTAAAAAATTAAGGGCTTGCTTTTATACAAACCCTTCTTTGGTTAAAGCGAAGCTCTCAAAGAAATAATAAAATTAGAGCCAGCAGCCACTATGCCGGACGAATAAGGACGATACCGTTGGTTAGTTATGTTTTCCCAACCAGCTGTTACCAGCAAATTACCTGATACCTGGTAAGAGGCTTTCAGGTTCAATGCATACCATCCCGGTGAGTAAGGTTTGCCATCGGCATCTTTTGCATAAATATCTGTTTTTGCCTGTTCAGAAGGTGCCAGGTCTGCATTTTCAATTTCACTATTATACTGTACCGATGCTTCTGCAAATAGTTTTTTCAGGCGGCAACGCAGTAATGTGCTTCCATAAAAAGGAGGTGCATGACGAAGCGGTACCTTTTCATCTTTTACATCATCCGTTTCTTTTCCACTTATCCAGTTAGCATGAGTTTGCAATGATACCAATTTGGTAAAATAGAATTCTGCACTTGCCTGAAAACCAGAAACGGTTGCCTTTGCCACATTTTGTAAGGCTTCTACCCGGCTTAATACGCCATTGAACAAAATACTGTCAGCGCCATTGAATGTGGTTGGGCGACGAACAATAGCATTATTTAAAACGGTGTGAAAACCATTTAACTCAATGCGTAATTTATTAGGAATATTTTTTATGATACCCATTTCAAAATTCCAGGCATATTCAGGAGTTAGATCCGGATTTGGAACGGTAATATTTCCCGGCACACTTTCAAACAGTTTTCCAATATCATCTACATTGGGCATACGATAGCCAGTAGAAATATTTCCATTCAATTGCCAGCCTTCTGATGGTCGAAATACAAGACCTGCGTTACCAGTCAAAGCGCCGTCTCTCAGTTCTGCATTCTTGTACGGGAACTTGATAAATGTAGTATCGAAAGTGGCATCTAATGTATTATAGCTGTATCGCAAACCTGTCGTCAATGTTACTTTTGTATGCAGGTTTATTTTATAACTACCATAGATACCAGTAGTGCTCCAGGTACTACCATCCGGATAACGGCTTACCATTGGTGTTACGGCATCAGTACTGATATTGGTTCTTTCTCCAAAGGAACCAACTTTGTTGTGCGCATATTCAAGTCCATAAAACAACTGGCCGTTGCCAATATTTTTTGTTGCATCCCAATTGGCACTGATGGCATCAACCAATTCTGCCTGCCTGTTGCGATTGTTGTTAGCTCTTGTGCGGTCAATACGGCTTTCTTCATAACCCTGGTATGCCACTGTTAACCGGGCATCATTATAGATACTTGTTTTTTTGGAATGCAAAATCTGCAGGGCATGCATATTCCAGAGCATGGGACCATAATACCATTCTGCAAAACGCAGTGCTCCGTTCCGGTATTGAATCAACCGGTCGTAGCGAGGGGCATCGCCTGTTTTTGCATGGGTAAAGCTGTATTGTAAATCCCAATGCTCATTTGGCCTGAAGCGTATTTTTTGTAAGAAATTCAACTGGTCATATCCGCTGAAACGTTGAATGCGGGGATCGCCGTTTTTCACAATACTGTCTTTGTCATTTATCCTTTCAACATACTCTGGCCGGAGATAGCTGTCTTGTCCGCCATGCTTTCCCATTTTTAAATCGTCAAACTGGCTGTAAGAAAGGGATGATAACAGCGACCATTTTTTCCAACCCAGATTAATATCAGCATGAAAGGTGTTTTCTTTATTGGCTGTTGAATACCTGCCCAGCACACTTCCTTTCACCAGTATCTTTTTATCTTTTGAAAACCGGGCATCCAGGGTATGAAAATCCATTACACCACCAATGGCATCGCTGCCATAGATAAGTGAACCAGGGCCAAATATTACTTCGGCTGTTTCAGTACTCAAAGCATCAATACTTATTATGTTTTGCAGGTTGCCACTGCGGTAAATAGCGTTGTTCATACGAACCCCATCAATGACCAATAATACACGGTTTGTAGCAAAACCACGGATCATCGGGCTTCCACCACCCAACTGACTTTTTTGAATGAAGACAGTACCTGTCTGTCCTAATAAATCAGCCGCCGTCTGGGGATTATTTTTTAAGATATCATATCTATTGACTTTTACAATTTTGTTGGGTACTTCATTCAGTTTTTGTTCCCATTTGTTTACAGATACGATGACCTCTCCCAACGTTTTTTCAGTTGTTGTATCCTCCTGGGTATTGCCAGCTTCAGTCATGCATACAATGCATAACAGAGCAAGCAAGCATTTTTTGCTCATAATAATATAGTTAGTTAATAATGTGATTTGCTATGTATGTTTAGCAAATAAGCTGTGGAGGTGGAGTAGTTATTTTCAGGTACAGTGAAACTATTGCAGATGATTGTAATGATGGGTAATTGTTTTGTTGTTGCGTTAAATCAAAGCAAAGCACAGGCTGCTTATAATAAAAATTTTGCAGAAACTTAAACAACCGGGATAAAAGTTTCATGTTTTCTGTGCTTTGCGAGACAGGTTTTTGTTGCTGCTTTACCAGTTTTGTTTCCTCTTCATCGTATAATCCTTTAAAAGTGTAAATCCCTTTTTCAAGTTTAACAGTGCTGATATCAAACATTTTGTCATTTACATATATCTCATGTTTATCCATCCAGACAACTTCACTTTCAGGAAGTACAATAGTTTGTAATTCTTGTTTCTCGGAAGTTCTTTCTTTCATGCGGATCTTAATATCCCATTTTCTGATATCAGATGAAAGAATAAACAATAAGGGGGTAGCCCCAAGCAGGATGAAGAAAAGACTGACTGTTTTTTTTGAATTGGCTTTCACATTGAATTGGTAGTGTAAGGTACTAATTTTTTTTGCGTACCAGGCTATCAATCGGATATTTCGATTTCATATTGTCCATAACGGATTCAGCCCAGCTGATCAATTTTGTTTTTTCTTGCTCACTGAGCTTTGCATCTTTATGGGTCCAGGTATAAGAATTTAATGGCATCTCACCTTCTTTTATCATTTCAATCGTTTCTTCCATTTTATGGTATTGATACCGGAGCGGACGGCTAGTGTATTCGTCATAATTTAAATGTTTTTTCCCATCCTTTATATGTTTTTCCATCCACCAGTGAACAGGTTGAAGATTGGCATACCAGGGGTAGTTGCTATTATTACTATGGCAATCGTTGCAGGCTTTTTCAAGTATTGTTTTTACATCCGCCGGAACAGAAAAATTATTTCCAATATAATTGGGCTGCGAACCTTCTGCTTTATTCTTTTTTGGATGTATGAATTGTATTATTATAAGGGCTGCTAATAATCCCAGCATAATTTTTTTAAACATATTTCTCTATTTGGGTTTAAAATTAATTAATCAGGATATTACCGGTCATTTCTTTTGGTACCGGTAATTTCATCATGGTAAGAATAGTAGGAGCAATATCTCCCAGTTTACCCGGCTTTATTGTTCCACTCCATTCCTTGTCGATTATAAAGAAGGGTACAGGGTTCAGAGTATGTGCCGTGTTTGGAGAACCATCTTCGTTGATCATATAATCTGAATTACCATGATCTGCTGTCAGGAAAATAGTATACCCGTTTGCAAGTCCTGCTGTAACTACTTTTTCTACAGATTTATCAACCGTTTCAACCGCCTTTATAGCCGCTTCCCAAATGCCGGTATGACCCACCATATCTGCATTGGCAAAATTCAAACAAATAAAATCTGCTGACTTATTCTTTATTTCTGCTACAATTGCATCAGTTACCTGGTATGCACTCATTTCGGGCTGCAGATCGTAAGTGGCTACCTTGGGAGAAGGTATCATTATTCTTTTTTCTCCTTCAAAAGGTTTTTCACGGCCACCACTGAAAAAGAAACTTACATGGGGGTATTTTTCTGTTTCTGCTATCCGTATCTGTTTTAACCCGTTTTGTTCCAGTATTTCGCCTAAAGTATTGTTGAGATTATCATTTTCAAAAATTACTTCTATATTATTATACGTTTTATCGTATTCTGTCATTGTGGTATAATGAAGGGATAGCTTATTCATATCAAATTCCGGCAGGTCCATTTGTGTAAGTACTTGTGTAATTTCCCTGCAGCGGTCTGTTCTGAAATTAAAACAAATAGCTACGTCTCCATTTTTAATAGTTGCCAGGGGTTGCTGTGACTCATCCACTATCACTGTCGGTTTGATGAATTCATCAGTTACATTGTTTTTATATGAATTTTCAACAGCTGCTACTGCATCTGTAGATTTGGCTCCTTCTCCTTTTACCAATGCATCATAGGCCAGTTTTATCCTTTCCCATCTTTTATCCCGGTCCATG
Source organism: Bacteroidota bacterium (assembly GCA_029558715.1). GTDB lineage: Bacteria > Bacteroidota > Bacteroidia > Chitinophagales > Chitinophagaceae > JJ008. Next base: position 42,878 of record JAKQEA010000190.1, on the reverse strand, counting down.
GCATAATATCTTCCGCTTACAGATGCAATTTTTCCAATACTATAGTTCAGGTGTTGTTGCAGTTCGATGATAAAGGCCAGCCCGCTCTTTGGGTCACAATCACGGCCATCGGTAAAAGCATGAATGAATACTTCTTTTAGCCCCTCATTATTACAGACATCCACAATAGCCTTTAAGTGATTGATATGTGAATGAACTCCTCCATTACTTACCAATCCAAGCAAATGCAGGGGCTTGTTATTTTCTTTCGCAATACGCATAGCACTCAGCAATTTCTGATTCTTCGCAAAAGAGCCATCTCTTACTGCTACATTAATTCTCTGCAGTTCCTGGTATACTATCCTGCCGGCACCCAGGTTCAAGTGGCCTACTTCAGAGTTGCCCATTTGCCCGTCAGGCAGACCGACAGCCTCACCACAAGTAACAAGAGTAGTATTGGGATATTTCGAGTAAAGGCTTTTCGTAAAAGGTACATTAGCATGCTGGATAGCATCGGAGGATGCAACTTTTCCTAATCCCCAGCCGTCCATGATGATAAGAATTACTTTTTTTGCTGACATGTAATATTATTAAGGGGTATAAACATATTTTTAAGGGAATAATTCCCGTCCGTACCCTGTAAAACTACACCCAAATCAGCTATTTCCCAGCCGGATTTATCAAAAGATGCTGATTTTTAGTATTTTAGTACCCGTTGATTACTGATTTATAACATGGCATGTTTTTAGTTTAGTACTTCTGTGAAAACCAACATTTGAATTGATATGAAACAGATTTTTACATCTTTATTGCTCTCTACCATTTTGCTGTTTTCTTCTTTTAAAGCGCAGGAAGGTATTGATGAAGTTATCAACGCTTTAAAGTCTGGTAACGCTTCGGAGTTGGCTAAATATTTTGATGATACGGTGGAATTAACCTTACCTGATAAAAGTGATAGCTACAGTAAAGCCCAGGCACAACTTATTGTTAAGGACTTTTTTTCTAACAATGGTGTCAGGGGCTTTGAGTTGAAGCATAAAGGAACTTCTCCCGGTGGCTATTTTGCTATCGGCACCCTGCAAACTAATTCAGGTAATTTCCGCACAAATATTTTTATGAAGTCAAAAAGCGGGAAAGATGTTGTTAAAGAAATACGATTTCAGTCGATAGACTAAACTGGTAAAATATTTTTTATCCCCGTTATAATCAATATAACGGGTTTTTTTTGCTTATACCCTATCATCAATAAACGAAATAGTATTTTTGCAGCTATGAGTTTTGACGAGCAACTGCATCACCTGATTGATGAAGCTTTAAAGGAAGATATTGGGGATGGCGATCATTCTACTTTATCCTGTATCCCGGCAAGTGCAAAAGGGAAAGCAGTTCTGAAAATAAAACAGGATGGTGTGCTGGCAGGAATGCAGGTAGCCCTCAAAATATTCAGTTATAAGGAGCCGGCTTCAGTTATTACTGTCTTTAAAGAAGATGGTGAAGAAATGAGGTATGGGGAAAAAGCGTTTGAAGTAGAAACTTCAGTACATACAATTTTGCAATGTGAAAGACTGGTACTTAATTGTATGCAACGAATGAGCGGTATTGCCACTTTGACAAAGCAATACACTGACAAATTAAAAGGATACAAAACAAGGCTGCTGGATACAAGAAAAACGACTCCTAATTTCAGGCTGCTTGAAAAAGAAGCGGTAAGAATTGGGGGAGGCGTAAACCATAGGTTTGGATTGTATGATATGATAATGCTGAAGGATAATCATATTGATTATTGCGGGGGCATTGAAAAAGCAATTGACAAAGCAGCGGAGTATGTAAGAACCGTAAAGCCCGGATTAAAAATAGAAGTGGAAACAAGGAGTGTGGATGATGTGAAAAAAGTAATTGCTGTTGGGAAAGGAAAAGTATTCCGCATTATGCTGGACAATTTTAAACCAGAACAGATAGCGGAGGCTGTAAAACTAATTGGCAACAATTTTGAAACTGAGGCCAGCGGGGGCATCAATCTTGATAATATTGAGGACTATGCAAGAACAGGAGTGGATTATGTAAGTGTGGGGGCATTGATACATCAGGCGAAGAGTTTGGATTTAAGCTTGAAAGCGGTAATTGTATAAAAAATATGTCTAAGAAGAATAAACCAGATACCAAGGGATTCGTTTACAGCACAGACCCTAATTTTTCTTTCGAAGAAGAACAGACCACCGCTGAAACCCTGCTACCAGCTCAGCAGAAACTAAAAGTAAAATTAGATACTAAACATCGGGCAGGTAAGGCTGTTACTCTTGTTGAAGGTTTTGTTGGCAGGGAAGATGATCTGGAAGATTTAGGTAAAAAACTAAAATCATTTTGCGGTACCGGCGGCTCAGCAAAGGATGGAGAGATTATTGTGCAGGGAGACCAGCGGGAAAAAGTAGTGCAGTGGTTATTGAAGAACGGGTATAAAAATGTTAAAAAGCTCTGATGCAACATCCGTGGTCACTAATTATTACTGGTATTATTTTTTGTCTCGCAGGAGTGTATTTTTTTCAACGAAATGCATTTGAAGAAAATAAAAAATTACTAATGCCGGTTATAGTAATACTAGCTGGTATTATTCTTATATCCATCGGAATGGCCAGGAAATTGCGTCTTATTGAATGATGTTATCCCTCAAAACCGATCTTTCTATGACTGCCGTCACAATAGGGCTTATTAGCGGAAGATCCGCAACGGCATAAAGCCACCGTTCCGGTTTTTGTTTCTTCAGTTCCATTACTATGTACAATAACACATTCGGTTTTTATCAGGTAAGGACCATCAGGAGTTACTTCCACTTTCATAATATTGGCAGATTCCGCAATTACCTTATCCGGCGACTCCTGAGTGGCTGCATTCAGGTAATAGCTTAATGCCCCACTGGGACATTTTCGTACCTGTTCAATTATTTTCTCCGTTGTTGCTCCATCGATTTTTATCCAGGGCTTTTCCTTTGGATTAAAAACTTCAATTAATCCTTTCCAGCAAATAGTAGAATGGGTACAGATTTTCGGTTTCCAAACAACGGTTACTTCGTTGTTAGTGTATTTCAGTGTTTCTAATGCCATAACAGAACGAATGATTTTATATTAAAAGTAAGTAGGAAGAATCGTTATTATGAAATTCTAATTTACAGAATAGCTAAATTTAAAAATGGAAATGGTATGCATATTTCCATTTTTACAAGTAAATCAATTTAGGGCTTTACAGATTTGATGGTAGTATTGTTGCGAGGACTATTTTTGGTATACCTGTGGTTAGCTATAATAAAAAACTGGGAAAAGCATGATTTTTTTACTTAACATGTGTAACGTTTGGGCAGGGTATGGAGCAGACTAATCACCTTGTTTTCTACATGAATTTTTTCTGATTGTCCTTTTGTTAAGAAGGGGAATGATGTATATTTATGTTTACTCGGTAAGATATATGCGAAAGATAATCTTATTATTTTTTTTCTTACTTAGCTGTCATATCTCTGCTTACCCCCAATTTATCGACTTAAATTGGGTCAAAGGTATAGGAGGAAACGATGCTGATTATGCTAATGACATTACAATTGATTTACAAGGAAACATAATTGTTACCGGAGGCTTTACTGGTACTGCTGACTTCGATCCTGGCACAGGTGTTTTTAATATGACTGCTTCTGGGACCCAGGATGTTTTTATAGCAAAATATAGTAAGGAGGGTCTCATTTTATGGGCAAAAAAATTGGGAGGGAACTCGATCTGTTTTGGTCGTGATGTTAAAGCGGATAATCAGAATAATATTTATTTTACTGTTAACTTTCAATCCTCTATAGATATCGATCCGGGACCAGGTACTTCAAATTTTCTTTCCCTAGGCTTTAGTGATGTTCTTATTGTAAAGTTCGATCCCGCTGGAAATCTGATTTGGGGAAAGCAGATCGGAGGTTCGGGACTAGACGATATTTCTTCAATAGAGCTTACAAATAATTCCGATGTCATATTAGTGGGTTCTTTTAGAAATACCATTGATATTGATCCGGGTGCCGGCGTTATTAATCTCTCCTCTGCTGGGGTAGATGATGGTTTTGTCCTAAAACTTAGTTCGGATGGAAATTTTATATGGGGCAAGCAAATTGGGGGTGTTTCCACCGATTCAAATAATGGAGTTAGTCTTGATGCTGCAGGGAGTATTTTTATAACCGGTACCTTTTCCGGACTTGTAGATTTCGATCCTGATTCAGGTGTTTCTTATATAACAGCAAACGGGCTAATGGATGCCTTTATATTAAAACTCAATAGTTCCGGATCATTTATATGGGTAAAACAAGCTGGTGGTACAAACGTTACAGCAGGCGTAGATATTGATATTGATAGAGCCGGCAATATTTTTTTGACCGCAGGTTTCTACGGTATGGCAGATTTTGACCCGGGTCCCGGGGTTTTTAATTTAACGACACGAGGGCAATCGGATATTGCTGTTTATCAACTTAATTCAGCCGGAGATTTCATTTGGGCCGGACAAATCGGGGGAACCGGAAATGATTTGTATGCGAATATTAATATTGACAATAGCGGCAATTTTTTTTTCACAGGAGTTATCGGTAGCGGGTTGATTGACCTGGATCCTACTGCCGGTTTTTTTGAGATTAACACTTTTGGTTCTTTTGATGGATTTATATCAGCATTTGATTCAGCTGGAAATTTTATAAGTGGAAAGATAGTGGGAGGGGCTAATACTGATTGGATCAGGGGAAGTTGTTTAGATTCATTTGGAAATATTCATGTGGCAGGTAGTTTTACTGCGACGGCAGATTTTAATAAATGTGATCAATCGGTAGTTCTTTCGGGAGGTATTTCAGAAATTTTTATTGCAAAATTTCTTTTGAAACGTACCTCAGTAACCATCAATACCACTTCAACAGAACTTTGCGAAGGCGACACATTCACATTTAATGCCGTGGCAATGAACGGAGGATCGTCTGTAAGCTACAAGTGGCAGGTAAATGGAATCAATGTAGGTGCGGATTTGCCGGTATTTATTTCAAACACATTGAATGATGGGGATAGTGTAAGGGTAGTGATGACTTCACTCACAGGCTGCATTTTGCCAAAGAATTTTATATCGAACATGATAGAGGTTAACATAAAACCTTATGCCACTCCCTCTGTGAACATAGCGTTATTTCCTTCAGAGATTTGTTACGGTACTGTTGCCACTTTTGTTACGTCATCGCTAAATGGTGGAAGCCAACCTGCATTTCAATGGCGTCTCAATGGCTCTTTTACTGGTCATACAAGCTCTTCTTACATTAATAGCACATTGAAAGACGGAGATGAGGTGGATTGTATAATGAGAAGTAACTACGCTTGTTTAACACAACCTTCCGATACCTCTTCAAAGATAATAATACGCATAGACCCCAGGAGTTGTCCGATTGGATTTTATATGCCGACCGCATTTACTCCTAACAATGACGGTAGAAACGATCTTTGCCAGCCAAAGCTCTTTGGCCGTGTTATAGTGTACAGGTTTTCTGTTTACAACAGATGGGGTCAAAAACTATTTGAAACAACCAATCCACATGAGGGTTGGGATGGAAAAATTCAGGGAAACGAACAACCTTCAGGCACCTTTGCCTGGAGTTGTATTTATCAACTTGAAAACAAGCCGCAGGAAACCCGAAAGGGTACAATAACGTTAATAAAGTAAAGCGGTCATCCTAATTATTGCCCCTGTGCCTGTGAGTATCCTTTCATACTACCCCACTTATTTAGCAACTCAAATGAACAAATTTTGAAATTACCACTCATGCTTACATAGAGACCAATTACATCCTGCTGGTTCAGGGGCTCGTCATTTATACTTTCAAATCGTACATTATATTGATTTACAAGATTGGTATATACTGAGCCTGTTGGCCAAACCTGTGTGCCACGATTACTGATATTCACAAGGTTGAATTTTACACCCGCATGTCGTTTGCACTTGTCAGCAATGGAAGATGGTTGTTCTCCGCTTTCAATAAATAAATCTACTCCGACTATCGTTTCACTTTCACCTTCCTTTGAGATCATCATCGGGTTTGTTTCTAATTTCAACGGGGTAGGAGTGCCGGGTTTGTTTGGAATTATTTCTCTTGCACCAATCTCCGGTTTTTTACCAAAATTGCTGATGATGGCATCGGCAAACTGTGTTGTGTTGACAGAAGGTTTTGTCTTATCTCCAAAGTCACCGGTATGCACACCGGTTTCCAGCGTATATAGCAAGGCATTTTCTATTACTGCAGCATTTTCTGTAAGGCCCACATGACGAAGCATGGCCAAACCGCTTAATAATAATGCCGTTGGATTAGCAATATTTTTACCGGCGATATCCGGTGCAGTACCATGCACAGCTTCGAATATAGAGATATGATCACCAATATTGGCAGAAGGGGCAAAGCCCAGACCACCAACAAGACCGGCACAAAGATCAGAGACAATATCACCTTGCAGGTTTGTGAGTACCAATACATCAAATGTATCAGGTCTCGTAACCAGCTTCATACAAAGATCATCTACAATAATGTCATCTGCTTTCAGGTCTGGAAATTCTTTGGCTACTTCCTGGAAGCACTCAAGAAATAAACCATCCGTTATTTTCATGATGTTCGCCTTGTGCACACAAGTGATCCTCCTGGCTTTTTTTTGCCTGGCCATTTCGAAGGCATAGCGAATAACCTGCATACTACCGGGCCGGGTAATAAAACGACGACTAAGAGCTACATCATGTGTGAGCATATGTTCAATTCCGCCGTAAGTGTCTTCAATATTTTCTCTAACAACAGTAATGTCGATCGGAATTCCTGCTTTACTGAATACCGTGTCAACTCCATGCAGTGTTCTGAAATCCCTTTTGTTAGCAAAAGTGTTCCAGGTTTTACGGGCAGTTACATTTATGCTTTTCACCCCTTTCCCTTTCGGTGTTTCCATCGGTCCTTTGAAAAGGAGGCCAAGCGCCTCAATTGTTTGCTTTGCTTCCGGGGTCATTCCATTATTAAAGCCTTTGTCAAACACCCACTTACCCATATCTACAAAGTCATATTCGAGGGGTACATTATTGGCTTTGAATATTTTAAGTACCGCATCCATGATTTCGGGCCCTATTCCATCGCCTTTTGCTACAGCTATTTTCATATATGATTTATTTGAATCAGGCGCAAAATTAAGCTCTGATGGGGTATTTACCGGCTAAATATGGGCAAGATTTGAATCGTGGCTGTTTTTAGTTATTTTTACTTCATGACCAGTATGATCTCAGAAGGCGTACAGGTAAGTGTGGAAACATTCTACCAATCTGATTACAGCAACCCGTTGCAATCTGAATTTATGTTTGCTTACAGGATTACTCTTGAGAATCATAATTCATTCCCCGTAAAATTGCATCGGCGTCATTGGTATATTTTTGATAGTAATGGCAGTCACCGTGAGGTGGAAGGGGAAGGTGTGGTAGGAGTTCAGCCTACATTACAACCCGGTGAAAATTACCAGTATGTAAGTGGCTGTAATCTGCGGACAGAAATGGGAAAGATGTATGGTACATACCAGATGGAAAACCTGCATAACAAAAAAATGTTCAACGTAAGTATCCCTTCTTTTGAGATGATCGTCCCGATGAAGTACAACTAAATGATTATTTTCTTCGTTCTCTCTTTCATCAATTCAATCGCCTCTTCTTTTGACTGAAACATATTACCATTGATATTTACTAAATTATCAGCCAGTTTATCATACCGTTTGGTGAGCAGCCAGGTAAATATGTGGAGATAATGAATGCCATCAAAAACAATGGCTTTATTAGCTGCAAATTCATCCTTTCTTTTTAAAAACTCGCCTGGCATTTCAGTATAGTGCATTCCCGGACGGAGATGGTGAATAATGTGATAGCCATCATTCCAGCAAGTCTTATTGTAGACCGTATTTATACAGTTGATAGAATTAGTATATAAATTTCCCGGATCATTGCTGTCAACAAAAGAATGCTGAGCCCAGTTGCCAAGCATCATTACCAGCCTGGCAAATAGAAGAGGGACAATAAAGACAACCAATGTTGCTTTCAGGTTAATAAAACACATGCCTATACAGAACAGCATGAAAACATATTCTCCTATGGTAAGCCGCTGGTATAATTTTTTTCTTTTCCTGGCAAACAAATATCGGATCGTGTCAATTACACCTCTGAATATGAATTTAAAGAAGTAGGCCAGAAAATCCTTAACGCTATCCCGCTGATATGCCATAGTACTGCTGGTATCATCCGGCATATTATTTTCGATATGATGCATACCCATATGATGACTAAAGTATCCTTCCGGGGCATGACCAAACAAGGGACAGATAATCCAGGTGATGTAAGTAAGAAATGGTTGCTGGTAAGGGGCTTTAAAAGTTTTTCGGTGGCATAGACAATGGAACATCAGCCCAAAACGGCCTTTAAAATATAATTGGGAAACATAGAAATAGGGGACTGCTACCATCCACCACCACCATCCGGATAATACCGGAGTGAACAACAATACGGCAACCGGTAATACAAGTATGTGAATTTTTGTTAGAAGGTATATAAAAGGAAGATCCCGCTTATCATTCATGATACGGAGCCAGAGTTTGTCATAAGCACTTAATGAAAGCTTTGGTGTATAGACAGGGTCTGTAAGAGTAGTGGAAAGAGACTTCATGTTACCCGTAAATGTATGGAATTTATATTCCGGATATTATTACTGTAGAAGTTATTTCCGCAAAAGATAGTTGCTGTTTGAAACGGTTGCAGAGTAGCTGTTTATTTTGGCTTATACTTTGCCTCGTCCAGTATTTTTTTAGCTTCTGCCCTCATAATATCCTGGGGCAGCATATCAGGGTTTTTTGCAACAAATTTTTTTATGATTTGCCAGCCAATCCATTGGCCGATATTCCCCGGAGAAGATTCCTGTGAAAAACCTTGTGTAAATGGTGCTTCCCCTATATAGGTTTGAAGCACAGCAGGGCTAAGTGAATTCAGATCTTCATTTTTTACCAGGTAACTCCATATTAACCCTTCATTTTCGCTGCACCAGCTCAGTTGTTTATTCGTGTATCCTGTTTTGATGGAATCAGGAGTTGCCGGAAGAAATTTATCTAGCAAATACCACCGCTTTCCTTTTTCTATCATTTGTTCGATTAAAGGCTTATCACCACTTTTATCCGGGAAAAGCTCATCTACCACTGCTTTCATACAATTTGCCGTAATATACTCGGGAGCAAACCGTTTTGAAATGTAGATGGGAAAAAGTTCCTGGCCCATCGGGGACTGGTAGACAGAAAAATCTTTACCGGCAAATTGCTGAAGTCCAATAGCAATTCCTGCATTAACCGAGGCAACCCCGGGAGCATCAAAAGGACCGGTAAATAAAATTGCTTTCCCTGTTTTGTAGTGGGGGAAATAGTATTTCACATACTGAAATGCTTTTTCAAGTTCCTTTTGCAGCCAATCAGTTTTTTTATACTTCAGTTGCAGAGAATCATAAACAGGCAGATATCCACGAAGAAATTCTTTGGTTACCAGGATCGTATTCTGGTTTGTATCAACTCCACTCACTCCCAGTATATTTTGCATGAAATCAGTATAGAAATCAGGGTGCTGTAGCTGAACTTTCCTCAACCCATTACTGATATCATTAGAGTCAATACTGAAGAAGCTATTGTCAAATCTTTCTACCGGTATATCAACTTTAATTGATGATACATCCGGAACACCTTCTTTGTTGTTACAGGCAAAAAGGGCGAAGGCTGCTATTAATAAAAGTCCGGGTTTTTTCATAGCTGGTGAAAACGTATTCAGTTTAAAATTGTTGTGCTGCGAATGTAGCTACAAAAACATTAGCATAAATTTGCCAAATGAGAATAGCATTAGCCCAGCAAAATTATCATATCGGCAATTTTGAAAGCAATACCCGAAAGATCATTGAAGGGATCAATTGGGCCAAAGGGCAAGGGGCTGACCTGGTAGTATTCTCTGAATTATGTGTTTGCGGTTATCCTCCCCGTGATTTTCTCGAATTTGAAGACTTTATTAGTAAATGTTACCAGGCAATCGATGAAATAAAGCAACATGCTGACACTATAGGTGTTTTAGTAGGTGCCCCTGACAGAAACCCTGTCCGTGAAGGAAAGGATTTGTTTAATGCTGCCTACCTGTTACACAACAAAGAGATAAAAGGAATTGCACATAAAACCTGTCTTCCTAACTACGATGTATTTGATGAATACCGCTATTTTGAACCAGCATATGACTGGAATATTATTGAATTTTTTGGAAAAAGACTGGCAGTTACCATTTGTGAAGATATCTGGAATCTTGGAGACAATCCGTTATACCGGAATTGTCCGATGGATGAGCTCATGAAGCAAAAACCGGATGTGATGTTAAACCTGTCAGCTTCACCATTTGATTATACCCATGTAGAAGACCGCAAAGCTATTGTGAAATTGAATACTTCTAAGTATCAGCTGCCTATGCTGTATTGTAATTGTGTGGGTAGTCAAACCGAAATTGTTTTTGACGGTGGCTCTTTGGTCTTTGACAAAAATTCAAACCTGATCAGGCAATTACCACTGTTTGAGGAAGCCATGCAGCTATTTGAACTGAATGATGACGGAACTTTTACCCTGCCGGTTTCTGTTCTTTCGAAAGACCTGCCGGATTCAGAATTCAATCCCTCAGAGTTGGATTATAATTTATGTACTGCTGAAATATACAGTGCAATCATTATTGGCATCAGAGATTATTTTACAAAAATGGGATTTACCAAAGCAATTCTTGGCAGCAGTGGTGGTATTGATAGTGCTGTTACACTGGCATTAGCCTGTAAAGCCCTGGGTAAAGAGAATGTGAGAGCTATATTGATGCCTTCTCAGTACTCAACAGGGCATAGTGTAAGTGATGCTGAGCAACTGAGTAAGAACCTCAGAAACCCTTATGATATTGTACCTATCAGAAACATTTATGATTCGTTTCTGAATGAACTGAAACCGGTCTTCAATGATTTGCCATTCAGTATTGCTGAAGAGAATATTCAAAGCCGCACCAGGGGTAACCTGTTAATGGCAATTGCTAATAAGTTCGGCTATATCTTGCTTAATACATCCAATAAGAGTGAACTGGCTACCGGTTATGGCACTCTGTATGGAGACATGGCGGGAGGACTCGGCGTATTAGGAGATTGTTACAAAATGCAGGTATATGCTTTAGCTAAATACATAAACAAGGATAAGGAGATCATTCCTGAAAATATTATATCCAAACCTCCTTCTGCAGAGTTGCGTCCCGGTCAAAAGGATTCGGACTCTTTACCTGACTATGCCATCCTGGACAGGATATTGTACCAGTATATTGAAAGGAGGCAAGGACCAAAAGAAATAAAATCACAGGGTTTTGAACCTGCGCTTGTAGACAGAGTTTTGCGGTTAGTAAACATCAATGAATACAAGAGAAACCAGTTTTGCCCTATCATCCGTATTTCACCTAAAGCTTTTGGTGTAGGCAGACGGGTGCCAATTGTAGGAAAATACCTTTCCTGATGTTTTAATGAACATAAGTTGCCACAACAGGAACCGCAACCGGGGAAGGAGGAATAGTAACATCTTGCGATAAAGTGAGCGTAGTCTCATTTAGTGTTACTATGTTAAAAGTGCCTGATCCAGCCGGAAACAGCCCCGAAGACATTACCAGCTTGGTTTCACTGTCCTGAAAAACCCAGGTAAAACTGTTAGCTGTGGTTGGGCTGCAGACAATGGCTCCTTCTGTAATAGTGCCACCACCCGCAGATGTAAAAGTTACTACATCATCTTTGATGCAGGCAATAGCCGGGTTACTGCTTATATCAGTACCGGAAGCAGTGGCGCTTTGAAACTTCCAGCCGGCTTGTACCAGCAATTCAGTTTTTGTTTTTGCAGGGGGATCATCGTTCTTATCGCAGCCGGATATAAAAGCTGTAGAAATTAATACTGAAATGGCCAATAAAAGCTGTTGTTTTTGCATAAATCGTTGGATTATTTGACTAAAATACTCAATCTTTTTTGGTTTTTATACGGTAAAGTACTCCAAAATAGTGCCGGAATTACGGCCGCTTAAATAACGGCAAATTATTTGCTTACAGCAAGTTCGTATTTTGTGACTCAATTAAATATCCATCATGTTCAAAACCGCCGAAGATATCCGCCAACTGAATGAGAAGATCAGCCACGCCGGACAGTTTACAGACAAATTAAGGGAAGAAATAAGTCATGTCATTATTGGGCAAAGCCATATGCTTGACAGGCTATTGATCGGGTTGCTAAGTAATGGCCATGTGTTGCTGGAAGGAGTACCGGGTCTCGCTAAGACCCTTACCATTAAATCACTGGCACAGGCTATTCATGCCAAATTCAGCCGGATTCAGTTTACTCCTGATCTGCTGCCGGCTGATGTAATTGGTACCATGATATATAACCAGCAGCGAAATGAATTTATAGTACGAAAAGGTCCCATTTTCGCCAATTTTATCCTCGCAGATGAAATAAACAGGGCCCCGGCAAAAGTTCAGAGTGCCTTGTTAGAAGCGATGCAGGAAAGGCAGGTGACCATTGGAGATTCAACCTACAAACTGGATGAGCCATTTTTGGTGCTTGCCACACAAAACCCATTAGAGCAGGAAGGTACTTATCCGCTTCCGGAAGCACAGGTAGACCGGTTTATCATGAAAGTAATAGTGGATTATCCCAAAATGCATGAAGAGCAGCTTGTATTAAGACAGGGTGTACAGGGCAACTTTCCTTCAGTAAAACAAGTTGTATCTGTTCAGGAAGTAATGAATGCAAGGGACCTGACCAAACAAATATATATGGATGAAAAAATAGAGCAATACATCCTTGATATTGTGTTTTCCACAAGGAGGCCCGAAGAATATAAACTGGAAAAGTTGAAACCATTGATATCTTATGGAGCTTCGCCAAGAGGAAGTATAAATCTTGGCCTGGCTTCCAAAGCCCAGGCATTTTTGAATAAAAGGGGATTTGTTATACCTGAGGATGTAAAGAGTATTTGTAAAGATGTACTTCGTCATCGTATTGGCCTCACATATGAAGCAGAGGCGGAGAATGTAAAAGTGGAGGATGTAATTGAAGATGTACTCAGACAAATTAATGTCCCATAATGCTTACCACTACAGAAATAATAAAGAAGGTCCGGGAGCTGGAGATCAAAAGCAAGAAAATCACCACCGATCTGTTTACCGGTGAGTACCACAGTGCTTTTAAAGGCAAGGGTATGTCGTTCAAAGAAGTGAGAGAATATGCTGCTGGTGACGATATTCGTTTTATCGACTGGAATGTGTCAGCACGGTTCGGTCATCCCTTCAGTAAGGTATTCGAGGAAGAAAGAGAGTTAACAGTAATGTTGCTGGTTGATATCAGTAACAGTTCATTATTTGGAACAACGTATGCAAGAAAAAGAGACATTATAACAGAGATAGGGTCGGTGCTTAGCTTTTCAGCTGTAAATAATGCCGATAAGATTGGTGTTGTTTTTTATAGTGATGTTGTGGAAGCCTATATTCCGCCAAAGAAAGGAAGACAACATGCATTATATATTGTAAGAGAGTTATTGAGTAAAGAACCGAAAGGAAAGGGGACAGCTGTTAGTAAGGCGCTTCGTTATTTTAATAACTCCACCAAACAAAAAAGTATTGCTTTTATATTGAGTGATTTCCTGGATGCCGGTTATGAAGATGCATTACGCATAGCCGGAAAGAAGCATGATGTGATAGGTATAAAGCTCTATGATAAAATGGATATGCAGTTGCCCGATGCGGGCCTGTTACAGGTGGAGGATGCAGAGACAGGCAAAACAAAGTGGGTGGACAGCAGTAATTCTTTTGTTCGTTATAGTTATGAGCAGGAATTCTTCAGGGTGACTGAGTATGCCACACAAGTTTTCAAAAAGGCAGGTTGTGATCTGCTGCATGTAATGACAGGTGATGATTATGTAAAAGTGCTGCAACGGTTTTTCCTGAGTCGTAACCGCTGATTCAATGATTAGAATGAGTTGTCAAAGAATAATATTTTCCTTTTTTTTTCTGATTGCAGCAAATACCCTGATTGCTCAATCTGGTACTACTATCAGGGCCTCTGTTGATAAATCCAGGATTTTGATCGGTGAACCCTTGCAGCTTATTGTGGAAGTGCAGGTACCTGATAATGAAGCTATCCGTTTTATTACCATTGATTCTATTGAGCATTTTGAATTGATGGATAAACCGGTAATCGATACAGCCAATACCAGTTCGGGAACTTCTATAAAAGGAATTTATAAGATCACCAGTTTTGATTCAGGGCATTGGGTTATTCCTGCTTTTGTCCTTTCCGGAGCGATCAAAACGGATACTATTCCTGTGGATGTAGTATTTTCTGATTTCAATCCTGAACAAGATTATCATGATATAAAGGATATTATTGAAGTCACTCCTGCAAAGAAAAAAGAATGGTGGTGGTATGCAGTTGCGGGAGGATTATTGCTTTTACTACTCCTGATCTGGCTGCTTCGCAAAAAGAAACCTCCGGTAGTTACTGCAACCCCGGCTTCAGTAGTCAATCCTTATGAGGAAGCGATGAAAAGCCTGCAGCTGTTAAAAAGTAATACGGCAGATGCCAAACAGTATCATACCAGCCTGGCAGATATTTTCAGGTTATACATATTCAGGAAGAAGGGCATATTGTCATTACAGAAAACAACTGATGACCTGGTAATACAATTAAAAGCACTGGCAATGGAAAAGAAAGAGTATGATCAATTAGTACAGTCGCTCCGGCTGGGGGATTTTGTGAAATTTGCCAAATATATTCCTGCTGAAGAGGATAACAGGTTAGCTTTTGAAGCTGTAAAAAAATCAATTGAAGAAGTAGAAAGGATAAGCTGATGCTATACGAATGGATAAAACATATGGACTTTGCTTACCCTCAACTGTTTTGGTTGTTTATAATATTGCCATTTCTTGTATGGTGGTATGTAAGAAAATACAGCAGCAATCAGCCAACATTTAGAGTTTCCACCATTCATTCTTTTAGTGCTTCATCGTGGAAAAACAGGTTCAGGTACCTGCCTTTTATTTTGCGATTACTGGCATTGAGCTGCCTTATTGTTGCACTGGCAAGGCCGCAAAAAAGAAATGATCAGCAGCGAACAGAAGGGGAGGGTATTGATATAGTACTTTGTATGGATGTGAGCGGTAGTATGGGATCAAGAGATATTTTACCAACCAGAATGGAAGTGGCTAAAGAAGTGGCTGAAGAATTTGTAAGAAGCAGACCCGTAGACAGGATTGGGTTGGTGATTTTTTCCGGGGAGAGTTTTACGCAATGTCCAATTACTACCGACAGAAATACATTGATCACCCAGATACAGACACTGGAAAGCAGGCGACACCTGATTGATGGTACCGTTATTGGAGAAGGCCTGGCCACAGCAGTTGCAAGGCTTTCTAAAAGTGAAGGTAAAAGTAAAGTGATCATCCTGCTTACAGATGGGAAAGAAGATCCGCCCGGAACGAGACTGATCGATCCATTGACGGCACTTGAAATAGCCAAATCGAAGCAGGTAAAAGTATATACCATTGGTATGAGTGCCGCAGCTTCTACGATTGTCGAAAATACAGGAGTTGCGAGGCCAAAGAAAAATCCCCTTACAGATTTTCTCGATGAAGAATTGCTGAATAAAATTGCCAGTGAAACAGGCGGTAAATATTTCAGGGCAAGAGATAAAGACGGGTTGAAAAATGTTTACACCCAGATCGATAAAATGGAAAAGTCAAAAGTTGAGATACAATCTTTCAAACGGTATGAAGAAAAATTCATTCCCTTTGTATTGGCTGCTTTGGCCTTTCTTTTCCTCGAAGTAATATTAAAGTTTACTGTATTCAGAAAATTTCCCTGATTTTTTTATCCAGTATCTTGCAGTTCATGAAAGCGTTAGTGTATAAGTCTACCGGTAGCTGGTATACCCTGAAGGATGAGTCCGGCAGGGTCTGGAATGGCCGGATGAAAGGAGTAATGAAACTCGATGATATTACCAGTACGAATCCGGTAGCTGTTGGTGACTGGATAGAGGCTGAAATAGAAAACGAGGGGAGCAGTACGGTAACTATCAATGAGATACTCGACCGGCATAATTATATCAACCGGCAATCGCCCCGGCATAAACACCAGCATCATATTGTAGCGGCAAATCTTGATCAGTCGTTGCTTGTTGCTACATTAAAAGAACCCAAAACATCGCAGGGTTTTATTGACCGTTTCCTGGTGGCATCAGAAATGTACCATGTACCGGCGATCATTGCTTTTAATAAATCTGATCTATACAGGAATAAGGAGATGGATAAGTATGAGCAATGGAGGGCTATGTATGAAGCGGTTGGTTATAAAGTATTGCTTGTAAGTGCGGAGAAAGAGGAAGGGCTTGAAGAGCTGAAAAAATTACTCAAAGACAAGACCACTCTTATCAGCGGGCATAGCGGGGTGGGGAAATCCTCGTTATTGAATGTACTTTTTCCCGGGATGAACCGGAAAACCCAGGACGTAAGTGGCTGGAGTGGTAAAGGTCAGCATACGACTACATTTGCCGAAATGTTTGACATGCCGTTTGGCGGTAAGATCATTGATACACCCGGTATGAGGGAATTTGGGCTGGTGGATATTTCAAAAGCTGAATTGTCTCATTATTTCCCTGAAATGCGGGACAGGTTAAATGGCTGCCAGTTTAATAATTGCCTGCATATAAATGAACCGGGTTGTGCCATCAAGGAAGCAGTAATAAATGGAGAGATACACGAAGACAGGTATGTGAGTTATGTTGGCATACTTGACTCCATCGAAGAAAAGAGTTATTAAGGTTTAAGCGATATTTCGCTGTTCTTCCTTAAACAATCTTCCTTCCAGTACACCGGCTAATTCTACTACTGCTTTATTGTCTTTATTTACAGCATCACGGGTCTTGGTGGGGAAAAGAGAAATCCCGTTGTAAATATTATAGTGCAAAGTCATATCATGACCCTTAAACCGGAACTCCCAGTTTATGGTATCAAAATCGTCTTCTTTGTTGGAAAATTTTATTTTGAAATCCTGGCTCAAAACATTTGCAATATGATAGAATTGTTTCAAACCGCCGTCATCCGCAATGATGGCTTCTGTACAGCCGAGTGTGGTTCGTAGGGTAAGGCTCATAGTATTAATGTTTAAAGGTTTATATACTACAAGACCGAAAGAGGTGGATTTTAGCTGCACATAACAGTAAATTAACTTCGGAATTTTTTGGCCTTTTTTGCGTTTTTTGTCGCATCAGGATCCCCGCTTAAAATCTTCTCCGCACCTACATTTTTTCCATTGGTGGGACAGCCTGTTTTACGCTTAAACAGGTTGCTGAACATACCGCAGGAAGAAAGCAACATCACAAGGCTCAGTGCTACAGCAAAAAATCGAAGGTTTTTCATTTTTTTCGGTTACTTGAATAACGAAATTAGATAGAAATAATTGCTCCTGCCATAGTAAATCTACCCTCCCGGATAATTACTATTGGCCTTTATTACTACCGGGTTGATTTCTAAACCAATCGGCATAGCGGATATAGTTATTGGCTATGCGATTGATCTCTCCATGTATCAGTTCCTGCGAAATATCTTTTACTTTTTTGGCGGGTACTCCTGCATAAATACTTCCTGCCTCACATATAGTATTCTCTAATACGACCGCCCCGGCTGCGATGATCGTATTGCTATGCACCACACAGTTGTCCATTACGATGGCTCCCATACCCACCAGTACATTATCATGCAGGGTGCAACCGTGTACGATGGCATTATGTCCAATCGAAACATTATTACCGATGGTTGTCCCATATTTCTGAAATGTGCAATGGATACAGGCGCCATCCTGTACATTCACCTTATTACCCATTTTTATAAAATTCACATCTCCCCGGATCACTGTATTGAACCAGGCACTGCAATCATCTCCCATAACTACATTACCAACGATAGTGGCATTAGGAGCGATAAAACAGTTGTTGCCAAATTGCGGGTATTTGTCTTCTACGGGGAGTATTACAGGCATAATATTATTTTTTGTTACCGGCTACATTAATATGGATGATCTTTTCTTGCAACCTCTGTTCATCGTTCAGTTTGCAGTTCGCAAATATCCTTTTTTCTTTCCGACATTTGCCGAATGAACCAGCGGGAACTTTTTTTACGGCATGTGGGCCAGACTTCACCAGCTCCGCTTGCCCTGGAAATAGTAAAAGCAGATTGTGCCACCTTGTATGATGCAGACGGTAAGGAATACATTGATCTCATTGGGGGCATCAGTGTGGCGAATATCGGCCACCGGCATCCAAAAGTGATCGCAGCGATACAGCAGCAACTGGATGCCTATCTCCACATCATGGTATATGGTGAATTTGTGGAAGCCCCGCAGGTGCAGTATGCCAAACTGCTGATAGAGCACCTGCCTTCATCTCTTAACGCTGTATATTTTACCAATTCAGGAGCCGAAGCAGTAGAAGGGGCGATGAAATTAGCCAAGCGGGTCACCAACCGAACACAGATCGTTGCGTTCAATCATTCTTACCATGGCAGCACCCAGGGTGCGTTGAGTATTATCGGTGATGAATACTGGCGGAATGCCTTTAGGCCTTTGTTGCCGGATGTATTGCATCTTGCCTACAATAATTTTGATTCACTTAATGAGATATCCGTACAAACTGCCTGTGTGATCGCAGAAACGGTGCAGGCGGAAGCCGGCATCAAAGCCCCGGACACAGCATGGATACAGGCATTGCGGAAAAAATGCACCGATACCGGAACCCTTTTAATACTGGATGAGATACAGTCTGGTTTTGGAAGAACCGGTAAACTTTGGGGCTTTGAGCACTTTGATATCGTACCAGATGTATTGTTATTGGGAAAAGCCTTAGGTGCAGGTATGCCTCTCGGTGCTTTTGTTGCGGATAAAAAACTGATGGATGCTTTTACGGATAACCCGGTGTTGGGGCATATCACTACGTTCGGTGGCCATCCTGTTTCTTGTGCAGCAGGTATGGCAGGTATGAAAGCATTGCTCGAAGAAGGGTGGATTGGCATGGTGAAAAAGAATGAAGAATTGTTTGCCTCACTCTTAGTTCATCCAAAAATTAAGGCCATTCGTTCTTTTGGTTTATGGATGGCAGTAGAGTTTGATTCCTTCGAAACAAATAAAAAAGTGATAGATGCCTGTATTGCTAATGGTGTAGTGACAGACTGGTTTTTGTTTGCTTCCAACTGTCTGCGCATTTCTCCACCATTGATCATTTCGGAACAGCAGACCGAAAAAGCCTGTGCGGTGATTGTGAAGGCTTGTGATTAGCATTTGCCAAAGGCAAAATAATAAGGCTGCGAAACAGGATGTTTGGCTGACCTGAAGCTTGTGAAAGCCTATAATTTTTTCACAGAAAGCCTTTTAATGATTGTTTTTTTTTATCTTGTTAATGTTAACCAAAACTTTAAGTATGAAAAAGCTTTTAACACTACTCACTGCTATTGCATTCGTTTCTTCTTCCTTTGCCATCAGTAATGTGACTGAAGAAAAACCTCAACCGAGGGCTGATAAAATATTTGTCCCGATAGCTAACACGGGATACAAAATTTCATTGATGGAACTTTCAAGAATCAGCATGAAAGACCTTCAGCAACTTACAGGCAGAAAAATGAATCTGGTGGAGAAGATTGCCTTTAAAGATGCACAAAAAACACTTAAGCGTAATATAAACCCTGATGGTACCTTTGATAAACGCTTTGCAAAGAAATTACAAAGGAGAGGGGATGGAGAAGGTTTTCAGGCGGGCGGTTTCTTCCTTGGTCTTTTGCTTGGGTTAATCGGTGTATTGATTGCCTATCTGATAAAAGATGAACAGAAAAGGAATAGAGTAAAGTGGGCTTGGATAGGATGGGGAGTGTGGATAGCAATCTTGCTGATCATTATTGCTTCCGGGGGGAGTTTGGTTTGATCAATAGGATAAATAATTGTAAAAAAAGGCTATTAGAAATAATAGCCTTTTTTTTATTTCACTAGTGTTGTTAATCTGTTATTTCAACAATCAATTCAATCTCCACTGCCATATTCCTTGGCAAGGAACACATGCCTACGGCAGATCTTGCATGTCTCCCTTTTTCTCCAAATATTTCTACCATCAAATCAGAAAAACCATTGATAACTTTTGGGTGATCTTTAAAGTCTGGTTCACAATTCACCATGCCTAGTACTTTTACAATACGTTTTACTTTGTTCACATTACCTAATTCAGCTTTAAGTATAGCAAGCTGATTTATGGCAGTAAGTCTCGCAGCCTGTTGTCCCTGTTCTATTGTCAGATCTTTGCCAACTTTACCTGTAATGAAAATACCTTGTGCATCGGATGGTCCCTTACCAGCAAGAAACAACAAGTTGCCACTCCTTACTACATGCACATAGTTGGCAATGGGTTTGCCAACGGCTGGTAATTCTATTTTCAGTTCCTTAAGTTTTGCTTCCGCATCCTGTGCAAACCCGTTTGCAGATAAACTCAGCAGTAATAGAAAGAAAGCTATCCTCATATGTGTCTATTTGATAAGTGAAAATGTCCAGGCGGCAAGCAAAGCACCTGCTATCGGTCCAACTATTGGTACCAAGCTGTATCCCCAGTCGCTGTCTCTCTTTCCGGGTATGGGTAAAAGAAAATGTGCAATCCTTGGTCCCAGGTCTCTTGCGGGGTTGATGGCATATCCTGTTGGCCCTCCCAGCGATAAACCAATGCCTAATACTAACAAAGCAACAGGAAGTGCATTCAATGTTCCTAATGAGGAAGCAGGATCAGTAAATGCCAATGCGCCAAACATCAATACAAAAGTGCCGATACATTCTGTAGCAAGATTATGGAAAGAGCTGCGGATAGCTGGTGCCGTACAGAAGATCGCCTTTTTTGCATCAGCATCGTCGGACACAGCAAAATGTTTTTGATAGGTAAGCCATGCAAGTACCGAACCAGTAAAAGCTCCGGCCAGCTGTGCTAATATATAAGGAAGAACAAGTAATGTTTTTAATTTTCCGGTAGCTGCCAGTGCAATAGTAACTGCCGGGTTCAGGTGCCCGCTGCCTCCAAACTTCAACGAAGTGTAAACACCCAGGAAAACAGCCATAGCCCACCCAAAGGTGATGACGATCCAGCCGCTGTTCTGGCCATAGGTTTTATTCAATACCACATTGGCTACTACTCCGCCTCCCATGAGGATAAGTAATGCCGTGCCGATGAATTCACCGGTGAAATGGTACCAGAAAGAAAATTCAGGTGTCAATAATTCCATGTTAGTTTATTTAAGTGGCAGGTAATTTTTTGCAATCGCATTAAAGTTATTGATTTGTTCTTTTATCCAGTTCTCATCTTTATTCATTTCTTCGGCTAACATAGTAGCAACTACCGGAGCAATCGTAATAGCAAACCTGGCATCGAGTAACAATTGTCTCGTTCTCCTTGAAAGAAAATCCTCTGTTGTCATGCACATTTCTTCGGTTACAGATTGTTGAACGATAGCTTTAAGTTCATCGTTGCTCAAAGAATTTATATCGGCAGGAATTACCGTTGCACTATAGTCCGCCAGCTTCATGTCTTCAGTAATGCAGTCTTTTTTCTCCAGCCCCGCTTTTTCCATTGCTATGTCTACCACATCTTCTGCCATTTTCCGGTAAGTGGTCCACTTGCCGCCGGTAATAGTTATCATTCCCGAATCAGCAATCGTTATTAAATGGTCTCTTGCCAGCGCTGCTGTTTTTTTAGTTTTCCCTTTTACCAATGGCCTCAACCCGGCAAACATACTTTTTACATCACTACGTTGCGGGTCCTTGGTCAGGTAGCGGCCAATATGTGTAAGTATGAAATCAATTTCTTCTTCAAAAGGAACCGGTTCTGCTGAGATACTATTGACGGGAGTATCTGTGGTGCCTAATACAATCTTATTATGCCAAGGCACTGCAAACAATACCCTGCCATCATCTGTCCTGGGGACCATGATGGCCGTATCACCTGGTAGAAATTCTTTGTCAACCACTAAATGTATTCCCTGGCTGGGACTGATGATACTTTCATGTTTAGGGTCATCCATTTTCATGACAGTATCTGTAAATACACCAGTAGCATTGATCACTACTTTGCTTTTTACTTCCCGCTCTTTACCGGTTTGTGAATCTTTTGCCCAAACACCACAAACTTTCTGCTGCATCTTTAATAAACCGGTAACAGGGAAGTAATTCAGTACCACTGCACCATACTGCACAGCTGTTTGTGCAATGCTGATAGCGAGCCTTGCATCATCAAACTGCCCATCATGGTACACCACTCCCCCGGTAAGCCCTTCCGCATCCAACGTAGGTGCCAATGCCAGCGTTTCTTCTTTTGATAATAATGCTGATGGGCCAAGACCGAGTTTACCAGCCATCCAGTCATAAATCTTAAGCCCGATTCCATAAAAAGGTTTTTCCCACCACTTATAATTGGGAACAATGAATTGCTGGTTATGAACCAGGTGAGGAGCATTTTTCAGCAACAGGCCTCTTTCTTTCAATGCTTCCATCACTAACCTGATATTTCCCTGCTGCAGGTAACGAACGCCGCCATGAACAAGCTTGGTGCTTTTGGAAGAAGTGCCTTTAGCAAAATCATATTGTTCAAAGAGAATTGTCTTTAAACCTCTTGATGCTGCATCCAATGCTGTTCCAAGTCCTGTTGCGCCACCCCCGATGATACAAACATCCCATTCAGTCTGGGATTCGAGTTGCTGTATCATTTTTGTTCTGTTCAAAAATTTTGTTTTTTAGACTCTTTGAAAATCTCTTCTTTACGGGAGATTTAGAAAGGTTTATTATCTGCCCATGTAATCGAAGCCTTAACAGCCCTTTGCCAGCCACTAATTAGCTCATTTCTTTTCTCATCAGGCATTGACGGGGAAAATGATTTGTCTACCTGCCATTGTTGTTGTATTTCTTCAACGTTTTTCCAATAACCAACGGCAAGACCCGCGAGGTATGCAGCACCCAGTGCAGTGGTCTCGGTAATCTTTGGCCGGACGACATTTGTATTAAGTATATCACTTTGAAACTGCATCAGCTGGTTATTGACAGTGGCCCCGCCATCTACTCTTAATTCTTTGATGTGAATACCCGCATCTGCTTCCATAGCCTTTAATACATCAAAGGTTTGGTAGGCAATACTGTCTAAAGCAGCTCTTGCAATATGAGCATTACTGCTACCTCTTGTCAGACCAAAAATGCTGCCTCTCGCATATTGGTTCCAATGAGGTGCTCCCAGGCCTGCAAATGCAGGAACGATATAAACACCATCAGTATCTTTTACTTGTCCGGCCAGTTTTTCCACATCAGCAGATGTGCGGATGATCTTTAATTCATCTCTCAACCATTGCACTACAGCACCCGCAATGAATACACTTCCTTCCAAAGCATATTCAGTTTTCTTGTCAATTTGCCAGGCAATAGTTGTCAGCAAATTGTTTTTGGAAGCAATAGCTTTCACGCCGGTATTCATAAGCATAAAGCAACCGGTTCCATAGGTATTTTTCACCATACCAGGTTGCGTACAAAGTTGCCCGAACAAAGCAGCTTGCTGGTCACCGGCAATACCCGCAATCGGAATTCTTGAATCAGGAATGATATTCCCGGTGACTCCATAGATCTTGCTGCTGGGTTTTACTTGTGGTAACACAGAAGCTGGTATATCAAATATTTTCAACAACTCTTCATCCCATTCCATGGAATGAATATTGTACAGCATGGTCCTTGATGCATTAGATACATCCGTCACATGCACTTCACCATTTGTAAGTTTCCAGGTAAGCCATGAATCAATAGTGCCAAAAGCCAGTTCACCTTTTACAGCTTTTTCTCTTGCGCCGGTTACATTATCCAGTATCCATTTAAGCTTGGTTCCAGAGAAATAGGCATCAATGACAAGCCCTGTCTTCTGTTGAATAGTTGCTGCCAAACCTTCCGATTTTAAGTCATCACAATACGAAGCAGTTCTTCTGTCCTGCCAGACGATAGCATTATAAATAGGCTGACCTGAACTTTTGTCCCAAACCACGGTAGTTTCCCGCTGATTGGTAATGCCAATGCCTGCAATCTGTTTCATATTAATATTGGCTTTGGCAACTGCTTCTGCCATCGTACCGTATTGGGTGCTCCAGATTTCTTCTGCATCATGTTCTACCCAGCCGGGTTGAGGAAATATTTGCCTGAATTCTTTTTGTGCCTGACTGATTATATTCCCCTGTTTATCAAACAAAAGGCTGCGGCTGCTGGTTGTGCCCTGGTCAAGGGCCAGTATGTAATGTAAAGGCATAATAAAAATTATTGAAGTAAGTTAAGTGAAAAACATTTACAATTTTATCTTTACGCAGTAAAACGGCACGGACATATGCCGTTAGTTTTTTTATACTGATAACTAATCATACACTATGAAAATAGTACAAGGCCTCGCTTTAATATTGTCTTTCCTGTTATTTAATACCAATAAAGCTATTTCCCAAAAAACAGATTGGCCCAAGACATTACTCTGGCAAATAAGTGGTAAGGACCTGAAGAAGCCCTCTTTTCTTTTTGGGACCATGCACCTGCAGGATAAAAGGATCTTCAACCTGGGTGATTCTTTCTATCATCATTTCGAGAGAGCCGAAGGATTTGCTATAGAAGTTGATTTTAAGGAATACCTGGACTCTATTTTCACCAAAGCGTTCCAGGTGGTGGAAGAACGGGAATTGGCTGAAGAAGAGGAAAGCATCAAAGATGTGAAAATTGACATCCCGGATACAGCCGTTTTGAATGCACCGGCACCCCCTCCTCCAAAGGAGGTAAGTAAATCCATGAAGAAGTATTTCAGGAAACTACGTAATGAGAGGATAAAAAGATTGTTGGTCTATGGCCAGATGCCTACTATTCTGGATGCTTATTTGTATGGCATGGCCATGAAGCAAGGTAAATGGCTGGGAGCCGTGGAGGAAGTGAAAGATCAGCTGAACATCAGGGATGAATTAGGAAAAGACATTGATGAGGAAGAAGAAATGAAACTGCCAGAGGATAAGATGATGTTTTCATTAGAAAATATGATCAAAATTTACCTGGCGCAGGATATGAACCGTATAGAGGATTACCTGGAAAGGTATGGTTCTGCAAAAGCAAAAACTATTGTATTTAACAATAGAAATCTCAAAATGTCAAGAAGCATTGATAGTTTGAGTCACATAAGAAGTATGTTCTATGCTGTCGGGGCTGCACACCTACCGGGAGATTCCGGTGTAATAAAATTATTGCGAAACAAAGGATATACGGTCACACCTGTTATTTCGGGTAATACAATGGCGGCAGAAAAGTATGCTGAAAAATTGCCCTCGGCTTCCTGGTATGAGGTGGGCCAGGCAGATAGTTTGTATTCTATCGATATGCCGGGTATTCCTTCTGAGTATAATTTATTTGGAGAGTTGGTGAAGATGAAGGTCTTTGTAGATATCACTACCATGACCTATTATATGACCGGGCATACCATTGCACAGTATGAAGATGATAAACTGGCTGATGCATTGAAAGAGATGACAAAATCAATGAGCAGAACCGGCAGGCTGGAAAGCACCCGGAAAGTAGACAGGAACGATATAAAAGGTGTGGAAGGTATAGTAACAGCGCCATCGGTGAACTTCCGGGTACAGGTATTGAAAAAAGGAAATACAGCTTTCTTCCTGATGATGGGAGGTGATAATAAGAATAAGTTGAATACGTCAGATGCTGATAAATTCTTTTACTCATTCAAAACCGGTAAAACACAAACGGGAACAAAGCATAGCAACTGGAAAGAGTTTTCTCTTCCGGAAAAAGCAGTGTCAGTACTGTTGCCTTCTACACCTAAAAGGAATAAAAGCTTTGAAAAACAGGCAGAGGGATCGGGTTGGACCTTTTCCGTTTTTGACTGCACTGATCTTGCGGCAGGCCTCTATTATCTTTTCCAGGTGCGAGATATTAATGCAGGCCACTTTCTTGATGGCGATTCGTCTTTTTTTGAGTTGTTTAAAGAGAACCTGCTAAAAGATAAAATAACAAAGCTAAGAGAAGAAACAGGGTTACATAATGGATATCCTTCAATGAGATTTGATGCTGAATCGGATGAAGAATCATTATTCTATAGAACAATGAATGTTGTAAGGGGTAACCGGGTATATTCCCTGATGGTATTGGGGCACAAATCACTGAAAGAAGATAGTGGTCCTGATTATTTTTTTAATTCCCTTAAGCTTACCGATTATAAACCTGTTAATTATACGCTGCAATCAGCGGATGATAATACTTTCAGCGGTTGGGCTCCTGCAAAATTTGAGCGGGCAAAAAAGGAAGAAGGAGATGAAGATGACAGTACAAGGGTCCATTATACCAGCTACAACGCAAATGAAGCCATTTCTTATGAAGTTGTAAAAGATAAATTACCTGCATTTTATTGGGCAGAAGCTGACACCAGTTTTTATAAAGCAAAAGCGAATGAAGCAAAAGGATATAGTGATTCTGTTCTTAGTTATATTAACGTAAGAAATGGGAATATAGCAGGAGTAGAGCAGGTAGTGCAATCTCCGGGAAGTAATAACTTAAAGCGAATGAGATATCTCCTTCATGGAGATACATTGTACACCTTAATAACATTTGTGCCTTCCCAGCATGTTAATGATACAAGACATAACGATTTCTTCAGCAGATTCAGCATCAGGAACGATCAGCAGAAACCAACAATTTTTACCAGCAAAGCAAAACAATTGCTCGAAGCGCTTCAGTCCAAAGACTCGGCCACCGCAGAAAATGCAAAGTATATGCTGGACAAAGTGTCTTTTGTAAAGGCGGATCTTCCGGTTTTACACAAGGCTTTCCTGGCGTCTTATCCTGATGATACCTTATACTACGGTTCAGTGAGAAATAAACTGATCAATGTATTCGATGGTTTATCCGATAGCAGCACGATTGATTTTATAAAAGATAATTATGAAAAACTGGGTGACAGGGGAAGTGATAAACTGGCTATGTTGAACCTGTTGGTGGACTATAAGACTACTTACTCTTATGCCACATTAAAAGATCTGTTTGTAAAAAAGACACCAACTAACCTGGGCAACAGAAGTTCTATTGGTTATGGTATTACAGATTCATTGGATCTTGCCAGAATATTATATCCTGATATCCTGGTGTTATTAAAAAATGGTGATTTCTGGGAGGATGTTGCTAATTATACTTCCACCTTACTTGATAGCAATACTGTTGAACCTTCTATAATAAAACCTTATGAAAAGGATATTCTTTTTATTGCAGATACACTACTGGTTGGTCAAACATTGAAAGGAGAGGATATATGGACCTGGCCTTATGAAAGCCTGCTTCATTTGCTGGGCGAACTTAATACAACTGAGTCTAACAAAATGCTACAGAGATATGCTGCTCACCCGGATATTTTTCTAAAGAAAACGGCTGTAACCTGTCTGTTAAAGAATGATCAACAGGTTGATGCCAGGGAAATTGAAAAAGTAGCTGCAGATAAAGAATACAGGCTTGATTTATATGAGGGGCTCAAAAGGATTAAGAAAGAGTCTTTTTTCACATCGAAATACCTGGCACAAAAGTATTTTGCTGAAAGTGAGATGTATCAATTCGGCGATGAAGACTATTCCCCTTCAACGATTGAATACCTTGGAGAAAAAGAAGCCATATTTGACGGTCAAAAGAAACGTTTTTTTCTTTTCAGGTTGGGATTTAATGATGAGGATGGGAAGGAAGAGGAAGCCCATTTGGGTATTGCAGGACCTTATTCGCTGGAGGCAAAGAATTTAGAAACCAATAATGACGGTACAGATATCTATTATGATGAAGAGTTCAGTAAAAAGGCTCTAGATAAGCAATTTAAAGAATTGCTCATAAAAGGGGAGGAGTACATAAAAAAGAAGTCTAAGTAAGCTGAGTACTAAAATGCAAGGCGGAAACTTCCAAAAATACCAAAAGCCCTGTCCTCTTCTTTAGGTAAAGTGGAAGGTAATACCCGCCATATAAAATCTATTCTGAAGACTTTGAAGATATTATCAACACCAGTACCTAATTCGAGGTAAGTTTTTCCATCAAGTGATTGGAAAGTATGACCCTGTTTAAAGTTCAGTGCTTTATTAGCAGTTGATAAACTGCCCCATAGTGTCTTGGCTGTCCAGAATTGGCGCAGACGAAGTTTAGGGAAAAGACGAAAAATACCGTTACCAATATTATGTTCAAAGTTCAGGCCGGCATAACTATCATGAATGAATTCCCACCGGTTCATCATATTGAATGCATACTTATTATAATAGTACAATTCGTTTCCCGGCGCAATATCCAGTAAAGTATAAGGCAGTGTGCCAAATGTTTTTCCGCCAAATATATACCAGGAGATATTACCAAACGGAGGTACTTTAATGTTATCAGAGATACTACCGGAGATCTTTGTATAACTATAACTGCTTTTCAGCACTCCGGGGAAACCCCGGGTAATATTGATCTCACCGATGGGGTATATACTCCCCAGGCTGGTACGATAAAAATGACTTTCCAGGAATCTTTCTAAAAAAGCAAAGCGAAGCCGGAAGGATACTTCAAAAGTTGTAAGAGGATCACCACTGGCAGTTGCCCTGAAAGAGTCAATAGGTACAAGATTCCGGAGGGGTAAAGTGGATTTATGTATAATAGTCAGTTTATTTGACATCCACTTAAATGTTTCTTTGTAAAACTCAAAACGTTTTTCATTTACTTTAATATTTTTAACCGGGATGCCTTTTTTTCTAACTGCCAGGGCGAATATATTATCCTGTGATACTTCGCCATAGTAGTTCTGGCCCCAGTCAAGGTCATTGGTAAAAGAAGCATACAGAAACATACGGGGATCTTTTTTCGGGAGATAAAATATTTCTCCCATCCCTTTTAGTTTTCTGTCGCCAAATCCATAAGCCAGGTAGGTATGCAGCTTGATCTTTTTATCAAAAAGTTTGTTTGTACCAAGGTCAAACCTCATACGGAAACCTTCCCAGCCGTTCGAGGTAATCCAATTCATCCAGGGACCGATTTGGAAATTACCGATGTCTTTATAGCCCGTTCCTATAAATGCCATTGTCTTAGTGAATCGCTGGAAAACCGGAGCATTTGTAAGTGTGTCTATCATTTTAATGATACCACTTTCTGTTTTGCTGAGGGGCTCATGTCTTGCTCCTTCCCAGAATTCTTTTTTTTGCTCAGCTGCGTTTGGAAGAGTAATGATCTCTTCGAGTATTTTATTTTTGTTTAATTCTCTAAGTACGGAAGAATCATTTACTACAATATTCTGATAAGTTGTCGTTTTACGACCAATAAAGCCGGGACGATCTTTACCTATCGGCGACACATCTGCCACAAATTTGTCTTTAGACAGGAACCAGGTAGTGTCATTGATCATTTTGTATTCCTGTATCAGGCTGAGATTCTCCACAAAATTTACATTGGCTTCTTTGCCAAGCCGTAGGTTCATTCGTTGAATAGCGAAAGAGCCAACATGCACCCAGCAATCTCCTTCAAATGTATCTCCGCCTTTTCTTCTCGGAGTGAATACAAGATGGTAGTAGCGGTTGTTGGCAATAACCTGTGTATCTGTTACCCGGTAATTATAATAGTAATCACCATTGTCACTGATCGGGCTTACAAATTGCTTGTCAAAAACAGGGATAAAGTTATTGTACACATTCACCACCTGGTCCATACCTCCCAGCATTTTTAAGGCACTTTCATTTTTTATACCGTTAGTATTAGCAGCTTTGATTATCTCTCTTCTTTTTTTTGGAGATTTCTGATAAAAGTAATCGGAGAGGGCTTCTGCCAGGTAAGTGGGCAGGTATTTTATGCCTTCAGTGGTATCAATATTTTCGTTGATAAGTTCGCTGACAGGTTTTAATGGTTTGAATTTGCCAAATTTTTCAAAATTGATATTTTTCAGATCCAGCTCTAATTTGTTATATAACTCGTAGGAGAAATTATCGAACCGGTAACGATCATTGAATGGCTTGTTTTGGACAATTTTTCGCCACACCAACAGCCCTTTGTTCACTTTTACTTTCAACTGAGCACCTTCGTTGAAAGTGCCTCTTTCCATCATGATATTTGTATGGATTGAGTCTTTACCAAATACAAGGACTAAACGAAAGGGCTGATAACCCACACAGGAAATTTCGAGTGTATCGGAAGGCCATTTGGCCAGGTAGAAGGAAAAAACACCTGCTGAGTCTGTCCGTTTGCCCACTGTGGTATTCTTAAAACTAACTGATGCAAAAGGTATTGGCTCTTCACTATGTGCATCTTTTACTGTTCCTGTAACCTTTTTGGTTTGGGACAGGACAGGTAATCCCGTGATCAGCAGGACTAAGAGGAGAAGAAGCAGGTTTTGTTTAGGACGGAACATCGATTGGTAAAAATACAACCGGATAATATTTTGCGAATGTTAAATTGTTTGGAAAAGGTACCTTGGCTAAAAAAGTATTTGGAGATATGGATAAGGCTTATTTACTTTGTGATTCAAAGTACTTTTTTATGCATGAGCCAAACCAGCAAACCGATTCTTTACAGGACTTAAAAGACATACGCCGTATTATGGAGCGGTCGAGCCGTTTTATTTCTCTGAGCGGATTAAGCGGGGTAGCTGCGGGAGTATGTGCATTGACAGGAGCATTTATTTCGTATAGCATCCTTGATAATTATTATGGTGATTATAACAGTAGTGGTTTTTTCTCCGGGGATGATTTCAGCCGGTTAAAGATCAAATTGCTGGTTGTTGCTGCATCCGTTTTTGTTGTGGCATTTGCTTCGTCCTATTATTTTACCTGGCGCAAGGCAAACAAACAAGGTTTGCCATTGTGGGATCATACATCAAAACGGCTTGCCTGGAATATGCTGGTACCTTTGGCAACAGGAGGAGCATTTATTGTTGGAATGCTGCGATATGATGTATGGGCATTTGTTGCTCCGGCCAGTTTAATTTTTTATGGGCTGGCACTTGTCAATGCCAGTAAGTATACTTTATCAGAGATAAGGTACCTGGGTTATTGCGAAATTGTATTAGGGTTGATTAACATGTTGTTTATTGGCTACGGCCTGTGGTTTTGGGCCGTTGGTTTTGGTATTTTGCATATAGTCTATGGAATCAGTATGTGGGCAAAATATGAAAGAAAGTAAGAACCGGAGCAGTTCGGTCAGGAGAAAAAATGTATGAAGAATCCTATAACTGGGTTAAATAAAGTTTTTGAAAGCCGCATTCGCCTTGGGGTAATGAGTGTTTTGATGGTGAATGAGGAAGTGAATTTTAATGATCTGAAAGAAATGCTTGAGGTTACAGATGGTAACCTGGCAACGCACCTGGTGAACTTGGAGGAAAATGGGTTTATTAAAGTGCACAAAGGCTTCATTGGTAAAAAGACTAATACCACTTATTCAGTTACCAAGTCAGGAGAAAAGGCATTTACAGATCACATAACAGCATTGGAAAATATGATCAAAGGAGTGAAGTAATTTTTTTTTATACTTTCACTTTGAAATACAAAGTACTTTTCAAAATGAAAAAACAAATAAGAGTAATAAGACGATGGATTATCCTTTTTATAATTATTCTTATCCTGAGCGGAGCTACAGCTATTCCTGCAGAAACAGAACTTTCTTTTGTAACGAGGCTATTTCCCGCCGGCTCAGTTGTGGGTGACTGGCTTGATAAAGTATACCAGGGATTAATGAATACTAATAAAGAGTATCCGTTTCTGGCTTACGGCTACGACTGGCTGGCCTTCGCTCATATTGTTCTGGCTATATTATTTATCGGTCCTTTACAAAACCCGGTTCGAAATAAATGGGTGGTTGAGTTTGGAATGATTGCCTGCCTGCTGATCATTCCTTTTGCCCTTGTTGCTGGTCATTTCAGGGAAATACCCCTCTGGTGGCGACTGATTGATTGTTCTTTTGGTATCATCGGTTTGCTACCTCTTGGGATCTGTCTCAGGAAAATAAATGCTATTGAATCTTCAAACGATCAAACTTATTACTGATGAATTTCTTTCTTCACACTTTTTATACATGGACAGTATCAATACTGCTGTTAGTGATTGGCCTTACTGGTTATACGTTTTTTTCTTCTGCTTTATATGGACAGGCAGGGTGGTTTGCCCCTGATTTATTTTCAACCCTGTTTTTTATAATGCTGGCAGGATCACCTTCTTTTTTAATTGCCTGGGCATTGCTTTTTTGTATCACAACATCCGGATTTGCATCTTCCGAAAAATTCTTTTTATGGATACTGGCAGCTGTTGCTTCCATTGTGATGAACTTAATCTTGCTGTTACTTTTTTTTGCTGACGAAATACTTAATCTTGAGACACTACTATACTTCTGGCCTGCTTATCTCGCTGCAATAGTGGCCATTGCTTTCAGGGCAAAACAATTTTTCTTTTTAATTCATAAAACAATCAATGATGGAAACCTTTGAAACAATTAAAGGATCATCCCCGCTGTGGGATAAAGGGAAATTATTTCTCAAATGTGTTGTCATTTTTTTAATGGCGATGGTACTCTGGATACCTACTTATTTTATAATGGGTGTGGTAAAGGAAAGAGAAAGCAGGCAAAAAGAAGCTATTACTGATATCAGCAGTAAATGGGCTGGTAAACAAATAGTGACCGGGCCAATACTGTTATTGCCATATAAGGTTGCGGTAATAGATGAAAAGGGCAATCAGCAATGGGAGAAAGCAAATGCTTATTTCATGGCAGATAAACTCGACATACAATCAACTGTATTTCCTGAGAAAAGAAAAAGAGGCATCTATGAAGTAGCGGTTTACAAAACAGATATCAGCCTGTCGGGGAAATTCAACAGCATTCCATGGGAGAAATTAAATATACCGGCAGAAAATATTTTATGGAATGAATCGCTGCTATTTTTTAAGGTGCAGGATCAGTTAAAGGGTATTAACGAAGATATTCATCTGAACTGGAACGACAGCGATATTGTATTTATGCCACAGGCTGCGGGTCAAACTCCAATGGAAGAAGCCTTTATTGCTCCTGTTTCATTATTACCGGAAACAACTGGTGCCGGCGGATCATTTACTATCAAATTTTCACTCAACGGATCTGAGCAATTATTATTTGCTGCGGCGGCCCGGGAAAATAAAATTGAAATGCGGTCTGCCTGGCCCGATCCTGGTTTTACGGGTATACGATTACCCGATACAAGGACAGTTAAGGACAGTGGATTCACTGCTACATGGAAATATATGAACCGATCTATACCACAGGTCTGGAAAAATACCGTTTACAATTTCTCTTCTTCGCAGGTTGGAGCAGATCTGTTGATACCGGTTGATAGTTATGATAAAACCGGACGTTCGGTTAAGTATGCATTGCTCTGTATAATGCTCACTTTTGCTGCATTTTTTTTGGTAGAAACTATTTACAAAAAATCATTGCACCTCGTTCAATATGGTCTTGCCGGATTAGCCCTGGTATTATTTTATACGTTGCTCTTATCTGTTTCTGAGTATACCGGGTTCAACCTGGCTTATCTTATCGCAGGTGCCGCTACTATCGGACTGGTGAGCTGGTATGTGGGCAGCATATTAAAATCATCAAAACTGGCCCTGTTTATCAGCTTTGTACTGGTTGTAGTGTACAGTTATATATTCAGTATTATTCAATTGCAGGATTATGCATTACTGATGGGCAGTATAGGTTTATTTGTGGCATTGGGCATCATCATGTATTTCTCCCGGAAACTGGAATGGTAATAGTATTGTTTCATTACAAAAATGATGGTATGAATTTTTTACAATGGCAACAATATTTCCTGGGTAATCGTGACCATTTTGACCATCTTGAATGGAAAGATTGTCAGACACTAACAGCTCAGGAAAAACAAAATATCTCCCAATCTGTTCGCCAGTTTCAAAGAGGAGAACATTCTGAGGGGAAGCATTTTCTGCAGTTTGCTCAGCGTATGCAGGATACCAGCTACATAGAGACTGTCAAACTGTTTATTAAAGAAGAGCAGGATCATGCGGCAATATTAGGAAAGTTTATGGAAGGTGAGGGGATACCAAAACTGGGCAGAGACTGGCTGGATTCTATTTTCCGGCGATTACGAAAACTGGCAGGGCTAGAGGGTTCGGTGACCGTATTGCTCACCGCTGAAATAATAGCCATGGTGTATTATAAGGCTTTGTTCAATGCCACCCGGTCAGCTATACTTAAGCAAATATGCCTGCAGGTATTAAAAGATGAAGAAATGCACCTGCGTTTTCAGAGTTACACTCTTGAATGTTTGTATAAACGCAAAGCGGGATTTACATTAATCTTTTCAGGGACAGTTCATTATTTACTAATGGCAGGCACCATTCTCATGGTCTGGCTATGGCATTACAAAGTATTAAGAAGCGGAGGTTATTCATTTCAGCAATATGCAGGTGATGTTTGGAAAGAGTTTATACACTGCAGGCATATGATGACAGGGAAATCCGCTAATCAACCCACATATGGTATGGGAAAGCAATTAACAAGTCAATCAAACTGGCGGGCATGAGTGAGTATAAACGATTCTCGGTAAGTGAAAGAAGCAAAAGTTTCTGTTATGCTCTTGAAGGAATGTTCAGCTTTTTTAAACGGGAGCATAATGCGGTACTGCATTTACTGGCAACTGTTGCAGTGATCGTATTGAGTATTATTTTTCCGGTTACCCGCTTTGAAGTTATTATACTGGTTATTGTTACGGGTTTGGTGTGGGTGACGGAGCTGATCAATACTGCTATTGAAAAAACCACAGACCTTATTTCAAAAGAAGATCATCCGGAAATAAAGTTCATTAAAGATATTGCTGCTGCTGCAGTATTAGTTATGGCTGCCGTTGCTCTGCTTACTGGGAGCTTAATATTTATTCCTAAAATAATTGTATGATAAAAGCAGTATTCCTTCGCAAATCCGGATTTCCTTTGCCTGTTACCCTGCACCACTGGTTGCTGGTATCTTCCGGCTTTAGTTGTTTATTATTGGCTGCAAGGATGATAGTTACTGATTCACTGGAGTATATTTTCCTTCCCTGGAATCTTTTTCTTGCTTTTGTGCCTTATGGGATCACCCAGCTGGTAACCGGCAGGATTGATTTTATTGAGAACAGGTGGAAACTTGTTTTGGCCCTGGTTGTATGGCTATTATTCATCCCTAACGCCTTTTATATTATAACCGATCTTGTACATTTTACGAGGGTACGTTCAGCACCCAAATGGTTTGACCTGTTGCTGATCTTTTCTTTTGCATGGAATGGAATTATGTTCGGAATTGTGTCACTGAGAAAAGTAGAAGTCATATCTGCAGTGATAAGGGGGAGACATTTTTCTGTGATGCTGGTGTTTGCAGTAATGTGGCTTAATGCACTGGGAGTTTATATTGGACGGTATCTGCGGTTCAATAGCTGGGATATTATTACCGATCCTTTTTCCCTTGTTTCAGAGATAAGTGATTTACTTTTTAATCCCCTTCAGAACAGTGTTGCATGGGGAATGACGTTTTGCTATGCAGTGTTTATGACATTGCTGTATTTGTCGGTTAAAAAATTAGGGGAATCATTTACTGTCTAAAATCACAATCCCTCCTTCAAGGGAGGGATTGTGATTATTCAAAATTTTGGAGCTTAAAAATCGAGACCCATAGCAAAATAATAAAGCGGTTTACCCTGGAAAAAGCCATTCATTTCCCAGGCAGCATCAAAGCGCAGGAAGTAGCCCAGTAAAGTACTCCGGGCCCCAAAGCCATAGCCACCTGCAAAAGGTCCTATACCACCAGCTTTTACCCTTACGGTAAGCGGCTGTGAAGTATACGAAACCGAAGGCCTTTCTATTTTATCATAAGCGCCATTCCAAGCAGTACCGAGATCTATAAACTGTACTATCTGAAAATTACGCAAGAAAGCATTATTGATGGGTTTATTAAAAAAGCTGGTAAATACAGGCACCCTTATTTCACTATTAAGTACAAATGCATTATTACCATTTGCCACATTCTGCTTGAATCCTCTCATGTTTACTGCCAGAGATTCATATGCATATTCAGCATCGGGGTCCGGGGTATTGGAAGGATCAAAATAGCGGAAGGAGCCATTGCTACGCTGATTCTGACCAAACATCAGCCAGTTGTCAACACCGCCCAGGTAGTAAATAAGTTTTTTTGTACCCCATGAGAAATCAGCTGCAGCACGAACAGCCCAGGTGATATTACGGTATACCGGCAGGTAATGCCTGGCATCAAACCCAACGTTCATGGTGTATGGAAAATCTCCGCTTCCTGTTTTGGTATTCTTGCCCACCTGTGTTATATAATCGAAGTATATTTTCCACCGAAGCCCCTTCCATATATTCAGCGCCGTACTGATAGCATCATCATGTACAAATTCAAGATGAGCCAGTGCATAAGTGAGGCGGTCATCTTTGCCCTTCAATGATTCATCAGGGAAAAATTCGTTAGCCAGTTTTACATATTTATCACTGCGATATCCCACATTCATACGCAGGCTTCGGATCTTACTGAAAGGATACGTTACTGTTGCCTGGTATAAATTAGAGTATTGTTTTACATTAAAAGAAGTAGAGTCGGTATACAAGGCAGGGTTTTTTACTGTCACCCGGTAATAGGTAAGACCATAATCTATCCTTTTCTTAAGGTATTGCGTGGTAAATACGTATTCATTATTGGTGAGATCCGGACTAATACGGAAACCGCCGGCGAATTTCCAGTCTTCAAAAAGGTCGGAGGTTCCTACCCGGATGATTCCATTCAACGGAGAGTTATTACTCAATTGTATCGGGCCATAGCCACCCTGGTAGGGTTGAAAACGGGTTACTAAAATATTATTGTTAAATCCGCTGACGAGATAATCATTGAAAAACTTAGGGGGTCTGTATTCAAACACTTTAGCTTTCTTCAGAACAGATTCTTTGATTATCTCATCTGCTTTCACCATATCGCCTACTTTCTTAGTGCTGTCTGGCTTATCTTCTTCAAAACCGCTGTTGAAAAAATCCTGTTGTTTTTTGGTCAGAGTATCTGTTTTGATAGTCTGTACTGCTTCTTTGCGGGCAGCTTTCTTTTCTTCCTCAATCACTTTCCTGATGTATTCAGTCGGTCTTGCATTTATATTCCGGCGGCGAAGTGTGTTTTCATCCACTTTTAAACGGTACAATAGTTTTACATCACCAAGCTTTACCACTTCACTCACCTGCTGGTTATCACCGGCAGTTCTTGTTTCCAGCATACTGCTTTGATAATTCGTCAGCGGGAATACGTATGACGAATCATTAGTGATAGAAACAAAACCGACTGAATCAATATCTGTCTTGCCCCATTCAGCAAGAAGGCTGTCCACATCTTTTTGCGGCGGATTGCGCAGCATTTCATCACCAATGAATACTAATGTATCCAAACCGGCCCTTTCTGTTTTAAAGAAACCGGCATAGCGGTTATTGATTCCGTTTTCGTCACTGATAAAAGTGAAATGGGAAGTGTTGTATTGGGAAGGAAATCTTGCATTGCCCAGTTTCAGATCAGTAAGCTTTGATATTTGCTTGGCTTCCGATTTATTCCAGTTGTCAACCAGGTATATATTGAAATGCCTGCCGGGTAATGAGTCGTCACTGCTGGCAGCGGTAGCTGACGGACGATTACTGGAGTAGATGATACCTGTTTTATTTGGGAAGGCCACAAAGGAAGGGTCCAGGTCATCATACACATCGTTGGTGATCTGTTCTACGGTTTGTTTATCGATCTTGTAAACAAATATGTCGGTTTGCCCGCTTTTTACGGCACTTAACAACAGGGTATTGTTATCAAGCATATATTTCATGTCCTGTACCTGGTCAAATTTGTCGATCTCCTGTTTCCATAACTTCACCCTGTTCACCAGGTCGTACACAAAGAATTTTGTTTTTCCTTCTTCATTATATAACACAGCTAACCGGGTACCCTTGCCATCCCAGGCAAGAATAGGATAGTTAGGATGTTTATCATCTTCCCTTGAACGTACACCCAGTTTCAGAAGTACTTTTTTGTTTACAAAATTTTCCATCAACACTACCTGGTAGCGGCCCTGGTTAAATTCAACCACGGCATAAGTAAAGCTTCGGGGAACAGGGTTTGCATTAAAACGGATATAATCTTTCTTACCTATGTATTCACTTACTGAAAGCTGACCCCTTGGTGTATTTCGGCGGCCACGTATATCCTTAAAATATTGTGCCTGTACATCCGTCATAAAATCCCGCAGGATGACCTTGAATTTCTTTTTAGCGATCTTATAGGAAGCATTGTTCAGGTTACGGTAAATGCGGGCCAGGTACAGGAAGTAAGTGGTCTTGCTTTTGCCATATTTATCGGCAATGTATTTCCAGAAAGAATGCCCGGCAAGTAATGGTTTTTCAAATGCAAACTGGTAAAAATTCCGGTAACTGCCCGCCAGCATCACACCCCTCAGATCATCAT
This sequence comes from Bacteroidota bacterium, assembly GCA_029558715.1. Classification (GTDB taxonomy): domain Bacteria; phylum Bacteroidota; class Bacteroidia; order Chitinophagales; family Chitinophagaceae; genus JJ008. Next base: position 4,212 of record JAKQEA010000190.1, on the reverse strand, counting down.
CCAGTGTAGTGTTCCAGCTTTCAGCAGCATAGGAAATATATCCATCAGTCAGCCATTTGGGAAGATCAAGTAAGGCCTGGTTAGCTGCAAACTCCCCGAGATCATCTCCAAAGAGCAGGTTCTCTACCAGGTTACGGGCAATTCCCTGCCTTATCTGCCGGCGGAGATTATCATGGTTGCCATCATAATAAATGATCATTTTATTGTTCACCAGTTTGGTAACACCGCCGGTATTTTGCCAGTCAATGCCAATGCCGATATTGGACTGTTGCATTTCATCGTAATTGTTATAAATAACGATATTGATCCGGCGCTGGAGTCCATATTCCACAAATTCTTCAATAGAGGGCAGCTCTGCTTCAGCAACCTGGGCAACATATTTTCCCAGTCCCAAACCATCCTGGCTGAAATAGCTGTTAAAATTTTCTGTCTGGTAATATTTCCATTTGAATTTCTGGTACTGAACCCGGTTTTTTCCGAATTCCACCGTATTCACTTGTGCTGCAGTTTCCATAGAAAGGAAAAGGGAAAGACAGGCAATCAGGCTTAATGACTTCTTCATAGACTATTACTTACTGTTTCGATAATGTTTAATCGTTCATTTATATGATTTGGCAGCCAGTCCCGATAGTTACCGGGCTATTTCTGATAAGCAAGTTAAAGTGCCGGTAGTAACAATTGAAACTATCTTTGCCGGTAGTTACCGTCCGGATTTTAAAAGTACGAAAAAACAATCCATGTTAGCTGTTAAGTCCTTCACTTTTAGCCCCGTTCAGGAGAATACTTATGTTTTGTATAACGAACAAAAGCAGTGCTGCATTATAGACCCCGGTTGTTATTTCCCGGAGGAAAGGGACGAATTAAAAACGGGCATTGAAAAGACCGGCCTGACGCCTGTTTTGCTGCTTAATACTCATTGCCACCTGGACCATGTTTTTGGCAACAAATTCGTACATGATACCTGGAGACTTGACCTTCATATTCATCCGAATGAAAAACCTGTTTTAGACTTTGCTCCCCAGTCCGGCCTCATGTGGCAGCTGCCTTTTGACAATTACGAGGGCCCTTTGGTTTACCTGAAAGAAGGAAATAAAATTAAAATCGGGGAGGATGAGTTGGAAATACGTTTCACACCCGGTCATTCTCCTGGAAGTGTATCATTTTACCATGAAGCCGGTGGTTTTATCATCGGCGGTGATGTACTGTTTAACCGCAGCATAGGCCGAACTGATCTGCCGGGTGGTAGCATGGAAACGCTGGTACAAAGTATACAAACACAATTTTTCACCCTACCGGATGAAACCAAAGTATATTCGGGTCATGGCCCGGTAACAACAGTGGGATTTGAGAAAATGAATAATCCTTTTGTAAAGATGTATTAAACAGTTGTTGGTTTCAAAAACTTTCCAATTACCGGCATCTTCTCAAATTCTTTCCTTTCTACATTTAGCACCAGTAGTGTAAATAAACCAATAAAGGAAACAGCCACAGCCCGGTTGATCCACGGGTTGAGGCCTAAAAGAAGAAATGCCTGGTGCAAACCAAATAAAAGCAGGCAGATAACAATATAAGCCAGTAGTTTTTTCCATGCATAGGGAATGGGATAGTGTTTTTGTCCCAGTATGTAACTTACCACCATCATAAACCCATAACAAAGAATAGTGGCAATGGCGCAGGCCATATAACCAAGGATAGGAATAAATATCCAGTTGAAAACTATAGTAATTGCAGCGCCACCAAGGGTGATCCAGGCACCGGTCAGGTTCTGGTTCTTTATTTTATACCAGATAGATAAATTGTAATAAATACCGAGAAATATTTTAGCCGTCATCAGTATGGGTACTACTTTCAATCCTGTATAATACTCCGGACGTTTGGTGCCCATAAAATATTTCCAGATATCAAGGAACAAAGTCACACCAAGAAAACAAAAACAGCAGGCGATCACAAAGAACTTCATCACCCTGGCATATGTTTTTTGTGCGTTTTCACTGGTGGATTGCTTGAAAAAAAAGGGTTCTGCTCCCATCCGGAAGGCCTGTATGAATAATACGATCAGTACAGCCAGTTTGTAGTTGGCGGAATAAATACCCGATTGGGAAAAAGCTTCATCTATAGTTCCAGGGTACAATTTCAGCAGCATAATGCGATCAATCGTTTCATTCACCATGCCGCCAAAACCAACAATAATCAGCGGCCAGCTATAACTCATCATCTCTTTCCAAAAACCCGGATTTAGCCTGAATTTGAAATGAAAAAATTCCCTTGCCAGTAATAGTAAGGTGATACCGCTTGCAAACAGGTTGGCAAGAATGACATACCCAAGACCAATCTTAGGATCATATAATGTCGCAAACAAATTGTCCTTATCTTTTTCGAAAGCATTTTTACAAACCACCAGGAAGAAAATGACGAGCCCGACATTAATAAGAATGTTCAGGACCTTTATAGTTGCAAATTTTCTTGGTCTTCCTTCATACCGGAGCTTGGCGAAGGGCATCACACTAAGTGTGTCCAGCGCTACAATCAAGATCACCCAGGAGATATATTCCGGGTGGTCAGGCATTTCCAGGAAGGAAGCAAAGCTTTGTGCAGAGAGCAGCAATAAGCCGGTGAACAGGGCTGTTGTTATAATTATAGAGGAGGAACAGGTATTGTAAACTTTTGATTCAGGCTGCAGTGCTGAAAAACGGAAATAGGATGTTTCGAGTCCGTAGGTATAGACAATATTGAGAAAAGCAGCAATGGTAAACAACGTACTGATCTTGCCATATTCTCCTGAAGCAAAGATGGTAACCAACAGCGGCGTCAGCAGGTAATTGAGAAACCTGCCGAAGATGCTGCTCATGCCGTACCACAGAGTTTGTCCTGCCAGTTTTTTTATTCCGCTCAAAGGATTGGAAATTTTTAGGTCATTGCCTTTCCGGGTATTCCGGCGGTAATAACCGGACAAAAGTAATTGTTAAGCAGGCAAAAAACGAATTCCGGCGAATAGCAAATAATATATTTAGGACAATTGCAACGCTTTTCTGCCTTGCTGTATCTTTATCAGCAAAATTTACCGGTTATGAAGAAGATATTTTTATCCTTATTAGTTGCCCTGGCTTTTGTGAATATTGTTTCGGCACAGGCATATGAAGGCACAATCGAATATGACAAGAAAAAACAGGAAGCTTTTATGATCGATTATCCTTACCCGCCGGAGGCAGTAGAAAATGCCATTTCAAAAAAAATGGCAAAACTTGGTTACAAGCCAAAGGAAGAGAAAGGACTCTTTAACAAAGACAAAGGATTTAAGGTATATAAGGATGCGTTCATTACTGATATTAATGCTGAAAGGATGGATTATATCATTAAAGTAGAATCAAAAAGCCGGAAAAACCAGGATGAATCTGTGGTATATATGATCATTCTGAAAGATGGGAACAATGCCAAATCCGGATTTGATGTTTTACAAACAGAAAAAGCAAAAACCTTTCTTAGCGGCCTGCAGCCTGATGTCATTGCTGAAAACCTGGAGCTGGATATAAAAGCACAGGAAGAAGCAGTAAGTAAAGCCGAAAAGAAACTAAGGGGGCTGAAAGATGATCAGAATGATCTCGAAAAAAAATTGAAGGATAATCAATCTGCACAAAAGGACACGGAAAAAGAAATTGAAGCAAAGAAGCAGGCTCTTGATGCACTGAAAGCTAAAAGAATAGTTGACAAGACCTAATTTGGTTTAGCAAAACGGGGATCTCTTAATAAGGCAGAATCAGTTAAAGTGCGAAGAAAAATAAAAAGATCACTGGCTTGTGCATTGGTCAGTGTAATTCCATTTGTCAGCAAAGGATCAAGCGTAGCGCTTTGCTGCACATTGGTACGGTAATGATTGATACATTGCTGAAGCGTATTGAACCTGCCATCATGCATATAGTTGGAAGAGATATAGGTGTTACGCAGCGTAGGCACTTTAAATTTTAGTGAATCTTCACCCTTTCCGGTAATTCTCATCCGGCCATAATCATTCAATAAGTTATCAACTGGTAAACCAATATTCCGGAAGCTATAATCTGTAAACATTGGTTCCGGGTGGCAACCGGCACAATTGGCTTTGTATAACTGGTAACCATTTTCTTCCTGTGCAGTATATGTTACAATGCCTTTTTTATAACGATCATATTTTGAATCAGCAGAAACCATAGAACCGGTAAACTGGGCTAATGCTTTTGT